>NZ_CP009770.1:0-92678 GCF_000941095.1 Ureaplasma diversum
GATTATGGAAGATAAAAAAGCTCAAGTTTTATATAAGCAAGTTATTAATTCCTTAGACCCTTCTCTTGTTTCAGAAAACATTTTAAATATTTTAAACAATGCCAAAGCATTTAATGTTTCAGATGGTATTTTAAAAGTTTTGTTAAATGATAAAATCAGCAAAATTGCTTTAAACAAAGCATTAGTTGAAACCAAACTTGTTACTAAAAAACTAATTGATTTATTTTCTAAAAACAACTATGAAATTTTAAATGTTGTTTTTATCACAGAAAACGAATCCCAAATTGAACAAGTTGGTTTTAAAGTTATTAATCAGTTCTCTGATAATCGAATCAACTTCTCTGATGAGAATAAACGAATGACGTTTGATAATTTTATTATTTCAAATTTCAATGAAAAAGCCCAAAGTATCATTCAAGCTTTATTAAAAAATGATGATCAATATAATGATTATAACCCAGTTTTTTTATTTGGAAGTGTAGGGATTGGTAAAACCCATTTAGTATTAGCAGCAGGTAATGCTTATGCACTATCTAACCCATCTAAAAAAGTTTATTATACAGAAGCTAATGATTTTTATAGTCGATATATTTCAGCATCTGGTTTAGGCAGTTCACAAGTTGAAAAAATCAAAAACGAAATGAAAGAAGCTGATTTACTAATTATTGATGATATTCAAAACTTAGCTTCAAGAGATAGTGCTTTAGATGTGATCTTTACTATTTTTAATAGTGTTAAAGGCAAAAAAGAAGCTAAGATCATTATTACAAGTGATAAACCAAGTAAAGATTTAAAAGGATTCCCTGAACGATTAATTTCTCGTTTTGGTGGAGGGATTCAATGTAAGATTACCATTCCTACTGTCTTAGATGTTAAAGAGATCATCAAACATTGATTTGCTCAAAACAATATTTTTAATTACGATAGTGAAGTAATTACATATATTGCTGAAAACTATTTAAATGATATTAGACAACTAATTGGCTTACTTAAACAAATTAAGTTTTGATCACATGAATTAGGAATTGAAGGCATCATTGATAAAGACTTTATTGATATCCATTTATCTGAATCAGGCGCTACTTTTGGAATCAAAGCTAAAAAACAATTTAGTTTAGAAGATGTTATTGATTTAGTTTGTAGAGAATATAACCTTAAAAAAGAAGTTATTAAATCAGATAGTAGAGTTGCTCAAATCATCTTAGTAAGAAAAATCATTTACTACTTAGCTGTTAGTGAACTGAAAATGAGTTTTAGTGATATAGGACGATATTTTGGTAAAGTCCATACTACAATATCTCATTCATATCATGAAATAAATACTAAACTAGAAACTGATGAACAATTAAGTGGACAAATAAAAATTTTATTAGATAAAATGAAATAAAAGCAAAAAAATGGAATTTTTAGCTTAATTTATTATATATTTATATATAGTGTGTTTTAGTATTAAAACCAAGAATAACGGTTACTAATTTTTGTTACGTTAGGATTTTATATATTATAAAGGAGTAGTTATGAAAAACATTCATCCATCAACATCGTCATGTACTTATAAGTGTGTGACATGCCAAAAAGAATTTGTTATTGAAACTGTAGGTAGCACTAAAGAAGTCCCAGTTGAAGTATGTTCAAATTGTCACTCATTCTACATTGGTAAACAATCAACTGGAACAACTTTACGTGGACGTGCTGAAAAACTAAGTAGCAAGTTTGAAACAGGTCTAAACAACATTAATAAAAAACCAGAGAAAAAAGAAGTTGTTCGTAAGTCTAAACCACGTCCAGGTTTAAGTGCTTTATAGTTAGTTAATCTTGCTATTTACTATTAATGATCTAATAGGAATTTGCCAGGATTAATACTGCTAACTAAACAGGAATTAGTATTCAAATAACAGGCAAATCCGTCTGTTATTTTTATCTTTTAAAGGATTATTAAACATGGAATATAATAAGAAATTATTTGATGCTGTTAAAAAGGTAACACTTAAAGACACTGAACTAAAACAAGAATTAGAAACTTGTGCTTCTGATTTTAAACGTGTAAAAGAAATTAATATCCAACTTAAAAAAACATCAAAGGTTGCTGAAGTTTTTAGTGTCTATGAAAAAACGATCCAAAGTGGATTAGATGCTGAACAAATGCTTGCTAATGAAAAGGATGATGAACTTTTAGAATTAGCTCAACTTGAATTAAATGATGCTAAAGAAAAAATTCCAACCCTTGAAAACGATCTTAAGATCTTATTATTACCAACTGATAGTAATGATGATAAGAATGTGATTGTTGAAATGCGACCAGCTGCAGGGGGAGATGAGTCTTCAATCTTTGTTGGAAACTTATTTGATACATATCGAGCATATGCAGAATCACGTAATTGAAAAATGAAAATTATTGAACTAGTTCCTTCATCTGTTGGTTATAGTTTTATAAGTTTTATGATTTCAGGAGAAGAAGTTTATTCGCGAATGAAATTTGAATCAGGAGTACACCGTGTGCAACGAGTTCCAGCTACTGAATCAAAAGGAAGAGTTCATACTTCAACAATTACAGTTGCTGTTTTACCTGAACAAGATGAAGTTGATATTGTGATCAACCCATCTGATTTAAGAATTGATACATATCGAGCTTCAGGAGCTGGGGGTCAGCACGTTAATCGAACTGAATCAGCTGTGCGAATTACGCATATACCAACTGGAGTTGTTGCTGCTTGTCAAGAAGGTAAATCACAAATTGAAAACCGAGAAACAGCTATGAAAATGCTTCGTTCTAAACTTTGAGAAGCTGAACAAGAACGTGCTAATAGTGAGTTTGCTAACATGCGTAAAAACCAAGTTGGAACAGGGGATCGTAGTGAGAAAATAAGAACTTACAACTATCCCCAAAACCGTGTAACAGATCACCGCATCGGTTTAACTTTAAACAAGCTTGATCAAATCATGTTAGGTGATATTGATGAAATCATTCAAGCCTTAATTACCGAAGAGCAAGCAAGTTTAATGACAAACTTAGGGATTTAATATGACTTATGAACAATTAATAGCATATGGTTACAAAAGGCTTAATGATTCTAATTTAGATCCTAATTTAGCATATAAAACATTATTTACTATGGATTTTCATATTAATGATTATGATCAATATATGAAATTAAGAAATAATGATGTTAGTGAACAAATAATTGCTAAATTTCAACAAACTATAGAAGCTTTTAGTATTAATAACCAACCATTTGCTAGAGTTTTTGGTTTTGATTATTTTCTAAAAACTAAATTCTTTGTTCTACCAAGTGTCTTTATTTTTCGATCTGAAACTGAACTACTTGTTCAAGAAGCACTAACTTATCTTACTAAATATAATAGTATTAAAAAGGTTGCTGATTTTTGTGCAGGGACAGGAGCTGTTGGTTTAAGCTTAAAAAAAGCACACCCAGATATTGATTTAACTTGTTTAGAGTATGATCATACAGCGACTGAAAACATCAAACTCAATGCTTTATATCACAATCTAAATATCAATTTAATCCATACTGATTTAAAACAATATTTAAAACAAAATAAAACAACTAAATATGATTTGATTGTATGTAATCCTCCATACATTACTCAATCATATCAACTTGAAGAATCACTAACTAAAAATGATCCAATCCAAGCCTTAGTTGATTTTGATAGTGAAAATGGTTTAAGCTTTTATGAGTTGATTATTGATCATATTGATCAAATAGTAAATCCTGATTTTGTAATCATCTTTGAAATTGGTTTTGATCAAAAACCACTTCTTATTCAACTACTTAAACAAAAAAATGTTTCTTATTATTACTACTTTATAAAGGATTATAATAACATTGATAGAATATTAGTATTAACAAACCTTAAATAATTATGAAAATATATAAATTATCTGATTTAAATGCCATCTATGATGCTTTAGTTAAAAACCATTGTGTACTTATCCCCACTGATACTGTTATCGGCTTATTAGCTAAAAACAAAGAAGTTATCTATAATATTAAAAAAAGAGATGCTAACAAAAAACTAGTAAGGTTTGTAGCTAATTATGATTTATTAGGAGATCTAACTGTTGAACAAGAACAATTCTTAGATTTAGTTTGACCAGGAACAGTTACGATCATTAAAGATAATGAAAGCTATCGAATGCCTAATGTTCCAACGATCATTAAACTTGTTGAAAAATTAGGTCCATTATATTGTAGTAGTGCTAATATCTCAGGCGAAGAACCAGTTAAAAACCATAAAGAAGCAATCTTTGTATTTGGAGCAAATAGTCGATTAATGTATGTTGAAGGGCAACAAACATTATCAAGTCCAAGTACAATCATTGATATTGATAAATGAGAATATGTACGCAAAGGTGCTAATATTGAACTTGTTGAATCATTCCTTAAAGAACTAAAAGAAAATAAAGAAGGAAATAATAATGGATAAGAAATATATTTATTTTGCTAATGATCATGCTGGATATGAATATAAAGATCAAATTATTAACCATCTTAAAAATAAAGGTTATGAAGTAGTTGATCTTGGAGCTAATCAAGAAGATGGATCTGTTAATTATCCAGATTATGCATTTGCAGTTTCTAAAAAAGTAGTTGAAAAAGAAACTAACCAAAATCAACCAGTTGGCATTTTAGTTTGTGGAACAGGTATTGGGATGAGTATGGCTGCAAGTAAAGTAGCTAATAGTCGGGTTGCTTTAGTTTATGATGATATTAGTGCAACTCTTGCTAAAGAACATAATAATGCTAATGTTATCTCACTAGGAGCTAGAACTAAGTCATTAGATCAAATTCTTTCTATGTTAGATCATTTCTTAGAAGCTAAGTTTGCTGGTGATCGTCACCAAAAACGAATTGATCTAATTAGTGAATACGAACAAAAACACAAAAAGTAAATAAAAACTTGTATAAATAGATTTTATTTATTCACAAATCTACCAAATATAAATAAATCAGATTATGAAACTAATGTGCCAATAAAATAAGCACATTTTTTTATTTTTTTGTTGGTTTTTTGCAAAATTTCTCTCTTTTTTGTTGTATCATTTAATTGCAATATATGTCTTATAATTAAATATCAATATGAAAAGAGATTAAACATTATGTCATCATTAGGTTACGTAGTGTCTGAATTGTTTAATGGGGCAGCTGCTTCTGACAAAGTCGCTTTAGAAGGTAAATGAGGCGAATTAACAGAAATCAGTCAATCAGATGTATCTGCAAGCGGAATTAGTATTGCCATTGCTGTTTTCTCAGTAATTGGTACTCTAGTTATTGGGTTTAGTACCTTACCACAAACAATCAAGACTTTAAAAGATAGAGATACAGTTACTGTTAACTTTGCTTTATTCTTCATTACAGGGGTTGCGACAGTATTCTTAACAATTTATGGTATTGGATTAGTTGCTGTTAATCCAAACTCTGCAGCATTCTTAATTCAAAACGGAGAAAGCTACTTAATGACTAAGAGTGGAGAATACGTTCTAAACAATTCTGAATGAGTAGCTGGATACTTAATTCCTGGTATCTTCTTAATCTTCTGTGAATTCTTATGTGCTACAACTTCATTCATTGTTGCATTCTTAAAATTATCAAACATGAAAAAAGCAAAACAAAATGGAATGAGCGAAGCTGATTACTACGAAAAAATCGTTAAGCCTTCATTAAACTTAAAAACAAAGGGGGCTAACTAGTTATGTTAAGTGAATTACAAGCTTTTACATTAGCTAAAGCAGCAGATGTAGATGGTTTAGATGGTGCTAAACTTGCTGAATCTGCTAGTCGTTATGGATGACCAACTTCTGAATGAGGGGTTGCTTTCCAAGTTATGGGTGCGGTATTAGTATTCGTTGCATTCATTCCAGTTGTAATCCAAATTCTTCGTTCAAAAAGAACTGAAAGTTTATCTGTATTAATGTGAATTATTACTGTTATCGGGCTAGGATTATTAGGTGTCTTCGCTTGATTAGGGGTATCTGTTAACGTTGGTGGTTTCATCCTTGTTGCGTTATCAGAAACATTATCATGTTTCTTAAGTACAATCGTACTTATCTTCAAACTTGTGAACCGTTCACGTGCAAGAAAAGCAAACATGAGTGAAGTTGAATACAACAACATCAACTACCCAATTAAGTAATCACAATACAAATTAAACACATATAAAATCAAGAATAAAATAACAGGCAATTAGTTGCTTGTTATTTTTATTTATCTTTGATAAAACAATATAAATAAGATATTTTTACTAAACTTTCTTATAATTTAAGTTAGTGAGTAAAAACACTTATATATTAAGGATTAGCATATTTATGATATTTCTAAAAAAGTTTGAAGGAGTTGGGTTTAAATCGTTTGGTGAGCCAATTAGTGTTGAGTTTAAACATCCAATGACTGGTATCATCGGACCCAATGGAACTGGTAAATCAAATGTTGTTGACGCACTAAAATGAGTGATTGGAGAACAATCATCTAAAACGTTGCGTGGACATAAAAACGATTTATTGTATGCAGGAAGTAGATACACACCTAAAGCAACTGTAGCTAAGGTTAGTTTATATTTTAATAATGTTAATCAGATTCTTAAATCTGAAGAACAAGAAATTAAAGTTACTAGAATTGTTAATACTAAAACTGATGAAAGTAGCTATTTTATTAATGATCAAGTTGTCCGTTTAAAAGATGTTATTGAAATGTTTTTAGATAGCGGACTATCTAAGGGTTCATTAGGAATTATTAACCAAGGAGCTGTTGCTTGATTTGCTGAAGCTAAACCAGCTGAACGTCGGAAAGTTTTTGAAGAAGCAGCAGGAATTGGGCGATATACAAAAAAGAAACATGAAGCAAACAACGCACTTGATAAAGCAAACGAAAACTTAAACCGAATTGCAGATACACTTGCAATTACACAAAAAGAATTAGCTAAACTAAAACACCAAGCACAACGATTTGAAGAATACAAACGAATTAAAAACGAATTAACTGAACTAGAGTTAACTATCTTAACAAGAAATATCACCCACTGACAAAAAGTGGTATCACAAATCAAAGACCAACTAGCTAATAATGATAAAGAATTAGAATTAATTAGACCACAAGTTGAAGTTGAAAAAAATTCAATTCAAGAAATTAGAGATCAATATGATCATTTCAATAATATGTGAAATGATTTATATAATCAAAAAAGTAATCTTGAAAATGAAAGCAAACATGCAGCTGATCAATTACATGCTCTTGTTAGTGATATTGAGAATGCAGCTGTTAATGCTAAAACTGCTCAAGAACGTTTAGATGCATATCAACAATTAATTGCTAAAAATGATTTTGATTTAAACGATTTAGATCAACAACAAACAAAACATAAACAAGAAGTAGCTAATCTACAAACTACTCACACTAAAAACTATGAACAAATTAGCTCATTAACAAAATCTGTTCAAAACTTAAGTAGTGAATTAAACAAACTAAAAACAGCTAAAGAATATTTAGAAGCTGAAATTAATAGTCGAAGTAGTTATGATCGTGGAGTTAAAGCAATAGTTGATACTAAAAATGCTTTACCTGGAGTTTATGGTACTGTACTTGATAACATTAAAACTCATAAAGATCACGAACTAGCAATTACAACTGCACTTGGTAAAGCAATTAATAATATTATTGTACGTAATAATAATGTAGCTATTAATTGCGTAGAATTCTTAAAGAAAAATAATGCTGGATCAGCTACTTTTTTACCTGTTGAAAACTTAGTAGCTAAAACAATTAAACCAGAATTTATTGATGCTCTTAAAACACTAAAAGGTTATGTTGGAGTTGCTAGTAGTTTAGTTAAAATCAAAAATGAATATAATATTTGTATTCAAAACCTATTAGGAAACATCATTATTGCAGAAGATATAAATGCTGCAGCAGTTTTAAGTGAATACACTTATAAAAACTATAAAGTAGTAACTTTAGAAGGTGAAATCGTTTTTGCTGGGGGAGCTATTCAGGGTGGTTCTTCTAATCATAAAAAAATTATTATTAACTTAGAAGAAGAATTAGCTAATATCTCTTCTAAATATGATCAAGTTAATAATAATTTAATCAGTCAACAAAGCCAACTTAATACTATTCAAACTAATAATATCTCTATTCAAAACCAAATCAATATTCACCAAACTCAACTTGCTTCAATTGAAGGTAAGATCATAAGTACTAAAGAATTAAGAAACAACAATATTGCTAACTATAACTCTTTATCAACTAAGGCTTTTGATCCAGATTCAGCAAAAGTTAAAATTGATGATTTAAACTTAGTTGTTGCTAATAAGAATCAACAAATTAAAGATTTAGAACAACAAATGTTAGTGGCAAGAAATAATGCTAATGACTTCTTAAAATTACAAAGAAGTAAAGAAGAAGCTTTTGAAACACTAAAAACAAAGTTTGATAAACTTAATAATGATTCAACAATTAATAAAATGAATTTAGAAAAACTAGATTTAAGCATTAATAATGCAGCTTCACGAATTGTTGAAAACTATGAAATGACTGTTGAATATGCAACAGAACTTTATGCTAATAAAGAATTAGAATTATCAGAAGCTCAAGCTAACTTTAGAATTGAAAATCTAAAAACAGACTTAGCTCAGTTCAAAAACATTAATTTAAATGCCTTAGCTGAATATGAAGAAAAACAAAAAGAGTTTGATCTAAAACAAGCTGAATTTGATCAAGCTACACAAGCTGTTGAAGCAATTAGATCAACAATTGCTGAACTTGATAAAAAAGCAAGAGCTGATTTTATGCATATTATCAATGAAACAAACAAACTATTACCTGAGATTTTCCAATATCTATTTAATGGTGGTTCATGTGCTGTTGCTTTAGAAGATAGTAATAATATTTTAGAATCAGGAATTGAAATCTTTGCTAATCCACCTTCTAAGAAAAATGTTAAATTAAATGCTTTATCAGGGGGAGAAAAAACACTTGTTGTTTTAGCAGTACTATTCTCAATCTTAAAAATTGCTAACTTCCCATTAGTAATCTTAGATGAAGCTGAAGCTGCACTTGATGTAAGCAATGTTGATAAGTTCTCAAAGATTATTGAAAAATATAGTGATAATACTCAATTCTTAATTATTACACACCGTGAAGGGACAATGAAAGCTTGTGGTCGTTTAGTTGGTACGACAATGATGAACAATGGTATTACATCATTGCTTGAAATTGATCTTAAGGATGCAAAAATTAAATACGAAAGCGAAATCAATTAGTTATGGGTTTTTTTAAAAAATTATGAAACAAAATTCGCGGTAAAAAAGATGTTGAAGAAAAAGTTGAACAGATTGCAACCAAGCTTGAAGAACAACGGATCTTAAAACTTGAAAGTGATTCTAGTCAAAAGTTTGATGCAGGATTACGTAAATCATCATCAACCCTTGCTAATGCTATTAATGAATTAGCTCATAATTTCATTGAAATTAATGATCAATGATATGAATCGCTTGAAGAATCATTAATTGGTTATGATGTTGGATATGTAGCTACAACTAAAATCATTGATGCAATTAAAAATGAAATGCTTTATCAAAAAGTTGATAATCCAGAATTAATCAAACAAATTATTATTGATAAAATCTTTTTATATTACATCCAAGATACAACTATTAGTACTGATATCAACTTAGAAACTAACCGTACTAATGTAGTTTTAGTAGTTGGGGTAAATGGTGTTGGTAAAACTACATCAATTGCTAAAATTACTAAGAAATTTGTTGATGAAAACAAAAAAGTTTTATTAGTAGCTGGGGATACTTTTAGAGCAGGTGCTGTTGAACAACTTACAGTTTGAGCTAACCGACTTAATGTTGATATTGAACTTCCATCAAAAGAAGGACAAGATCCAGCTTCAGTAATTTATGCTGGGGTTAAAAAGGGTTATGAACAAAAATATGATTTAGTAATTTGTGATACTTCTGGAAGATTACAAAATAAAACTAATCTAATGAATGAACTAAAGAAAATTCATGATGTAATTCATAAATTTGATCCAACTGCACCTCATGAAACTTTATTAGTATTAGATGCAACCCTTGGTCAATCTGGTATTAACCAAGCTAAAGCATTTAATGAAGCTGCTCAGATCTCAGGAATTGTTTTAACTAAAATGGATTCAACAAGCCGGGGTGGGATTGTATTAGCAATTAAAGATGCATTTAATATCCCTGTTAAATTAATTGGTTTAGGTGAATCAATTAATGATTTAAGTGTTTTTGACTTAGAGTTATTTGTTGATGGAATGATCAAAGGTATCAACACAGATGCAAACACTAGATAATCTACTATATTGAATCGAACTATTTGATTCATATTTCAACTTATTAACAAAAAGACAAGTAGAATACTTCCGTTTACACTTCTTTGATGATCTCTCTTTTACTGAAATAGCTGAACATCTTAATGTATCAAAAGCTGCAGCTTTTGATGGTGTTGAAAAAGTTAAAAAACTATTATTAAAGTATGAAGCTGCTTTAAATCTAACTATTAAAAGAATGAAACGAGAACAACTATATTTAACAATAGAAGATCAAGAACTAGTAGCTAAACTAAAAGAGCTTGATTAATAGAAATAATGGTTTTATAGATAAAGAAAAAATAACACATTGCTGTGTTATTTTTTAAATATCTTAATGGTGCACTCGAAGAGACTTGAACTCTTATGCGATTAAGCACTAGATCCTTAGTCTAGCGTGTCTACCATTCCACCACGAGTGCTTTTTATATTTAATAATTTTACTCTTTTTAGTAAACTAAATCAATACTAATTGATAAAATGTACTAATTATTTAAACATAACGTAATTAGATAGGATAAGTATTTTGTAAATTTATATGTTAAATGAGTTAAAATAATGAGTACATTGTAAATATTATAAATATTTTAATATTATTTATCGAACATAAACATTTAATGAAAACTATATCTTAATTTAACTATTAACTTTAAACATTATTACACTTCAAATTATAAGTGTTTATTTGTTTTTATATATTCATAAATGGTTTTATTAAAATATATGAAATTATCCGTTGGAGTTGTTAATACAACAAAAAGGAGATGTTAATATGAAAATAAATAAGAAAAAGAGTGTTATTATCAAAGCTACTACAAGTGCAGGATTAATTTCTTCAGTTGCTCTTGGAGTAGGACTTGGCATCGGACTTAATAACAGATCTCAAATTTATAATTCTAAACAACATAGCTTAGAACAATCAAACCAGTACTTAGCAACTGGGAGTAAATTGATATATGTTCAACTAGACAAAAAGCAATATGCAAACAAGCGTGTAATTGCTGTTTTTTTAGACAAGTCACAAAAAGAAGTTAAGAATTATCAAATCATCTCATTTACAAATGCTAACGGATTAGCTAGTATAAGTACAGCTGATTTACCAAACCCTGGTATATATCAATTAGATCATATTATTGATCCAATTACTAATCAAAAAATAATCACAGCTAAAGATTTAACTGATCAACAAAAACAAGAAATAGTTAAACCTATTTTTGTTCAACTAATACCAAATGAACTAAACAAAGGATTGGGAACACTTATAATTGGTAGTAATGATCACAATTTCATTAATCATCAAATAAGAGTTAGTTTAGTTAGTGCACTTGATGGAAAACAAGTAGATATTAAAGGAATTGTTGATCAAAAAGGTAATATTGTTGCTAATGCTTCAAGTTTAATTAAAACAATTGAATATCAAATTATTCGTGTTACTTTAGATGAAAAAATTCCAACTGCAATAGTTAACCCTTATGATTTAGTTAACGATGGAAGAATTAATGTTCAAGGTAATTCAAGATCTGAAGTAGAAAAGGATTCTGTTGATCGACCAATCCTTTTAAAATATGAACCTAAAAGTAGACAAAATCAACAAACTAGTGTTATTCAAGATAAATCTTCATCATTAGAATTAGATTCACCAGAAGTTGGTTCATCTAATTCTCAAGCAATTAATGATCATAGTGGTTCAAATGTAAATTCTGAGCTTTTAGTTGGTAAAACCAATATTACTCAGGATACTTTTTCAGCTGAGCTTCCATCAAAAGTTAAAGATCGGGATTTTGTTGAAACTGAAAAAGTTGAAACTGTTAAACCTGAAAAAGAATCAGACCAAGAAATAGCTGATCGAATTAAACTAGAAAAAGAACTAGAAGAAGCTAGAAAGAAACAACAAGAAAAACCAGAACCAAAATCATCAAAACCAGAAGAAAAAGAAAAAGCTCCTGAACCTAAAACTGCTGATAAAACGCAAGAACAAAGTGATGAAGCAATCAAGTTAAAAATCGAAGAAGATGGTAAGTCAATAATTGAAGCTGAAATTCGTCGACTTGAAGAAGAAAAACAACGATTGATTCAAGAAGTTATTGATCGCGAAAATGCAGAAAAAGAAGCTAAACGAAAAGCTGAAGAAGAAGCAAAACGTCTTGAAGAAAAACGTCTAAAAGCTGAAGAAGAGAAAAGATTAGCTGAGCAAGAACGGATCAAAAAAGAACAAGAAGAAAAAGAACGACTTGAAAAAATCAAGAAGTTGCAAGAAGAAGCTAAAAGACAAGAATTAGAACTTAAACAAAAAATTCAAGAACGAGAAGAATTACAAGCACTTGAAAAAGAAAAAGAACGACTTAGAAAAGAAGCTGAAGCCCTTGCTGAACTCTTAAGAAAAAAAGAAGCTGAAGAATTAGCTAAAAAGCGTGAACAAGAAGAGCTAAAGAAAAAAGAACAAGAAGCAATACTACAAGCTGAAGAGAGAAAACGACAAGAAGAATTAAGAAAAGCTGAAGAAGCTGCACGTCAAAAAGCTCAAGAAGAATTAATTGCTAAACAAGAACGAATCAGAATCGAAACTGAGCGTAAAAAAGTTGAAGAACAAAAACGTGCTGAAGAAGAGAGACAACGAAAAGAAACAGAAGCTGCTGCAGCTAGAGTTGCTTTAGAAAGAGCAGCTAAAGATAAAGAAGCACAAGAAGCTATCTTAAGACAACAACGTGCTGCCAAGGAAAAAGAAGCACTGCTTAAAAAACAACAATTAGAGCGTGAGCAAAAACTAAGAGAGCAAAAAGAACAAGAAGAAAAACGACGTCAGATAGCTTTACGTGAACAACAAGAAAAAGAAAAGAAAACTAACGAATTAAAAAAGAAGAAACAAGCAATTTCTGATGCTATATCTAAATTATCAGAACTGTCAAAAGAAGAACAAGATAAATTTAAAATATTAATTAATCAATATAAGGATATAAATAATCCTGAAAAATTAAATGAATTACTAGTTCAAGCAGAAGAACAAAATAATAAAAAACTGCAAGCAAGAAGAAGAAGAGAAGAATTAATTACTAGACAAAAAAGAGAAGAAGAGGATGAAAGAAAACGAAGAGAAGCTGAACTTGCTCGACAAAGACAAATTGCTGAAGAGAAAAAACGACAAGAAGAATTAAGACGTAAGTTAGCTGAAGAAAAACGAATCCTTGAAGAAAAAGAAAGAATTAAACGTTTAGAAGAAGAGCGAAGACAAAGAGAACGAGAAGAAGCTGATGAAAAAGCAAGAATACAAGCTATTATTCAAAGAATTAATCAAGCAAAAGAAGCTACTAAAAATTATTTAAAAACACAATTTCTTAGAAGTTATGAACAAGATCAATTAACTAGAGAAACTGAAGCTTTAAAAAGTGACCCTAATAAAGAAACTGAAATAAAAAAAGCTCTTGAAAAGATTAAAAATAAAGCTAATAAATTTGCTCAAGAAAACCAATATATTCTTAAAAATAAAAAATATCTTTCTAACTATAAATTAGAAAATAATAAAGTTCTTTTTACTCAACAAGAATATAGAGATTTCAAAAATAGAATAGATAAAATTATAGGTAAAACAGATGCTGATAAAGCATTTGATTCGATTGATAAGATAAATGAAGAAATAACTAATAAAAATGAACAAATAGCTAACTCAATAAGAGTTGTAGATGTTCAAACTTATGGTATTCATAAAGAAATCCCAGCCAATGATAAAAATACTGATAGTACAAAACCATTAGGTAACATAACTGGTAAAGTTGGTGGTGAACTAGAAATTGAATTATCAAGAGAAACGCAAATACCTATAATATGAGCTGATATCGAAACTCCAAAAGGTCTTCGTTTAGTCAAACTATATAGAGATAATAGAAATAGTAGAAAATTCAAAGTAAATTTATCTAAAAATATAACACCAATCGAATATATCGAACACGATAGACCAACAACATATAAGATTAAAAATATAACATTCTTTACTGATGGTAAAGATACAAAATACAAAAATGTTGATTATAACAAAAGCTTCGAAGTTCCTAGTTTATTAGCTAAATATGAAAATGTTAACGCTTATAGAATAAGCGGTGGTAAAGAAATTCAATTTAGTCTTAGATTTATTGACCCATCAAAATATATTCTTAATGAATTAGAAAATAAAAATGCTTTCTTTACTGTTTTCCTAACCGAAGATGGAAAATTAAAAACTCATATGCTAAGAAAAAATGATATTCGTAATATTGTAAATGTAATATACGAAGGGCATTATGCAAAAGTTACATTCAAAGTTAAATTAGACAACCCTAATACGAATGTTAAACTCAAAGGTTTAAATTTCCTTGCTAAATATGAAAAAGGCGTAGAAGAATATTTATCAAATTTAGTAGCTGTTCCAACTAATGCAAGAGATCGTAATATATTAGATTTCCTTATTGATAAATTATTTGACAAACGTGTTGTTTATACTGACGAAGATCATAAATATATCTATAACACTCTTCCATACCTACCAGTTTAACAAACAAAAACCACTCCGTTATCGAAGTGGTTTTTAATTATATAAATTTATTTGTTAATGAATTATTTCTTCATTACGCTGTTAACTAATTTAACAAATTCATCGTGGTTGTTGATTGCTAATTCAGATAACATTTTACGGTTTAAACCTTGACCGTCTTTAGTAACTACATTAGCTTTTACTAAAGCGTTCATAAATTGTGAGTAAGTATATCCTAATTCACGAACTGCTGCATTGATACGAGCAATTCATAATTTTCTGAAATCACGTTTTTTGTTACGACGGTCTCTGTAAGCATATTCAGCAGCACGAATTACTGTTTGACGAGCAATTCTAAAAGATGTATGTCGTGTTCCTCATGAACCTTCAGCTTTATCTAATCAACGTTTGTGTCGTCTACGTGTTACAGTTCCACCTTTTACTCTCATATAAATCTCCTCTTGTTTAAATTAAAAATTCTTAAATTAAAGGCATTGCTTGAATCTTTTTACATCAGATGCATGCACAAGTGTATCTTTACGAAGTTGACGTTTAGCCTTTGTACTTCTTCCTAAAGCTAGGTGTGAACGGTAGGCGTGTTTACGTTTTAATAAACCACTTTTCGTTACACTAAAACGTTTTGAAACAGCACGTTTAGTTTTTTGTTTAATTTTAGCCATAGTTCCTTATCCTTTCATTATTTATTTTTAATTGGTTCAATAATGGTTTCGTATCTATAAACACTTACACGCTTGTTAGCTTGTGTAACATGACCATAGTCTTTAATCAAATCAATGAATTTTTCATAAGCTTGAGCAATGAACTCATCCTTAGTGCTCATACGACCTCTAGCTTCAATTACAAACTTAACATTATCTTTATCAGCTAATCAACGTTTTGCGTTTTCAGCACGAACTTGTAAATCATGATCACCAATTGTTGGTTTGATCTTGATTTCTTTTACTTTGATAATAGTTTGGTTTTTCTTTGATTCTTTTTGTTTACGCTTTTGCTCATATTTAAATTTGCCATAGTCAAGGATCTTAGTAACAGGTACTTTACCTTTTTTGGCAATTAAAACAAGATCTAAGTTTTTTGAAGCTGCTAGCTCTAAAGCTTTTGCTCGGTCCATTTCACCTAAATTAGCACCCTTATCGTCGATTACCACAACCGTTCTAAACTTAATGTTTTCATTAATTAAAGGTTGTTGGTTTTTACGAGCGTCATTGGTTTGATTTTGGTTTTTTGGTGTGTACATTAAATGCTCCTATATTGAACTTATAATTGTATAAAGAAACATATTAACAAAATATAAACAACCGCTAAGGTTGTTTTTCAATCTTAAAGCTAAAACCCATTACTACATTCAAGAGCAATCGGGTGAGTTAAAAACTACTTTCTTTATACGGGTATTATTATACTAAATTTTATTATAAAAAGCTAGTGCTATTTACTTTCATAACACTAAGTAATAATTTCTTTTTCCTTTTTTGATTAATGTATATTGTTGTTCATATGCATCAATCTTTTTAACAACAAACTCATTATCAACAATCTTTTGATTATTAATCATAATTGATCCATTACTGATTAATTCTCGACTAATTCGATTACTTGTTGAAATATTAGCAGCTATTAATAATTCTAATAAACTAATAGATTCACCTTCAATTGGTGTTGTTTCTAAATTCTTAAGAGCTAAGATAAAATCATCATGGTTTAGTTCATCTAATTTACCACTAAATAATGCTTGAGAAATAAGAACTGCTTGATTGTATTTTTCTTGTCCATGAATATTAACTACAACAGTTTCAGCTAATCTTTTTTGAGCATAACGTAATCCTTTATTAGTTTCATGCTCAAGCATTATTTGTTCAATTTCTTCTAATGGTAATCTTGTTGTAAATAAAAGTAGTTTTTTAACATCAGCATCTGGTTGGTTTAATAAGAATTGATACATTTCATAAACTGATGTTAATTCTTCATCCAAGAAAACAGCTCCTTTTTCAGACTTACCAAACTTTTTCCCTTCTGAATTAGTTAATAAGTTGATGGTAATTCCACAAGCAGTGTTATCATCCCCATTACTTTTTCTTATCATTTCAATTCCAGTTGTAATGTTTCCCCATTGATCAGAGCCACCAACTTGAATACTTACATCATAGTTATTATATAATTGTAAAAAGTCATATCCTTGGATTAAGTTATAGCTAAATTCAGTAAATGAAATCCCGCTTTCAAGACGAGAAGCTATCACTTCTTTTTCAAGTAAATAATTAACATTAATTAATTTCCCAGCTACTCTTAAAAAGTGCATAAAATTCATATCTTTATAAAAGTCATAATTATTAATAATTGTTGACTGAGTTAAAGCAGTTAGTTGTTTACTAATACCTTCAACATTTTTTAAAAGAGTAGCTTCATCTAATAGGTTTCGTTCAGATGATCGACCACCAGGATCACCAATCATCCCTGTTGCTCCCCCTAAAATGACATAGGTTTTAATACCATAAGCCTTAAAGTATTGCAAAACATTAATTGCAACATAATTACCTAAGTGTAAACTAATTGCACTTGGATCAAAACCAATATAAATTGCTTTATCATTAGCTAGTGCTTGTTCTAGTTTTTGTTCATTTGTAATATTATTAATTAAGCCACGCTCTTTTAATTCTTTAATTAGTTTATGCATATTGTTTCCTTTAATCATTGTTAATTATTAATTATAAACATTTTTAAATGGTTAAGTTAAAGCAATAATGGTTATAATTTAATTTAACATTTAACATTAACCGGTTGAGGTGAAATTATGAAGGATAATAAACCACAAGATAACCAACCAGAAATTGTATCTAATCCTAAAAAACTCGAAAAGTCTAATTTCAAAAAACTTTCAAAAGAAGAACAAAAACAAATTAAACAACGGATCAAAGAAGTTGATAAACTTAACCAACAACACAAGGGTGAAATCAATATGCCTTTGCGTGATCCAAACAATATTATTGAGTTACGTGGGGTTAAGAAGATCTTTACAAACGGATATTTAATCAATGATATTTTAAAGGGTGTTGATCTAGATATTAAACGTGGTGAGTTTGTTATTATACTAGGACCATCAGGATCTGGAAAAACGACTTTAATGAATATTATGTCTGGTTTAGATCGAGCTACTGAAGGTGATGTTCGGGTTTGTGATCAACAATTAATTAATATGTCTCATACCAAACTAACTGAATTCAGAAAAAAGAACATTGGTTTTGTTTTCCAACAATATGGATTATTACCAACATTAACTGTTGAAGAAAATGTAGAAATTGGGGCAGACTTACAAGTTGATAAAAGTCGTCGAATTAACCCTGCAAAAGCACTTGATGCGGTTGGAATGTTAGATTATGCTAAAAAGTTCCCACATGAACTTTCTGGGGGACAACAACAACGTGTTTCAATTGCAAGAGCATTAGCTAAAAACCCGATTATTTTATTTGGGGATGAGCCAACTGGTGCTGTTGATGAAACAATGTCTAAAGTAATTTTAAAAGAGTTTGTTAAAGTTAATAAAGAACTAAAAACAACAGTTATCATTGTTACGCATAACCCTATCTTTGCTGAGTTAGGAACTTTAGTAATTAAGGTTCGTAATGGTGAGATTGCTGAACTGTATAAAAACGAACATCCAAAGGGTGTTGATGACTTAAAGTGAGATCAATAATAAAAGGATTTAAACATGAATATTTTTTCGCAAGTATCTCCTAAAAACAGAATCCTAATGCGTGCTAAAAACTTAGCTGATGAAGTAATTGCATTAGAAGAAGAATATGGTGCTTTATCTGATCAAGAATTAGTTAATCGTTCTGATGCTATTGTTGAATATGTCGCAAATAATAATCCTTTAGATGATAAATTAATTGAAGCTCTTGCTATCATTCGTGAAGTAGTTTATCGAGTCCACAACAAAAAAGCTTATCGTGTCCAATTAATTGGAGCGATCATTGTTTATTTTGGTGACTTCGCTGAAATGATGACAGGAGAAGGAAAAACTCTAACATTAGTTTTAGTTGCTTATTTAAACGCCCTTTATAAAAAGGGTGTTCATATGGTTACTGTTAATGAATACTTAGTTAAAGTAGGAGCAGATTTTGCTGAACCTGCTTTAAGCTTTTTAAATATGTCTGTTGGACAAATTAAAGCAAGTATGAGTGAGTATGAGAAACGAGCTAATTATAATTGTGATGTTACTTATACAACTAACTCTGAACTTGGTTTTGATTATTTACGTGATAACATGGTTACTAACTATGATAGTAAAGTCCAAAGGGGTTTATATTTTGCAATCGTTGATGAGGGTGATTCAGTTTTAATTGATGAAGCTAGAACACCATTAATTATTTCTGGTGAACCCCAAGAAGAAATTGGTAACTACATTAAAGCTGATCGGTTTGTTAAAACTTTAGATAGTGAAGACTATACATTAGATCCTGAATCACAAGCTGTAGCTTTAACTGAAAGTGGTGTAGCTAAAGCTCAAGAATACTTTAAAACAGATAATTACTATAACTTAGAAAACTCTGATTTAATTCATAAAACAACTAATGCTTTACGAGCTAATTTCACTTTTATGAATGGGCGTGAGTACATTGTTAAAGAAAATGATGAAGGTGAAGAAGTAATAGCATTAGTTGATCAGTCAACTGGTCGGATCATGGAAGGACGTAGCTATAGTGCTGGTCTTCAACAAGCGATTCAAGCTAAAGAATCAATTAAGATTGAACCTGAAAACTTAACAGTTGCTACTATTACATATCAATCATTATTTAGATTATATAAAAAACTAGCTGCAGTTTCAGGAACAGCGGTTACTGAATCTGAAGAATTCTTAAACATCTATAACATGGTTGTAGTTACAATTCCAACCAATAAACCAATTGCACGGATCGATCACCCTGATTATGTATTTGATAACAAAAGAACTAAATGAAAATATGTAATTGCTGAAGTGATAAGAAGAAATGAAGTTGGTCAACCAATTTTAATTGGTACATCATCAGTTGCAGACTCTGAAACCCTTCACCAACTATTAGATAAAGTTGGAATTAGACACGAAGTTCTAAATGCTAAAAACCACGCACGAGAAGCTGATATTATTGCTAAAGCTGGTGAATTTAAAGCTGTTACAATTGCTACTAATATGGCAGGGCGAGGAACTGATATTAAAGTATCTCCAGAAGCTTTAGCTGTTGGTGGGTTATGTGTTATTGGAACCGAACGTGCTGATTCAAGAAGAATTGATAACCAACTACGTGGTCGGGCTGGACGACAGGGGGATGTTGGTGAATCACGATTCTTCATTTCAATGGAAGATACTTTATTTACTAGATTTGCTACAGATAACTTAGCTAAAGCTGATGATAAACTAAGTGAAGATGTAATCTCAACTAACTTCTTTACTAGATTATTAAATAACACTCAAAAAAAAGTAGAATCACTTAACTACGATACTAGAAAAAACTTAATTGATTATGATTATGTACTAAGTAGTCAAAGAGAATTGATTTATATGCAACGAGATACAATCTTGTTAGCTCAAAACAATAAAGCTGTTTTTTATCGAATGTTAGATACAGTGATTGATGATATTTTATTTCAAGCACATAATCAACCAAACACTGATATTGTTGATAAATACAAATTAATTGAAATTGCTAATAGTACAATCTTCCATAGTGATTATTTATTAATAGATAACTATTTAAAAATTGATAATAAAGATTTAAAACAACAACTAAAAACTGATGCAACTACTTTCTTTGATGAAAAAGAGTCTTTAATGACAACTGAAATCTTTAATCAATTTTTAACAGAAATAATGATTAATAACATTGATAGTCAATGAACTAAACACTTAGATATTACTCAAAAGATCCGAGAAAGCGTTAGCTTAAGAGCTTATGAACAAAAAGCTCCATTAAATATTTATGTAGAAGATTCAGATAAATTATTTGAAGAACTAAAACATAATGTAGCTTGACTAACAACAAGTGCAGTTGGAAGAATTGCATACTCACCACAAAACCAAATCACTCAAAGCTTAGTTGATGAAGAACAAATGCTTGATGGATTTAATATCTTTGATTTAGCTAATGAAAGTGATCAAGTTAATGATCAAGTTGATCAAGTTGATCTTGATGATCCTTTAGCTTTATTTGATCAACAATTTGCTACTAATGAACAAGTTGATCAACTAGAAGATCAAGTTAATGAATATAATCAAGATAATGATCAAAAAATAGATGATGATCAAAATATTAATAAACAACTTGAACAATTAGTTAATGAACAACTAGCTTATGAACAATCTTTTGATCAAATGGCTAATAGTAATGAAACAGCTAATCCTTGAAAAGATAGTGATAGTTATATTGATCGAAATACTGGTCTGATCGTTAAAAAGAAACAACAAGAAGATTAGTTATGAGTCAAAAAGAAAGATATCCTTTTGAATTAGTTAGTAATCATCAACCTGCAGGTGATCAAATCAAAGCAATTGATCAAATGGTTACTAATATTAAAAACAATGTTAAACGCCAAGTGTTATTAGGAGCAACCGGAACTGGTAAAACTTTTAGTGTTGCTAATGTAATTGCAAAAACCCAGCTTAAAACGATTGTGCTTGTGCACAATAAAACCTTAGCTGGACAACTTTATGCTGAACTTAAAGAATTATTTCCTAACAACCGGGTTGAATATTTTATTTCTTTCTTTGATTACTATCAACCTGAAGCTTATAAACCAACAACAGATACTTATATTGAAAAAGATTCAGTAACTAACTCTGAAATTGAAATGATGCGTTTATCAACGATCAATTCACTTGCAACAAGATCTGATGTGATTGTTGTAGCTTCAGTTGCTTGTATTTATGCATCAGTTTCACCTTTTGAATTCATTGATAACAACCTTTATTTATGTGTTAATCAAACAATTAACTTTAGCGAACTTAAAGCTAGATTAGTAGCTTTAGGGTATGAACGTAAAGATAATGATTTAGTACCAGGAACTTTTAGGATTCGTGGTGAGTATTTTGAAATCATGTACGGATTTAGTCAAGAGTATAAGGTGCGAATTGTTTTCTTTGGTGATCTAATTGAATCAATTAGTAATGTTGATCCAGTTACTAATGAAGTAATTAGTCATGAATCAAGAATCATTTTAAGAAGTGCTAATGAATATGTGTTTGATAAAAGCAAATTAGAAATTGCTATTAATAACATTGAAATAGAACTAAAAGAGCGAGTTCATTTTTTTGAAAAAGAAAATAAACTAATTGAAGCTCAAAGAATTTATCAACGAACTAAACAAGATATTGAATCAATTGTTGAGTTTGGTTTTTGTAGTGGAATTGAAAACTATTATAGACATCTAGAACACAGACAACCACACCAAACTCCTTGAACAATCTTTGATTTTATGAGTTATGGTGATGAACCATGGTTGATGATTGTTGATGAATCACATATCTCCTTACCCCAAGTTAAAGGGATGCACAACACTGATAGAAGTCGAAAACAAACTTTAGTTGAATATGGTTTTAGACTTCCTAGTGCTTTAGATAACCGTCCTTTAAACTATGATGAATTTAATCATTTATTAGATAATGTGATTTATGTATCAGCTACACCAAACCAAGAAGAAATTGAATTATCTAATAATGTTGTAGTTGATCAAATTGTAAGACCAACAGGTCTACTTGATCCTGAAATTGAGATCCGTAAAACTGAATATCAATTTGATGATTTAGTTAATAGTTTAATTGAACTTAAAAACAAAAATGAACGAGCATTTGTTGTTGTAATGACCATTAGAATGGCTGAAGAATTATCAAAACATTTAAATGACACACCCATTAAATCAGCTTATTTACACAACGAACTAAAAACATTAGAACGAGCATCAATCATTAACAAATTAAGATTAGGTGTTTATGATTGTGTTGTTGGAATCAACTTATTAAGAGAAGGGTTAGATGTTCCTGAAGTAAGTACTGTCTTTATTTTTGATGCTGATAAAACCGGTTTCTTTAGAAGTGATAAAGCTTTAATTCAGATCATTGGTCGAGCTGCTCGAAACATTAATGGAAAAGTAATCATGTATGCAGATCAAATCTCACAAGCTATGGAAATTGCTATCAATGAAACCAAACGAAGACGTGATATCCAAATCGCTTATAATAAGAAACACAACATCACACCCAAAACCATCATCAAACCAATTAATGAACATCTAATTAACTCAGAAGCTAAACAACAAGCTAATATATTTACTAATAAATCAACTAAATCAGAAATTGATCAAAAAATCAAATCACTTAAAAAAGCAATGCTAGATGCTGCTAAAGAACGAAACTATGAACTAGCTATGGTTTTAAGAGATCAAGTATATGAACTTGAAGCTTTAAAAGCTCAAAAAGATAAATAGCTATACACAACAAAAGACCGCTTATGAAGCTAAGCTTCGAGCGGTCTTTTGTTGATATTTCTTAAATTCCAAACTTTTATTAACATAAAAAAGGCTGCACAGGTCATTTAGTGCAACCTTTTAAATATTAATGGCAGGGGTAGCAGGACTCGAACCCACAACACGCGGATTTGAAGTCCGCAGTTCTACCATTGAACTATACCCCTAGCTATTACTTTCAAGGCTTTTTATTGTTTAAAAATAATGCTTGAAAGATGGATATTTGTGTTGCATAGAGTAATTATAAAATAAAATTTTTAAAATTTACAAGAAAAAAACAAAATTAAGTTTTTTTAGCAACACTTTGTAAATATAGGAATATTTTAACAAAAAACAGCATACTTATAAAAGTTATTGACAAATAAATACTATATTTAATCATTTTATTAAGCTTAGCTAATTGGTCTTGATCTATTTTATTAGTATATACTCTTTCTTGTTCAAACCATTCTAATAAAATATCTTGAATTCTAGCTAGTATTACAAACATTCTTAGATATAAAATAATAAATGGAATTAAACTAATACTTAGTAATAAAGCAAATAAAGCTATTTTATAACTATGGCTTCAATCGTTAATTATTATATATTTAGCTGTTGCTATTAAACAGATACAACATATAATAATTGCAAACAAAACAAATAAAGCAATTAAAGATTTTAAATAAACTAACTTTTGTTTGTCAAATTTATCAAAAAGTGAATGATTAATTTGTTCATTACTATTTTCTGGTTTATTTTGTTCATTAACAAATTCAAATCCTGACATTTTTAAATCTTTCTATATGTGCTAATTTTTGTTTACTTAGTTTTGTTGTAATATTATTATTAAGGTTTATATAATTTTTTAAGTATCTAATATTAGATAATTAATAATTAAATTAAGTAGATTTTAACAAATATTTACTTTCTATAGCTAGTTAAATGATTTTTTAAATAAAGAATTAAGGTGACTTTTATTAATGAAACAAAGAAGATTTAAAAAGCTAGTGATAGCTTTAGGAGCAGTTGGAGTAATTACTACTACATCTGTTGGTTTTTTAATTGCTAGTTGTACAACTCAGAAAAAACAAGAACCTTATAAAGTGATGCCAACTTATACTTCACAAGCTGATACATTACTTGCATTAGGAATTACTCCTGATTACTATCCACGACTATTAAATAGTAAAGACAACCGTCCATTTGCTTTTTTAGACCCGAATAGTAATGAGTTTAAAAACAACCAAGTTTTTGATAAACCTGAATTTAAAGCTGGGTTGGGAAATAGATTATTAGATCTAGAAAGCAAAATTAAAACTTATAATACAACTTGATGAAGTTTTAGTGGTAATCAACTTGGAGAGAATGTTAACGAAGAACACTGAAGAAAACATAATGGAAACTTAGTTTATTATGACCGTTATTTATTTGATAACAGTCACTTTGAACCACAAGTTGTACGACGTTTAAGCCCTGATCTAAACAATGGACCATTTGCTAAAGAAACATATCCAGTCCCTGTTGATTTTAAAGCAAGTAGAGATTTATTCTTTTCTTTAAGTCCAGAAATGATTAAAACTTTTACAGATGAAAATAACAAAGATCCACTTGCAGTTGGTTTAAGAGCGGGATTGAAGTATAAAGATGAAAGTAAAGGATTATTAAATCCGCTTTTTAACTATTCATATTATGCTAAAAGAATCCAAGAAAATTACTTAAATGGTGAAACAATTGATGGTATTAATTTCAAGAATTCTAACTTCAGAAAAAGAGTGATAGAGGGTAATGATGTACCATTGTTTTATATTGAAAAAGATTGACAAACTAAGAATTCATTAAACACTATCATCTACAAACAAATTGAACAACTATTATTAATTAAAGACATCAAAAAAGCTGGTTTAACTAAATTAAATTATGATCCACTAAACCAAAAACAAAAAGTATCATCAGAACTTCAACACCACCCTATTTATGAACAAAACTTAAGAAAAGATGGCGGAACACAACTTTATTTAGGAACAATGCGTGATGGAATGTTCCATTTATATGATATCGCTTATGCTACTGCTAAATTTGCTCATACAAAAGAAGCAGAAGAATTGTTTAAAAACGAACCAGAACGTCTAGAAATGATGAAAAAAGCATTAACTCATGCTAATGAAATAGCTGGTAATTATAATGCTCGAATTAAAGCAATGCGTGAATTCTTACAAGCTGTTGGTGTAGTTGATAAAAACTACAACCCTGAACTTAAACAATTTGATAACACTAACTCAATCAATTTAGGTTTACTAACAATTTCATCAAAAAGTGGTGTAAGTACTTTACAATCTCAATCTAAATTTGGTTTCTTATACTATGATCTAGGATTTAAAGCTCCTAAACCAAAACTAAGTGATAATCTTGTTAACCCGTTACTTGAAAAAGTTGATGGAAAACAAGAAGGTTGTCATATCCATGAAGATGGAACAAGACACTGTCCATTTGGTGAATCAACTAATGGTCTTCCTGAAAACTATACTGGTTCAATCTTTAACATGGATGATAATGGTTGATGATGAAACTTAGGTGAAAATGGTTTAAGTGAAAAGAATACAGCTAGATTCAACAACCAATTCGATGTTGTAATCAACATTGAATTCAACCCAGAAGGTGCATCATTATCTAATAAAGACAGAACGCTTGTTAATAAATTATTTAAAGAAGAACATTTAAGTAACAACAACTTAAATTCTCCATCTAAAAAATTATTTAGGGATAATTATGAACTTTGAAACGAAGGGGTTAAATCACCAATCGGTTTAAACTTAATCTTAGATAATCTTCTTAAATATATTCTTAAATATGTTGGTGATGATAAGAAACAACAATTTGCAGAACTATATCAAAAAGCTAATAGCTGAGGTAGCTATTGAGAAAAATTTGCAAAAGTTAATAAATAATATTGATACAAAAAAAGAAAACTAAGAAGAGAAAATTAATAAATGAAAACAGAGTTGCATAAACAAAAACGTAAAGCTATTGTCAACTTTGCAATGATTAAATCACTAAACTATACAACAAAGATCACTCTTAAATTCAGTGCTCTTATTTTAATTGCTGCTTGTATTGCTTTTTTAGTGTTATCAATTTATCACGATGCTTCATATGGTACAGAACTTAGTACTACAAATTTAGACTTAAAGACTCGTGGTCCTAAACTACTAATGGCATTTTTCTCAGGTGGAGCAATTGCTGTTGCTGGTTTATTATTACAAAAAGTAACCCGGAACCATCTAGCAGATGTTTCTGTACTTGGAATTGGTTCATTAAACATCATCTTAATGACTTTTTATTTAATTAGTATTAAAGATAAAGTTGAATCTGCTGCTAATATTGAAATGAGAGTATTACCAATTGTTATGTTCTTATCAAGTGTAATTGGAACAGGAATTATTTATACTCTTTCTAGGTTTGGTAGTGCTAATACTGAAAAATTTGTAATTGTTGGAATTGCTTTGAATTTCTTATTTGAAGCAATTTCAGTTGTGATCATTAACCCCCAAACAATTTCACGAACAGATCAAAACTTAATGATAGCTTTAGGACATATTAAAAATTACACCCTTGGTATTATTCCTAACTCAAACTATATTGATCTACCAACCTTAGTAACTTGTTCAGTATTAATTGCACTTTGTTTAGTACCAATCTGATTTTTACGTAAAAAAATCGATTTATATGAAACTAATGAAGCACTTGCTTCTACAACTGGTATTAATACTGAACGTTTAAGAATAAGTATTTATGTATTAGTAGCTTTATTAGCTGGGCTTGAAATTGTCTTAGTAGGTTATGTTGCTTTATTAGGAGTAATTGGAGCTAGTGTGGCTCGGTTATTGTTTGGTAATCGAACCGCTGTTGCTTTATTTGGAGCTTTCTTAATTGGAGCAATCTTAGTTAGTTTTGCTTTATTTATATCATCTAATTTAAACACTAATGTTCCTGTTGGTTTTTTATCAACAACAATCATTGTTCCTTATTTCATGTATCTAATTATTAGAGGTAAATAATATGAATGTTTCAAATGTTAATGAACATATTAATGAGCAAGTAACTGAGAATGCAATCGAAGTTAGTAATTTAAGTTTTAGATACAACAAAAATAGTAATTTAGTATTAGATGATTTAAATTTCAATATCAAAAAACAAAGCTTTACTACCATTCTTGGACCAAATGGATGTGGTAAATCAACAACTGCTAAATCAATTGTTAAATTAATTAAAAACAATAAAGCAACAATTAATATTATGGGTCATGATATTAAACAATTATCAAATAAAAAACTTGCTCGTTTAATATCATATATTCCCCAAAACATTGATGTTCCTCAAGGAACTAGAGTGATTGATTTTATTACTTTTGGACGAAACCCTTATTTAGGGATATCAGGCATTTTATCAAGTGAAGATAAAGCTATTATTAATAAAGTTGTTGAACAAATGCAATTAACTGAACTTAAAGAAAAGTTTATGCACGATCTATCTGGGGGTCAACGTCAAAAAGTTGTTTTAGCTCTTTGTATGGTTCAAGATACACCTATTATTTTATTAGATGAACCAACAACTTATTTAGATATTAAAAACCAATATGAACTATTAGAATCATTAAAACAATTACAACTAAAAGCAAATAAAACAATTATTGCTATCTTACATGATTTAAACCAAGCAATTCAATATAGTGATTATTTATATTTTCTAAAAGATGGAGCAATCTTTGCTTCTGGAACTGCTGATCAATTAATTAGTAAACAATTATTAAAAGATGTTTATGGAATTGAAGCAGAAATAATGGAAGATATTGATCCTAAAATTGTTTATAAGATTGGGGTTAAAAGTTATCTATAATTCCCTTTTTTATTTATCGATTTTTGTTTATAATAATAGATAATATTTATAATAATAGACAATAGAAGATTAAGGTTACAAAGATAAAACTATGAATTTTAAAAGTACAATTAAAGCAAAAAAAGAAGTCGATTGAAAATACACAATCGAGCTTGAAGGATTATATGTAGATCCTAAAGCATTAGAAATGCACCGAAACCGTGTCGATACTATTTTTGCAAAACAAAGTGAAGCTGAACGAGCACAACAATTACACAACATCATTGTGCGTGAAAACTTATTTAACAAAGCAATGGATCATTTAGCTGACTTTTATGAAATTGATATCAACCAAGAAGATGTTGAAGATTTAATTCCAAGAATTATGCAAGCTTTTGGTGTTGATTCAAAAGAAAAAGCAACTGATATAGCTAACAAAATCATTGCTAAGGGATTAATTTTCTTAGATTTACAAAAAGAATTTAGTATTGAAGTAACAGATCAAGAACTAGAACAAATTCTTGAACAATACTACACTGAAACAAACCAATCAATTCATGATTTCAAAAAGAATAAAGATCAATGAGAAGCTGCACGAAGAACTTTATTAGATGAAAAAACAACAGCTTTCATTATTGAACGTTTTGATCGTGACTTAACTAAACTTGAAGAAAACATCCGTAAAAAAATGGCTGAACAAATGGAATTAGACAAAAAGATGCAAGAAGTTGAACTTCCAGATGAAAAAGCTAAAAAGGAAAGTTAATACTAACTTGTGACTAATAAATCGTACATTGTTCGTTATATCATCTTAAAAATAGCAATGGGTGTTTATCCACTTGATGCACTAATCCCAAGTGAAAACAAATTAGCTAATAACTTTGATTGTGGTAGAATCACTGTCCACAATGCTTATGAAACCCTTAAGGATTTAGATATTTTACATACCATTAAGGGTAGTGGTTTTTATGTCAAAACAATGATTGATTCATACATCAATCAAACTTTTGCTAACTTATATCCTATTAGTACTAATGCAACTGTAAACACTAAAGAAATAAACTATAGTTATTGTGATATCTTATTTAAACATGCTACTTCATTTAGTTTATTAATTAGAAACAAAACAATTGCTCGTTCTTGTTTTTTAAGTACGATTCCAATTGATGTATCTAATTTTGATCCCAAAAACATTAATATCAGTAAATTAATCATTATGTCTGGAAATGATGACTTTTTTAATGTCAAAACAACAATTAGTTATGATCTGTTTAAAACTTTTGAAGGTTTATTATCATTTGATAAATTTAAAATTAATTCACCATTAATTGTTAATTATTTATACAACTCTAATAATGAACTATGTTTAATTATTATTACCCAAATTAATGATCATTATTTTAAATACACTAGTGCTTCAAAATTAATCTAGGATTGTTTATGGCTAAATTCTTACGAACTAAAATCTATAATAACTATTACTTATCAATCAAAGAGATGAACCAGTTTTATCTCTACTATGATTTAATTAAAAACAACCATGAATCATTAGTTGGAAAAATAGCTAATATTAAAAATCTTGATCTTAGTAGTTTTAAAGAAACTAATCAATATTTCAACCCTGTGGTTGAAAGAACTAAACACTATGATAATGCAATGTTAGTAATAGAACAAGTTACAAGTAGTTATGATTTAGCTCAAATCAATGCTTTATTAACTAATTTTCAAAAACTAAACCATATACCAGATCTTTTAGTTGATCAATCAGATCAAGATTTAGTTGATTATTTAAATAAGATGGAATTAGTTACTAAAAATAAATTAGAACAATCAAAGCTTAATAATAAACAAACTTTAGAAACTAAAGAAGAATTAGTACCGATTCAACTTAATCAATTTCATCAATTAACATTTAAAACAACTACTAATAAAAAGCGTTTTAATTTTAATGTATGGTTTTTTATAGTTGCTATTAGTACTATTACTTTATTACTTCTTATTTTCATTATTTTAATAGCATCAGGGGTTTTATAATGGATTCTAAAACAATTAGTATTGCAGTTGATGGACCAAGTGGGTCTGGAAAAAGTAGTGCTTCAAAAGTATTAGCCCAAAGACTTGGGTTTTTGTATGTAAATACAGGAGCAATGTATCGAGCTTATGCTTACTTTTTATTTGTAATCAAACAAATCGATCAACAAAACATTGATTTTGCTTTTTGTGTTGATTTACTAAAAGCAACTAAGTTTACTTTTAATGGGGATGATGTGTTTGTTGAAGTGAATAATCAAACAATTGATTTATCACTTGAGATCCGTTTAGATAGTACTGCTCTTTTAGCTAGTAAAATTGCTCAGAATGTGTTGATTCGTGATTTTGCTACAGCTCAACAACGAAAAATTGCTGAACAATTTAGTGTTGTAATGGATGGAAGAGATATTGGAACTGTGGTTCTAGTCGATGCCTTTGTTAAATTTTATTTAGAAACAAGTGTAGAAATAAGAGCTAATAGAAGATTTAAACAAAACCAAGAACTGGGAATAGAATCTGATTATGAAAAAATTTATAATGAGATCTTAGAACGAGATAATGCTGATAAAACCAGAGCAATTGCCCCTCTTAAACCAGCGAACGATGCACTAATTATTTATAATGATGGAATGAATGTTGAACAGTGCGTTGATGTAATGCATAAATATTACCTTGATTTACTTTCTAATAAATAAAATATCTAAAAATTGGTATAATATAAACTTAGAAAATAAACGAAAGGTGAATCCTTAATGGAAAATTTGACTAAAAAAGTTGAATCAGAAGAAGTAGTTGCTAAAAAAGAAGAAACTACAGCTTCTGCAAGTGCTAAAGTAGAACCAACAAAACCTACTACACCGGCTGATGCTATTCAGTTAAAAGTCAATGCTAATTCAACTATTAAAAACTTAAAAGCGTTAGTTTCAATTGTGAAATTAACTGAATCAGGAGCTCACATTGGACTAAATCCTAAAAAATGAAGTCCTAAAATGGCTCCATACATCCACGCAAAACGTTCTAACAACCATGTTATTGACATTCTAAAAACAATTGTTTTCTTAGATCGTGCTTACAAATTTGTTCAAGAAGTAATCAAGAACGAAGGAACAATTATGTATGTTGGAACACGTGGAAAGATGATTAAAGATCTTGTTAAAAATGAAGCAACTAGATCAAATTCATTCTATGTAACTCAACGTTGATTAGGTGGAACTTTAACTAACTTCAATATCATTGCTAATTCTTTAAAGAAATTCAATGATAATTTAGCATTAATTAATTCTGAAGAAATTAATAAATATTCTAAAAAAGAACAATTAGAAATTCAAAAACAAACTGCTAAATTAGAAAAATTCTATGGTGGAATTAAAAATATGCGTCAACTTCCTGACTTAATCGTTGTTGTTGATCCGATTAATGATTTAAATGCCATCAAAGAAGCTCGTAAACTTAATATTCCTGTAATCTCATTAGCTAATACAAATGCTGATCCAGATTTAATCGATTACATTATTCCAGTTAATAACCACTCAATTAAGTCAGTAACTTTAATTCTTGGTGTATTAACAGATGCTGTTGCTGAATTACGTAATGAACCAACTAAGATTGTTGGTAAGTCTGATGAAGAAATTGTTTTACCAGAAACAAGAAGCTGAAGACAAAACCGTAACAACAATAACAATCAACGTTACAACAATTACCGTTCTCAAAAAAACGATAAAAAATAATTTATTTATTGACAAACTACTTTCAAAAATGTATAATTATATAGTGTTTTTTTAAGGGTTTGTCCTTAATATGGCTACATAGCTCAGCGGTAGAGCAACCGGCTGTTAACCGGTTGGTCGCAGGTTCAATCCCTGCTGTAGCCGCCATTTATGGCCCGTTGGTGAAGCGATCAACACACATGCCTTTCACGCATGCATTCACGGGTTTGATTCCCGTACGGGTCACCATTAATTATTCTTAACTCTATATCTTTTATAGAGTCCTTGGAGTGTTAGCTCAGTTGGGAGAGCAATTGCCTTACAAGCAATAGGTCGGGGGTTCGAGCCCCTCACACTCCACCATCGCCGACTTAGCTCAATAGGTAGAGCAACTGACTTGTAATCAGTAGGTTGTGGGTTCAATTCCTATAGTCGGCACCAGTTAAATTAATCAAGTCCTATCTATCTGATTGAAGGTAGGTGGGGCTTTCTGCTTTGTTAGCTCAGTCGGTAGAGCAACTGACTCTTAATCAGTGGGTCGTGGGTTCGAACCCCTCACAGAGCACCATTTGCACTCGTGGTGGAATGGTAGACACGCTAGACTTAGGATCTAGTGCTTAATCGCATAAGAGTTCAAGTCTCTTCGAGTGCACCATTTATATATTTCATTAAACTACTCAAGTAATTGGGTAGTTTTTATTTTGTTCTAAAAGGGTGTTGATTGAATAGATGTTAGGTTAGGTTAGGTTAGGTTAGGTTAGGTTAGGTTAGGTTAGGAAAAGTTGGTTGATGTTAAGTTATGAACAATATATTCTTATTAGCAAGTTAATGTAGCGTTGACATTATATAAATCTTTACAATAAAAAACCAGTTGGCTTTATTTTAGCTAACTGGTTGTTTTAATTTATAGATAGATAGATAGATAGATAGATAGATAGATTAAGTGATTTCTAGACTGTCACCCTCTTCAATACTATAACCATAACCTGTTAATTGATCTCTAAGTTGTGTTTGACCATTATCAATTCTAATTGGATTAGTACCAAAGTTATCTTTTCCAGCTTGTTTTAGAACATTCAAATTAAATGCTCCGTTGCCATCAATTTTCAAATTCTTTTTATTAGTAATACGGATGTGAGTTGTTGCTGTACCGTTTGAGAATTTGATCTTAGCTGGTTGAAGTGGATTCATATCTAATACATCAAATTGAGCATTGTTTAATTCTTCAACGTCAATACTAAAATCACTACCCTCATTTTTAAGTACTAAACGTAAAAGTTTACGTTTTCCGTTTTCTGGTTTTTTAGCATCAGCGAAATAGAAACCTCAAAGACTTTTTAAATTAGTTCTAGTTAAATCTAAACCAGTTGGGTAACTACTTCCACCTTCGTTATGATCTGGTTTAAGACCTGGACCGAATGAACCTTGGAAAATCTTTTCATTATTACGTGTTCAGTATGCCATTCTAAGACCACGGTTGATTTCAAGCATTTTATCTCTATATTTTTCTTGCTTTTCATCGATATCTTCTTGATCAAAAGAAATAGAATTAAATACTACACGTGATATTTTACGAGCATTTCTCGAGAAGTCAGCAGACACATTATAATCTACATCATTTACTCATCTAACACCCTTAAGTACTAATGGGTTTATTGATCATTCTTCTAGTAATGGATTAGTTGATGTATAAAGAGCTAATTCTTTAATTTTCTTATTTTTTAACCCGTTAAGTCCTGATGTATTTTGACTTTCAAAGAAAATATGAACTTGTGGCATTTCATCTGGTAATGCTTTTAAAATATCAAGCATTCGTTGATTAGCATTCTTTTTACCAACATTCATAAAACGGTATGAAGTAATTTTCTTACCATCTTTTTGAAGTTGTCTAATTAAGTCTGCAGCTTGTTTGTATGCTTCATCATTACTGAAATCAAATGTAACAGTATAACCAAAGTTAAGATGTTTAGGATCATCGCTCGGTTTATCACGTTTCATTTCTTTAATTGTGATACCACCTTTTGCTTTTTCTGTATACTTTTTAAACTCAGCAGAATTAGTAACATCTGTTGAAGTTCATCCTGGATACTCACCTTTTTGAATTTCATCCGGACTTAAAATTCTTCAACTTGGATATCCGTACGCTCTACGGTCTTTATTGTCTCGTTCCATTCTAGTAGTTACTTTGTTGTAACCAGGTAATGGAGAATAAGCATGTGAATCTACTGAACCATCTGCATTAATGTAAACATTGGTTTCATCAGGAATCAGACCTTTTTTAAGTTGTTCTTCTGCGTTGGCTGTATATTTTTTGAATTTAGAAGTATCTAAATAAGCAAATAATTTAGCATATCTTAAATTCTTAGCATGTTTGTCAACATTTCGAATTCATTCTTTTTTTCTTTCTTCATAAGAAGAATCGCTATCATAAACACGTCGATTAGGTTGTGTTTTTAATAGTTTTTCTTTGAACGCTTCAATAGTCCATGCAGGATAAAGTTTTTGACCTTCTTCTGTTAAAAAAGGTTTAACAGCATCACCATTATCGAACAAACGAGAGAATTTATAAAAACGATCTCTTCAGATGCTTTCATATTGCTGGTTTAATAATTCAGTTAATTCTTTTTCATCATGAGTTTTGAAATCTTTTGAAAAACCAGTATGGTCCTGACCAGTAATGTATTTAAGTGCACTAGTTGTATGAGTAAAACTTTTTTGTCTGAATTCTTCAGTCACTTCAACTGATAAAACATCTGGAACAAGTTCAGAGATGTATGGATCATCATTTAATAAACGATGATCAACATCTGATTGGAATATTTGTCTTTTTGGTTGTGGTTGAACTTTTACTCTTACTTTAATACCATTAACTTCTACTTCTCTATATTCTTGATCAGGCAGTTTAAATGGTTCGATAGGAGGTTCTGGTTCATCTGGTCGATCAGTTGGCTTAAGTTCTTTAGGTTCAGGTTCTGGTTGAGGAACAGGTTCGGGAGCGGCTTCAGGAGCTTCTTGAACATCTGGCTTTGGTTCTGGTTCTTTTTTAATCTCTTCTTGCTTGTCTGGTTCTATAACTTCAGGTTGTGCAGGAGTAGGTGTTTTTTTAGGTTCAATTTTTTCAGGAATTGCTTCTTTTTTCTCAATAGGCTTTCCTTCTGCATTTTCTGTTTTGTAAATAACAGTTTTAGCAGTAATATTGTCATCTAGTCCTTTTGAACCAAACGCAACACCTAAAGCAATAGATGTAGCAGCAATACTAGTTGCTACAGATATACCGATTACAATTTTAGTCGCTAGTTTCATAAGTCTCCTTAATTATTAGCTCGTATAATATTTATTGTGGTTCTATATTTTATTATAAATATTTAAAAATAGACATATTTTTATATCAATAAGTATTATATACTTATGCATAATTAATAAATATATCATTTTTATATGAAAATATGAAGTAAATATTAATTTAATTAACAAACATCTTATTTAAATATCCATTTTTGATATCTTTTAGTTTTTGAACTTTTTTAGATTGAAGTGAGATTAAGTTGTCTAGTTGAATGAAGAAGTTGGCGATTTTTTGTTGTTCTTCTTTTGTTGGTATATAGATCTGAAATCTAAGTATATCATTAAGTAATATGGCAGGGATAGCAGAATTATTGATGAGTTCTTGTATTTCTGTATATTTACTTTTCAAATAAAAATATACAAAAGATGTGATGTGTCCACTATTTACATTCATTGAAAAGGCAGAATTTCCTGCTCAAAATTTGTTATTCTCTAAAATTACAAATCCAGCATTTATACCTCTAGAACTCATAACGATTTTACAACCATTTTGATTAAAATACTTATAAAATCCTGTATAAGTACAAGCTCCATTATAAACAGGAAAATCATAAATGTCGTTTTGATATTTAGAATGAACAAATTCTCCTGAGAAAATGTTTAAAATATCATTTAATTTTTTTAAATTTCAATTCTTTGAATAACCACTAAACCTTAATTCAGGAATATCATTTCCTAATCTAGGAAGCATCCTGTCTAATAAACCATTCTTAATATCTTTAAGCTTATCTAGTTTGTTTTGATTAGATTTAATTAATTGATCAAGGTTCTTGAAAAATTCTCCAATTTTTTGTTGTTCTTTAATAGAACTAGGTAACATCATTTCCATATCTGAAATCATTTCTAATCGTACAGAATCGACTGTAGCCTTTGCGGTCATTGTCATCGCTCTTTCATAGAAATTTTTTGAGAAAACATAATAAAAGTATATTGCTGATACATTATTAAAATTGCTCATTTTGTAGCATCGTTGGTGTAAATCAAATTTCCCTTTAATGTAATGAAAAACCTTACCTATGTTTCCATCACCTATAGTAATAACTGCTTCTTCATCAAATAAATATCGGTTGCTTCTAACAGGAGTATCTGATCTTATAAAGAATGGATATTCTCCATCATCGACTTGATCTTGTGTATTACTTTTTCCAGTGGTTATAGAACAAGCGTCTTTTATTAAAGATTTTTCATATTTTTTCTCAAACCCCTTAAACCTTAACTCCGGTCTCTCTCTATCTCTCTCTCTTAAAATAACTTTCTTATTCATAACCCCACCCTAAAAAACCAACAATCATATTGTTATATTTTACCAATTAATAATTAGTGATAGTTAATCTACTATATTAATAAATTTATTAATAGATTAGATAATTTACTACCATACCATTTACACAAACCCAAAAATTATTATCAAATAATCCACACACAAACAATATTCACTTAACAATCTTTTAGTATCAATTAATTTTTATTATTTATAAATTAATCAATTATGACAAAATTCTTATATTAATGATTGTTAATTTATTAAAAATTAACTATCTTTATATCCTGTTAACTATTCAAATTTCAATAATTGTTATAATTGAAAAGTTGAATAATAACTAATTATTAATAATTCAAAATTTGATTCATTACCTAAGGATTAAAAATGATCGATAACAATAAAGAAAAGTTATTAAGAGCTAATATCAATAATTGAAAAAGCATGCTACTTGATTTAACTCTAAAAAACAAAGCCTTAAACATTAAAACCCATTTAACTAAATCATTACCTTCAAAACTTAAAATTATTCATCCAAGTTTTGATGATCTTTGTAATACTATTGAGAATTCACAAAAAGAAACATTTCAATTTGGTAATTATGAAACTGTTCATAAATATACATTAAATCAATATGGAAATGATGTTTTATATTCACACAATATTGATGATATTTTAAAACAAGGTAGTTTAAAATCTAATACTATTTACTCTGAATTTGGTGATTCTGTATTTTTAGATGTTATTAAGAAAATAGAGAAAAATGCAAGAACATTTAAAGAAGAGTACTCAATTGATATAGCTTATTTAACTTTTGGTATTTTAAAGTGATATGAATCAATAGATTCAAATCTTCCTATATATGCTCCTTTATTGTTTTATCCTGTTGAAATCAAAAAAGATAATTCAAATAATTGAAAAATTATTCGTAAACTTGAAAATGGATTTATCTTTAATGAATCATTAGCTCGTAGAATGAAAAATGATTTTAAGGCTGATTTTGAATATATTGATATAATGATTTATCAGATAATAAATTTCAAGAATATTGCAACAAAATCTTAAGTCAAATAAGTGATAAAAGATGAACAGTTATTAAAGATATTTATTTATCAACATTTGACTTTAGTAATATTCATATTTATAAAGATATTGAACAAAATATAGACAAAATCATCAACAGTCCATTCTTTACTAGAATGGTAAGTGATACTTTTGATCCTAAAAATGATATTAGTGCTATTAATGAACAAAATATAAATGAGAAAATCACCATTAAAGATCAATTTAAAATCTTAGATGCTGATTCATCACAAGAAATAGCAATTCAGAATGCAATTGATAATAAAAGCTTTATTTTACAAGGACCACCAGGAACTGGTAAATCACAAACAATTACTAATATTATCTCTGAACTTATTTCAAGAAACAAAAAAGTACTTTTTGTAGCTGAGAAAAATGCTGCTCTTCAAGTTGTTTTTAATAACTTGCGTAAAATCGGTATTGATAAATATGCCATTCCAATTCATGATTCTAAAGTTAATAAAAAACAAATTCTAAATGAAATTCTTGAAACAATTGATGAATCAAAACTTTATGAATTAAACAATGAACTTTATTTTGATTTTATTAATAGTTATGAAAAAAGTAAATCAATTTTAGAAAAATATAAGAAATCATTATTAACTAAAAGAGATCCTGAGAATTTAAGTTTATATCAATATTTAGGTAAATACTATAAGCTATCAAACTTTCAAGATCTTTATTTTGATATCAATAATATTCTAGAAATTGATTCTGAACAATTTGATCAAATCAAAAGTTATATAAACGCTTTTGAAAATGCTCTTAAAAACATTAATTTTAATGTTAAAAATCATCCTTGATATGGATTGATTAAAGATTCATTATCTTTTGAAGAAAAAGATAGATTATTTACTTATCTTTCATTCTTAAGATCTAATTCAGCTGAATTAGTATCAAGACTTAAAAAATTTAAATATTATTGATAATGATAGTGAATTTAATTCACAATTTGTTTCAAATACATTAAGCTTACATTACATAACAGAGTTTATAACATTAAACAAGTTTAAAGATATAACGCTTTATAATGATAATGATGTTAAAAATGATTTAGAGATATTACAAAATATTCTTCAATTAATAGAACAAAAAAATCAAATAATAGCTGATCAAAAGAATATTTGAAATAATGTTGATTCAATCTTAGAACAAGATTGTATACAAGCTTATGAGATCTTAAACAAGTATAAAAATAATCCTTTTAAATTCTTTTCTAAAAAATGATGAAGTTCTAAAAAGTTATTTAATAAAAAGAATTTAATTGATTCAAAAGATAAAAAGATAAACATTGTTGATAGTGCAAAAGTATTTGCTCAAATCCAGTCAATTGATGCATCGATCAAACAACTAAATTCAGAGTTAAACATCAATCTTAATGATGTTGATCTTAATCTTGAAAATGTACAAAAATACATCCAAAAATTTATAGTTCTAGTTGAAAATATTGAAAACATTAAACCTTTATTCATTAGATTAATTAACTATTTATCTAATAGTAATGATAATCAAAACAATCTAATACAATTTGTTTCAAAGATTACTAATGCAATCACTTATCTAATAGATATTTTTGATCTTAGTATAATTAACCTTACAAAAATGCCATTTGATAAATTTGCTTCTAAATTAGTAAATTTAATTAATGAAAAAGAAGAAATAAATTCATATATAAGTTATTTAAATACTAAAAATAGATTAACTAAACTTAACCAAGGTTCTTTTGTTCAAGCAATCGTAAATAATCTAGTTGAAGATAACTTTGAAAAGATTTATTTAAAAAAGTTTTATAGAAAGCTTTGTGAAGTAATCATTGAATCAGAAATGGCTAATGAAGATTCAATATTCTTAAACCAAAATGTAAATAACTTCAAAATCAAAGACTTAAATGGTTCAGACTTAGCTAAAGAAAATATTATTTTACTAAATGATAAAAGAATAAAAGAATCATTGATTTTTCCAAATGCAAATTCGCAATATGCTTTACTTAAAAAAGAAGGGGCTAAAACTAGAGCAATTATTCCGTTCAAAAAATTCTTTGAAAAAGCACACCAGTTAGTTTTAAATGTTAAACCTTGCTTAATGTTATCTCCACTAACTGTAAGTAACTTTTTTAAAGATGTTGATTTTACTTTTGATACTGTTATTTTTGATGAGGCTTCACAAATTAGACCTGAAAGTGCTATTAGTTCACTAGCTCGTGCTCATCAAGTTATTGTAGTTGGTGATAAAGAACAAATGCCACCATCAAACTTCTTCCAATCAATAACTAGTGAAGAAACATTTTTAGAATTAGATGAACCAGAAGAGAATATTTCAGAAACTTATGAATCATTATTAAACTTAGCTGAAGCTAGTTTAAGTTCAATTAAATTAAAGTGACATTACCGTTCAAAATTCGAAGAACTAATTTATACATCTAATAAAGAAATTTATAAAGACTTAGTAACATTCCCTAATTCAAAACAACCTAAAGAGTTTGAGGGATTGAAATTCATCCATGCTAATTCTTCTGAAAGAATTTCTGAAGAAGAAAAAGTGATTAAAGAATCTAAACGAGTTTTAAAAGAAATTATTGAAAAATATCAAGATCAATATTCAATTGGTTTTGTTGTATTCAATCAAGAAATGTTAACAAAAGTTGAAAAAGAGGTGATAACTTTATCTCGACTAATCCACATTTAAAATTCTTCTTTACAGATGAGAAAAACGAACCATTCTTTGTTAAAAACATTGAACAGGTTCAAGGGGATGAACGAGACATAATAATCTTTTTAATGGAAAATAGACGAATTAATGATGGGTCAATCAGTATTAATTTTGGAGCAATTAATAGAAGTGATTCTGGATATAAAAGATTAAATGTAGCGATTTCACGTGCTAAAAAAGGTTTAATATTAATTTCTTCATTTAGAAGTAATGAAGTAGATTGATTTAGAAGTGACAAGCGTGGTATTAAAATGCTTGAAAAATTCATAAAAAATGCTGAATATGGAGTAAACGTACTAGAAGATACTAAACAATTACAAAAGCAAATGGATTCAACATTTGAACATGAAGTTTACAAAAAACTAGTTGCAGCTGGACTTGAAGTTAAATTCCAAGTGGGAACTTCAGGATTTAGAATTGATTTAGCAATTGTACATAAAAATAACCCTAATAAATATGTTTTAGGTATTGAGTGCGATGGTGCTACATTCCATTCATCTAAATCAGCAAGAGATCGTGACCGGCTTAGACAACAAGTATTAGAATCAAGGGGATGAAATATCCATAGAATCTGATCAACTGATTGATTTAAAAATCCTAATCAACAAATTGATTTGATTTTACGCAAATTAGATGATATTTATAGTAATAATAAAATTCTTGAACCAATTGATGAACAAATAGTTTCATTTGCAGATGAGATTTCACTAGATAATGATTACTTAGATCTATTTGAAGATTATTTAAACATTGAACAATTTATAGAAGAAAATAAATTATTATTTCGCTCATCACGTGAAGGTGATAAAGTTAACATAATAAAGAATTTATTACTTCAAACTGGTCCTATTAAAGAAGATAAGTTCAATGAAATTATTAAAAAGTTATTATCTGAACCTAGAATAAATAATGAAATAAAACAATTTGCAAAAAGATTAATTAGACCACTTGCAAGTTTTGATATGCACGGTTTTTATGTACCGATAAATAATGACTTCGAATTTAAGTTCAAGAAGAGTAATTCTAAAGAAACTAAACGTCTATTAAATGAAATACACCCTAATGAGCTTGAACACTTGTTTTTAAAAATGTTGAAAACATCAAAAATCTCAATTAGTTTAGATGATTTTTGTAGGGAATTATCATATTTAACACAATCACAAGTTAGTCAACTTAAAAATAAAGAATACATATTAGAGATCTTAAATAATATGGCTCAAAACAATTTAATAAATAAAATTAGCCATGATGTATTTGAAATGAAAAAAGATTCTTAGATAGTAAATCTATTTGATTAAAAGAGAAGTACAAGCGTGTTGCTTGTGCTTTTTTCTTTTTTGTGAATAACTAATTGATATGGTTTGTTTTGTACAAAATCCAGGAAATGGTATTAAATGATTGCTTAATACAAAACAAATACTAAACAAATGTAATTATAATTCCTGGATTTAATTCAAACCGGAACATCCAAGTCAAAAGTCCTTTTTTTTTTTTTTTTTTGCAAAAGAAGAAATAGTTTCTAAAATCACTTCATATTTCAAATAAATCCAAGCTTTGATAAAAGGAATTTTAGACATAATTTACTATCAAAGGATTTATAAATATGAGTAAATTCAAATACAAAAAAGCATTAACTCTAGCAGTTGGTGCTATTATGGCAGGGGTTAGTGTTATTGGAGTAGTTGCAGCTTGTGCACCAACAAAGGCAAAACCAAATAAACCTTCTCAAGGTACTCAAAATCAACCACAAACTGGTGGTTCTCAATCTACAAACCCAGGAAGTGGTTCTACAACAACTCCAAGTGGTCAAGGTTCAGGAAATAATACAACTAATCCATCAGCTGGTTCAACTAATACAAGTCCAGGAGGCACTAATCCTGGTTCACAAGCTAAACCAGAAGATAAAAAGATGCAAGACGATAATCCAAATGTAGATAAAGGTGAACAATCAGGAAAAAGTGAAACACCCGGTGCTAATGGAAAAGATGACAAGGGAAGCGGTGATCAAGAAACTAAACCAGTGGTTAGTGTAACTGATGATGCTAAATTAGCTAAAAATGATTCTAAATATTCATTAACATTAAATGTCACAAATGCAGATAATAAATATTTAGAAGTTGAATTAACTGAAGTTGTAAATAACCAACAAGAAGCAACTAAAGTTAAAGCGAAAGCTAAAGTAGAATCTAATAATGTAACTGTTAGTTTTGATGGTTTAAAAGCAGGAACTAAATATAAGGTATCAGCTCTTAAACTTTATGAGAACGAAACTACTAGTGATGGAATTAGTGTTGATTTAAGTACAACTTTAAGTGCAAAAGAATTTTCAACAGAACAAGCACAAGCTCCAAAAGTTAATACGCCTGCACCAACTCCACAAAACCCTGTATCTATTACTTTAGACGACAATGCAATGTTAACTAAAAAAGATAACAAATACGAACTATCATTAAATGTAGCAAATGCCGAAGGAAAATACTTAGAAATTGAATTAACTAAAGTAAAAGAAAACAACCAGAATGATGCAGATACTATAATTTCTGATAAAGTAAAAGTTGAAGGTGGCAAAGCTACTGTTAGCTTTAAAACACTAGAAGATGGTGCTAAATATAAAATAACTGATGCACAACTTTATCGTGATGAAAAAATTGAATCAGGAGACACTGTTCAATTAAGTGATGATTTAACTAAAAAAGAAATAACTATTAAAACATCAGACTCTAGTGATCAAAGCGTTGAAGGTAAAATGTCAGAAAATGGCAAAGTAGATGCTCCACAACCAGCTCCACAAGCTGATCAAAATGTTAAACCAACAACAGCTAGCTTAGAAGCTACTTCTAAACTTACTGAAAATAAAGGTGACTTTGCTTTAACATTTAAATTTGAAAACGCTGATAAAAAGTTTGTTGAAGTAGAGCTTGTTGATAGTAGCAATGATAAAATGGTTATTAAATCTAAAAAAGTTGAAGTAACTAACAATCAAGCTGTTGTTATGTTTGATGGTGTTAAATTGATAAGCAAATACAAAGTTAAATCTATTAATTTATTCGATGAATCAGATGCAACTAATGGTAAACAAATTAAGTTAACTGAAGAACTAACAAATAGAGTTATTGATGTTGACGCAAAAGTTATTCAATTTGTTAGTTTTAAAAGAGGAGATAAAAAACTTCCTGAAATAACTCTTAAAATGCCAAGTAAACTTTATTCACAAATTGATAATCAAGTATTCGAATTCTTATTAGAAAATAGATCTAATTATGTAGATGGTTTTACTTACTTTGTAACAATTCAAGGTGATAATAAACAAATTTATACTAAGAAATTGAATGATAATGATGGAATGGTAACATTTCAAATATTCCCAGCTTTTGAATATGCTAACGATCCAAAACAAGGAAACAACTACATTGATAACCTTTGACTAAAGAATGATGCTAAAAAGAATAACTTATTAAAAACACGAATCACATTCACATCATAACCCTACCTTCTACTACCCCTTTTTCTCTTACTTAAACACAAAAATTAAACAATATAAAAACCGATCAGATAATTGAATCTAATTCAACTATTATGATCAGTTTTTTTATTTTATCTATTTATTAATTTAAACCAGTGTAATCTTTTAAGAAATCAATGATATCAGCTACTTTAGAACTAAAGTATGGTTTATAGTCAAAATCAGTTTCTGATGTTGCTTTATAAAGTTCAATATAAACTTTAAATTTAGGTTCAGTTCCTGATAATCTAAATTTAATACTACCTAATCCATCAAGTTTTCATTCTAAGTAATTACCTACTTCATGATAGATCATGTCATGAATTTGATAATCACTAATTGCTTTGAATTCGAAGTCTTTTAGATTATTCATAATACTAATAGCTTTTTGTTTTCAATTATCCCCATCAATGATAAATTGAATAGTTCGATTATATCAATATCCATATTTAGGGAAGATTTCTTTTTCTAAGATATCAATTAAATCCATATTATGATTTGATTGATAATAGTTTACTATTTCTAATAATAAAGCAGCATATTGGTATGAGTCTTTATCATTATTAAAATCATTTCAAAGAGCACCAATTGCTTCTTCAAAACCAATTACTAAACTATTAGTTTTCTTAAGTTGAGCAATTAAATTACCATGGTTTTTAAAACCAACATCAACATATTTAACTTCACAATTAAATTCATTAGCAAATAGTTCGATATATCTTGTTGAAATATATGTTGAAATCACATATTTAGCTTTATCGTATGATTTATGTTTAAGTAAATAATAAGCAGCAATAATAGCTGTTTCATTACCAGTTAAATAAACTCATTCACCGTTTTTAAAAACAGCTGCTCCAAGGCGATCACCATCAGGGTCACTACTTAACATTAAATTAGCATTATGTTTTTGTGCATACTCTAAACTAAGTTTGAATGAGATTGGAACTTCTGGGTTTGATGTTGTATCATAACTAAAGTTAGGATCTTCTTGATTCTGTTCACTAACAGAGATCACATTCTTATAACCTAAGCTGTTTAAGAATGGAATCATATCATATGATGAAGATCCGTGATGAGCGGAGAAAACAACTTTTAGTTCTTTAGTTTGATTAGGATCAGTATTAACTAAAGCTTTTTCTATTACTTTAAAATAACTGCTAATAGTTTCATCATCAATGAATTTAATTAATTCTTGATTAGCTTCTCAACTATAATCTAGCATACTTTCAAAACTAGGAATATAGTCACTAATAATATCTGTCTCTTCTTTAAGTGGTTGTGCACCATTTGATCCATAAACTTTAAATCCACAATACTCTTTAGGGTTATGACTAGCTGTAAACATAATCCCCCCACAAGCATTTGTGTGATGAATTAAATAAGAGATGATTGGTGTTGATAACATCTTATAATCAGCTGGAACTAATACTTCATAACCAGCAGCAGAAAATAATTCTGCAGCCATTTGCATCGCTTCTTTTGATAAGAACCGATTATCCCTTCCAAAGACAACTATTTTATTTGTTTTGTTTTGATTGTTTAAATATTCAATAAAACCAACAATTAGTTGCATATAAGTAATTTTATTAAAATATTTAGTTCCAATATTACGTTGTAATCTTACCCCAGAAGTTCCAAAAGTAAATTTGAACTCAGGGTTAAATAACTCATCAATTTGTTCTTCAGATAAATTGTTAACTAATTGTTTTTGTTCATCTGATAAGTTTTTTGATTGTGATCATAGCTTTGCTAATTGATTCATAAAAATATCTTCTCTTTGATTAAAGTGATTTCTTTGCACTTCACTTATAAGGTATTAATTGGTCAATATGATAGCTTTTATAACTACCATCATAATTGAAGATATAAACTTGTGCTTGTTCATTTGCAAACTCAGAGATAACTTGTCTACAAGCGCCACATGGTGTTCCTGTATCATTTAGATCTTTAGTTAATACATAAACTGTTTTAACTTCTTTAGCTCCATTACTAATAGCTGCTCCAATTGCATTTCGTTCAGCACAAATAGTTAAACCAAATGAGCCATTTTCAACATTTACACCATTGAAATACCCTTTATCAGTTTCTATAATTGCACCTACTGGATAATTAGAATAAACACAGTAACTATTATTTAATAACTCTTTTAATTTAGCAAAAATTTCTTTAATTTCCATATCCTTAAATTACTATAATTTTTATTATAATTCTTAATAATTATAACATTTAGCACAATGATAGAATATAGCAAAAAATACCACTCGCGTGGTATTTAATAATAGAATGGCAAGGGTAAAGGGACTCGAACCCCTAACACACAGATTTGGAGTCTGTAGTTCTGCCAAATTGAACTATACCCTTAGAAATAGGGTAGTCCCTATTTTGGAGCTAATCTAGTTAATACAATTGCTTGCCCATTCTTAACAACAATTGTATCTTCGATTCTTACTCCACCAACATTTGGAATATAAATTCCTGGTTCAACAGTAACAACAGCATTTTCTGGTAATTTTTCTTTATTACCACCGCTTGTGTTAGGAAGTTCATGAACTTCAATTCCTACACCATGACCAGTTCCGTGTGTGAAATAACCTTTATATTCTGAACTATCAATAATTTGACGACAAATTTGATCTACTTCATATCCAGTAACTGCAGTTGATGTTAAATTAATCCCTGCAGTTTGAGATTCAAGCACTTTGTCATAAATCTTTTGCATTTGTGGATTTGGTTTTGTTCCAGCAATAAATGATCGTGTCATATCTGAACAATAACCTTTATATAAAGCTCCAATATCAATCGTTACCATATCTCCATCTTCAATCTTACGATCTGAAGCATGGTGGTGTGGATTTCCCCCGTTTGGACCTGAAGCAATAATTGGATCGAATGAATTCTTTTCAGCCCCTAAATCAAGCATCTTTTTAGAAATCATGTTTGAAATTTCAATTTCAGTTAAACCGATGATGTTTTGTTCACGAACTCAATTATATGCTTTTGCAGCAATATCAGCTGCTATTTGTAAATATTCAAGTTCTTGTTCAGTTTTGATTTCACGTAACTTAGCTGATTTAAATGGCACAATTTCATTTACAAATCGTTTTAAGAAAGAAGCTGTTTCAAGGGTTACATAATCAGCTTCAACTAAAGCTTTGTTAATCTTTAATTCATCCGCTGCTTCTTTTAGTAAATCAAGTGTAGTTTTATTTTGTGATGCTGCTAATAAAACTACTTTTGCATTTTTAACTTGTTCACAAGCTGCAGTGTAGTAACGTGCATCAACAAGATAGATTGCTTCTCCATCTTTGTTAATTAACACAAATCCATCACTACTTGCAAATTCTAAGAATCAATATCTATTGTGTGTTGAAAATAAAATTACTCCATCAACATTTTGATCTGAATGATCATTGATAGCTTTTAGTACTTGTTGTAGTTTGAAATTGTTTTTCATAAATAAGTCCTATCTTATTTTCTTTTGATTTCGTTATGAACAGTTACTTTACGACAAGTTGAACAAAACTTGTTTAAAGATAAACGGTCTGGGTTGTTTTTAGCATTTTTAGTTGTAATGTAGTTAATGTTTTTACTTTCACTACATTGTAAACGGATTCCTCTTTTAATTGCCATTATATTCACCTCGCTCTAATTGTTTATTGATCTGCTAGATTAGTAATACTAATATAATCTATAAATTATATAAAATTTTAATATGTTTTGTCTATGTCTAATGCTTATCTTTAATTTGATTAGTTAATAAAGCAATGAATTCTTCATATTTAACTGTAGTTGTGTTTTCTTGTCCATATTTTCGATAAGTAACCATTTTATTGTTTTTGATCTCTTCATCCCCAACTACAATTTGATATGGAACTTTTTGGATTTGAGCTTCTCTAATCTTTTTACTTAATCGTTCATTTCTTAAATCTAAATTAGCACGAATTAAATTCGCTCGTAATAAGCTATGAAGTTCAGAAGCATAAGATCCATGTGCATTTTCATTAACTGGAATAATTACAACTTGAACAGGAGCTAATCAAAGTGGTAAGATCCCCTTCGTTTGTTCTAATAAGATTGATAAGAATCGTTCATAAGTACCAATAATCCCAATATGAATCATCACTGGTGTGATTTGGTTGTTTTGTTCATCAATATATTTAAGATCAAATCTTCTTGGTAATAAGAAGTCTAATTGAATAGTTGAAATTGTGATGATTCGATTAAGTACTGTTTTAGCTTGGAAGTCAATCTTTGGACCATAGAAAGCAGCTTCACCCTTAATTTCTTTATATTCAATGTTATTTTTATTTAACATTTCACGAAGTTGAGCTTGTGATTGTTCTCACATTTGTGGATCATTAAAGTACTTTTCTTTATCATCTGGATCATTAAGTGATAAATGAACTTCAAAAGTTTTAATCCCTAATCCTTCTTGAGCAGCCTTAATCATTGCATAAGCATTTAATACTTCTTGTTCAATTTGATCGATTCGACAGAAAACATGGCAGTCTTCTAAGATCATTGATCGAACTCGTTCAAAACCAGTTAAACCACCTGAAGATTCATATCGGTGTAAGATTGAGTGTTCACTTAATCGAACAGGTAAACTTCGATATGATCGTAATTCATTAGCATACACAAGTGTATGGTGTGGACAGGTCATTGGTCGAAGTACTAATTCTTCATTATCAATCTTAATTGGTTTGAACATATTTTCATGATAATGATCTCAGTGTCCACTTGTTTTATATAAATCAATACTTCCTAAGATTGGAGTAATAACAGTATCAAAGTTATATTTAAACTCTAATTGGTTAATGAAACGTTGAACTTCTTGTTTAATAATTGTTCCATTAGCTAATCAGATTGGTAACCCTTGTCCAGCTAATTGATTAAATGTAAATAGATTTAGATCTTTACCGATTTTTCGATGATCTCGCTCTTTTCGTTCAGCTAATTCAGCTAAATAAGCATCAAGATGACTTTTTTCATAAAAAGCACATCCATAGATCCGAATTAGTTGATCATTTTTAGCATCTCCATGTCAGTAAGCTCCTGCTACATTTAATAGTTTAAAAGCTTTCACTAATTTAGTATTAGCTACATGAGGACCACCACATAAATCAAACCAATTAGCACATCGTGAAATCGTTAACCCTTGTTCTTTATATTTTTCAATGATCTCTAGTTTGTATTTGTTATTAGCAAATGCTTTTTTAGCATCTTCATAACTAATATCTTCATGAATAAAATCATAAGCTCCATCTACGATTTTTTTCATTTCTTTTTCAATTCTAGCTAAGTCTTTGGTTGTAATTGAGGTGTTTGGATCATTTAGATTAAAATCATAATAAAACCCTTCATCAATTGCTGGACCAATTGCTAAGCTAATGTTGGGATAAAGTTTAACTAATGCCATTGCTAAAACATGAGCAGCACTATGGCTTAGTGTACTGTCGAATTTATACATAAAATAATTTTTTCCTCAATTCAATACTATCTTTAAATTATAAGCTTTTTCATTAATAAATAAGGTTAAAAGTTTTTAGATTCTTCTTTATTAATTAATCTTGATTAAACTTAAACATTAAGCAATCAAGGAGCTTTAGTTAATTGATCATTATATGGGTTTTTAGTTTTATATTTTTTAAATGCAATACAACTAAAAACAATAGCTAAAGTGATCATTACTGAACTTAGTACACTAAATGGTAAACTTCAAGCAACAAGTCCATGATATTGATCAGATCCTTGATAACTAACTCCAAATCCAACAATAAATAAACCAGTTAATAATTGAATTACTGTACTTATAATTGGTTTTGTTGTTTGTTTTTTAATAATATCTAAATATCTTAATAAAACAACAGCTGTATAGTTGCCAATTCCAAAATAAGCTAAGTAGTAGATCGTATCACTTCCAGTAATATAATCTCTTACTTCATTACTGTTAAGCATCATATAAGGTGCTGTTGTTTTATTAGCTGTTTTTGTAATATAACTATCGTGTCATTGGTGATCTAAATATGGTTTAGTATATTTTAATCAAAGATCACTAGTTAATGAATTATCAGCTTCTAAGTTAGCTTTAAATTGATCAACAGATAATTGACTTTGGTTAGCTAATAATAAAACTGTTTGTTGATCTTTTAATAAAGCAGTTTTAAAGCTAGGGTATAGATATACTGGAATATTAGCTTCTAGTTGAATTGGTGTAGCTATATTAGTTGTAATGATCTTACTCATTGGATCAACACTAAATCCATAAATAATGGTTGTAATAAAACTACCAACAAAAGCTAAGATCACTAAAATTAATCATAATTGACGAGAATGATAACTATTATTTGTGATCTTACTTTTTTGTAAAATGTAGATTGTATAATCTGAAATAGCATTAGCTACCATTGGCATCATAATTAAGCCATGATATCAAATGATCCGAGCACTACTAAAAACAAGTGCAGTTGAAGCCGTTATTTTATCATTGATGATTAAATAAATGGCAAACACCATAATCATTTTAATTACAGACATTAATAATCCATTAAATAAATAAACTCATGAGTGTTTAATCATTACTTTAAACTGATTAGATAGTTTAACAACAGGACCTATATAATGATCTTTTAAATCAGTTTTTAAATAAGCTAAAAGAATACTAACTATCATCATAATGATAAAGCTAATACTAAAGCCAAGTCCATATGCAGCATACCCTAGTTGGTTTGATGTATATAAATAACTATTTTTAACATAAAAGCTAAAGATATATCCTAACCCTAAAGCTAAACTATAAGTAATTAGATCAAATAAAATTAAGACTCAAGCATTGGTATGGTTGTAGTACTGATTATAGTAGCTCATATAATAAGTACTAATTGGTTTGATAAGGATTATGCAACAAATTGCTCAATCAAAATGTTGAACTTCAATATTAGTAAACCCTAGATTATGATGACTATTAGCTCCAAGGTTATAAAGTTGTGAACAAGCTAAATATAAACCAACTAAAATAAGTCCATAAATAAAAGCAATTAAACTGTTGTAATGATGATCAATTGGTTGAATTAATTGATTAGTTGTTTGCTTTTTGTAATGATAGCTTCAAGTAGCTAAGATTAAACCAACAGTTGTAGCTGTTAACATAAAGGCATTAACAAATACTAATGCATATGTAATCCCCATTGATACAAATCCACCCCCATCAGGGTTTAAAGCCACTAAAGCACTTAAAATAACACAAGCAATACCACACATAATCGTACTACTTAGCATTGGTAGGATTTGAACAAAGACCGTTTTAATTGTGATCTTAAAACTAAAATTAGTTTTGATTTGATTTTGTTTTGTTTTTAACATAGTTATAGTCTCATTTATGATTTCATCAATTTATTAGTTAATTTGATGAATTGGTTAACTCAGTTAGCAAACACATCAACTGCTTGGTTTCAAACTGATTTATCTAATAAATCAAAACCTAATAGTTTAATTGTCTCTAAACTATTTAAAGAGCCACCAGAAGCAAAGAATTTAAACATATTATCTAGTGCATTTGGTTGTTTATTAAAGATATTAGAAGCAGCAATTAATCCACCAATTTGTCCAATTGCATATTTATAAACATAAAAAGAACTTGTATAAAAGTGGGGAACACTAATAATAGTTAATGCTACATCTTCATCAGTTTTAGTGATTTTGTTTGGATTATATTTATAACCACTATATTGATTTAACATTTCTAAATAAGTGTTACGCACTTTTTCTCAACTAAATTCTTCACCCTTATTAACTCAATCATTAGCGATTCATTCAAAATTAGAGAATGCAACTTGTCTTGTTGATGTGTTAATAAAACCTGAAATCATCTCATCTAAAATCATTAAACGTTTCTGATCATCTTTTTGATATTTATCTAAAAGGTGATAGTTCACTAAAACCTCATTAGCCATTGAAGCAATTTCAGCATAAAAAATTGAGTACTCATTATAAATTGGTTGGTTTAAGTTAGCATAATAAGTATGAACAGAGTGACCAAGTTCATGAGCTATTGTTAATACACCATTATAAGTATAATCATAGTTCATAAAGATGTAGATTTTATCAAAACCCTTAGTTCCACTAATTGAATAAGCTCCAGTTTGTTTATTATTAGTTGGTAATCAAGAAACTCAATGTTCATTTAATGCTTTATTAATAACTGATAAATATTGTTCACCCATACAAGCTAGTGCATCTTTAACAATGCTTTGAGCTTGTTCAATACTAAAGTGAACTTTTTTAGCAACTAAATCAAGTGATCGATCATAGTTATAAACTTTATCTAAATTAAATTTATATTTAAGATATTTATCTCGTTGTTTAGCAAACTTAATAATATAAGGTTTAAATAATTTAGTTTGTTCATAAATAAATTGAATCAAACTAACTTCAACTTCATCAGCAAATGCAGCTGAACTTATATAATCTTTAAAGTTCCGTGCAACTGCAACACTATTGTTCATTGTATATTGATAAAAAAGGGTTCTTGTAAATGTATTTCTTAGGTTATATAAAGCTTTATGACTTGATGTATATACATTCTTTCTAAGAACTCGATCTTTTGAACGCATATGTTTATAAATATCAGTATCATTATTTAATTTGATAACTTTATTATTAGCATCTAAAACATCATCATATTTCATATCTGATGAAAGTAATACATCAAAGATATCTTCAAAACCAGCGTTATGACGTTCTGCTTTATGTAATAATGCTTCTTGTTCTTGGTTTAAAGTATAAGGAGCATATCTTCATAATGCATCAAAGCTTAGTTGATAAGGTTTAATTTCAGGATCTTTATCTAAGTATGATTGGATTAAATCCCTATTAGCTAATATTTTTACATCATAACCATTAAAATGTTGTTCAATTTGATGTTGTTCAAAAGCAAGTTTTTGAGCATATTTATTGTATTCTGGATTAATCAAATCAATATTTTGTTTATTGTTAACATAATTAACTAATCGATTAGAAATTAAGATACATTGATCTTGCTGAACTAAAAAGGCTTTAAAACTATTAACATCATCTAAAAAGTTAGCATACAAACTAATTAATTTATCATAAGCTTGTTTATATTCTTCAAATAAATCATCAACACTTTTATTATTTAATAAGTGTTCTAAATCTCATTCGTACTTATTATCCATAATTAATCCTTTTAGTGTTTTAAATTAGAAAAATAAATCGCACTAAGGCGATTTATTCTATCTTGTGCTATTTAACTACAATAATTAAAGAGTCTTAATAACTGTACCGTGTCCTACAGTCTTTCCACCTTCACGGATTGAGAACTTAGAACCGTCTTCAATCGCAACAGGAGCGATTAATTCAACAGTCATTTCAACGTCATCACCAGGCATTACTAATTCTACACCTTCAGGTAATTTAATTGCCCCAGTAACATCAGTTGTTCTAAAGTAGAATTGAGGACGGTATCCACCAACGATTGGAGTATGACGACCACCTTCTTCTTTCTTTAAGATATAAACCTTAGCAGTGAATGTGCTGTGTGGTTTAATTGAACCTGGTTTAACTAATACTTGACCACGTTCAACTTCTTCTTTCTTAATACCACGTAATAAGATACCAGCATTATCTCCAGCTTGTGCTTGGTCTAATTGTTTTCTGAACATTTCAATACCAGTTACAACTGTTTTTTGAGTTTCACGTAAACCTACGATTTCAACTTCATCGTTGATCTTTAATGTACCACGTTCAACACGTCCAGTAACAACTGTACCACGACCTGAAATTGTAAATACGTCTTCAATTGCAAGTAAGAATGGTTTATCAGTATCACGTTCTGGTAATGGAATTCAAGTATCAACTGCGTCCATTAATTCATCAATCTTAGCTTCTCAAACTGGATCTCCTTCAAGAGCACGAAGACCTGAACCACGAATTACAGGAGTGTTGTCTCCATCAAATCCATATTTAGATAATAATTCACGAACTTCCATTTCTACAAGGTCTTGCATTTCAACGTCGTCCATGTAGTCACATTTGTTTAAGAATACAACGATCTTAGGAACACCAACTTGACGAGCAAGAAGAATGTGTTCTTTAGTTTGAGCCATAACCCCATCAGAAGCAGCAATAACTAAGATTGCTCCATCCATTTGAGCTGCCCCTGTAATCATGTTTTTAACATAGTCAGCGTGTCCTGGACAGTCTACGTGAGCATAGTGACGAAGAGTTGATTCATATTCAACGTGTGAAGCGTTAATTGTAATACCACGTTCACGTTCTTCAGGTGTCTTATCAACGTCTGCGTATGATTGAGCAATCGCTTGTCCTTTTTTCGCTAATACTGTAGAAATCGCAGCAGTTAATGTAGTTTTACCATGGTCAACGTGTCCAATAGTACCAATGTTAACGTGCGGTTTAGTACGTTCGAATTTAACTTTAGCCATTTAATGGTTTCTCCTTAGAATAGTAATTTATATAGAAAAATATAATGCTATTTTAAATATCTTTGATAATTATAACATTTTAAACCTAATACTTATTAGGCTTTTAATAAAATAGTTTAATGAATTTAACTATTTCTTAGCACGTGCAGCCATTACTTCTTCAGTAACAGATTTTGGTGCTTGAGCGTAATGACTAAATTGCATTACATATTGTCCACGACCTTGTGTGTTACTACGAAGGTCAGTTGCATAACCAAACATTTCTGATAATGGAACTTTTGCTTTAATTGATTGAGCGTTTCCACGAGATTCTTGCCCTTCAATTACTCCACGACGCTTAGAAATATCTCCCATTACAGTCCCAAAGTAATCATCAGGTGTTGTAACATCAACAGCCATAATTGGTTCTAATAAAACTGGTTTACATACTTTTGCAGCTTCTTTAAAAGCAAGAGATGCAGCAATCTTATAAGCCATACCAGATGAGTCAACATCGTGGTAAGAACCATCATAAATTGTTGCTTTAACATCAATTGTTTGATATCCAGCAATTGGTCCTGAAGTAAGAGCTTCAATTAAACCATTTTCAACTTCTTTGATGTATTCCTTAGGAACTTTACCACCAACAATTTGGTCAATGAATTCAAACCCTTTGTCGTGATTTGGTTCAAACTTAATTCATACGTGTCCATATTGACCACGTCCACCAGATTGTTTGATGTATTTACCTTCAGCTTCACCTTCAAGAGTGAATGTTTCACGGTAACTTACTTGTGGTGCACCAACATTAACTTGAACATTGAATTCACGACGCATACGGTCAACTAATACATCAAGGTGTAACTCACCCATTCCTGCAATAATTGTTTGTCCTGTTTCTTCATCAGTGAATGTTCTAAAAGTTGGGTCTTCTTCAGCTAACTTAGATAAAGCAATTGACATCTTTTCTTGGTCAGCTTTTGTTTTTGGTTCAACAGATAATGAAATAACTGGTTCAGCAAATTGCATTTTTTCAAGAATTACTGGACGTTTTTCTTCACAGATTGTATCTCCTGTTGTTGTGTCCTTAAGACCAATCACAGCACAGATATCTCCTGCTCCTACACGATCAACTTCATTACGGTTGTTAGAGTGCATCTTAACAAGTCTTGAAATACGTTCTTTTTTACCTTTAGTTGCGTTTAATACATAAGTTCCTTTTTCAAGAACCCCACTATAAACACGAACATAAGTTAAACGTCCAACGAATGGGTCAGTAGCAACTTTGAATGCTAAACCTGAGAATGGTAAGCTTTCATCGTTTGGAATTTCAATATCTTCACCATTTTCTAAATGTCCACGCATTGCAGGAACATCAACTGGTGATGGTAAGAAGTCAACAACTGCATCAAGTAATTTCTTAACACCTTTGTTTTTGAAAGCTGATCCACAAAGTACTGGATAAAGTTCAGTAGCAATTACCCCTTTACGAATACATTTCTTAATGTCTTCTTGAGATAATGTTTCACCATTTAAGTATTTTTCCATTACTTCATCATCAAAGACAGCAACATCATCAATCATTTGGTGGTGCATTTTTTCAGCTTTTTCTTTATATTCAGCTGGAATGTCTTCAACACGGTAGTTTTCATCAGCTTGACCATCATAGAAGTAAGCTTTCATTTCGATTAAGTCGATACTACCAACAAAATCAACTTCAGCTCCCATAGGGATTTGGATAGCTGTTGCTTTAACTCCTAAACGGTTTTTCATTGTTTCGATTGAATAGTAGAAATCAGCACCGATTTTATCCATCTTATTAACAAAAACAATACGAGGAACATTATAACGAGTAGCTTGACGTCATACTGTTTCAGTTTGTGGTTCTACCCCATTTTGTCCATCAAGTACAGCAACTGCACCATCAAGTACACGTAATGAACGTTCAACTTCAACTGTAAAGTCAACGTGTCCTGGAGTATCGATTAAGTTAAGTTGGAAGTTTTTTCAAGTTGCATAAGTAGCAGCTGATGTAATTGTAATACCACGTTCTTTTTCTTGTTCCATTCAGTCCATAGTTGATGCCCCATCGTGGGTTTCACCAATCTTGTGGTTTTTTCCTGTATGGTAAAGAATACGTTCTGAAGTAGTTGTTTTTCCAGCATCAATGTGAGCCATGATACCGAAATTTCTAAACATACTTAAATCAATAGCCATATTAATTTATTTGTCCTTTATTTAAATATAAAAAAGTAATTATCAACGTAAGTGTGCAAAGGCTTTGTTTGCTTCTGCCATCTTGTGAGTATCTTCTTTTTTCTTAATTGAAGCCCCTGTGTTGTTTGATGCATCGATAATTTCGTTTGCTAATTTTTCAATCATTGTGTGTTCATGACGTAAACGTGCATACATTGTTAATCAACGTAGACCAAGAGTTTGTTTACGTTCAGCTGTTACTTCAGTAGGAACTTGGAAGTTAGAACCACCAACACGACGAACCTTAAGTTCAATTACAGGCATTACATTTTCAACAGCTTTTGTAAATACTTCAAGAGCTGGTTTACCAGTTTTCTTTTCAACAATTTCAAAAGCTTGGTAAATAATTTTTTGTGCTAAACCTTTTTTTCCATCATACATAATAGTATTGATTAATTTAGTCACTAGACGTGAGTTATAAACAGGATCTGCTAAAACTTGTCTTTTTTCTGGTTTTAATTTTCTCATTTAAGTCTTCTCCTTAATTATATAACTACTTTATTTAGCAGCTGGTTTTGGACGTTTAGCACCATATAGTGAACGTTGTTGACGACGTTTATCAACCCCAGCAGTATCTCCAGTACCACGAACGATGTGGTAACGAACCCCAGGTAAGTCCTTAACACGACCACCACGAATAATAACCACACTGTGTTCTTGTAAGTTATGACCTTCCCCTGGAATATAAGCTAATACTTCAAATCCGTTACTTAAACGAACCTTAGCATATTTACGTAACGCAGAGTTAGGTTTCTTAGGTGTCATAGTACCAATACGAGTACATACACCAGATTTAAGAGGTGATGGGTTTTTCTTAGTTTTTTTATGTAATGAGTTATATGTATATAAAAGAGCAGGTGACTTACTTTTTTTAGTCTTTGTTACTCGTTTATTACGAATCAATTGCGCAATTGTAGGCATTTATAATCTCCCTATTTTAATTTTTGACATGTATCTTTTAGTTAAATGATTTTATAGCAACTGTTCCGTGCGTATCATTTTCTAAAATTAACAATTTGACAAAACACCTTGAAATTATAAACGATTCATAAAATAAAAGCAACCAAAAAGACAAAATTATTTGCTTTTTAGTCGCATTTAATTAATTATTTAATTATTTAGCTTTTGGTTCTCATCAAAGTTTAGATTTTAATAAAGTTCTAAATAGTTCAAGTTTTTCGCTATCTTTCATCTTGTAGATGTTTTTATGTAATGCATCAATGAACCCACCGTATGAAGCATTACCACCGATCATTACATATGATTCTGATCAGCTTTGTTCTTTTTTAATAACACTACCATCTTCTTTAATTTCGTATCTAACACCTTTAACGTTTGCATCTGAGTTACCAAATAGTTTAAGTGTGTCGTCTAATACTTTATTTCTTTCTTCTAAACCTTTTCGTTTAGTTGCGTTGTCGTTGAAATCATCAAAGTTATCTCCAACACGCATAATTGTTTTGAATTGAACAGCGTTACCGAAGTCTTGTCCTTCTTTTGTAAGATCTAACTTATTGTCATTAACAAAGTTCATTCGATCTTCCTTATTAGATTTAACTCGTTTACCTTTTTCATCTTTTTTAATATGATTTCAAGGTTTTTTATCAGTAGCTCCTAAATCAACACCTTGCATTCAGAATACTCATTCAGGTAATAAAGCTTCATCTAATTTAACTTTAACTAAATTGTTAATAGTTGCTTGTTTTTCGGTTTCTTGTTCACGGTTAGAGTTGAACATAACAACTCCACCTTTACTATAAACATGCTTAATAAAATCAATAGCACCATCTAATTCTGTAGAGATTTCAGCTTTAACAAATTCATTTCAAGTTTTTGGGTTATATGATAACTTGTTAATTAAAACATAGTTTTGGTATGCATAGTTGTTTAAAATTGTTTCATCGATATCCATGAAAACAACTGGGATTGCTTTTCCATTAGTATTTTGAACTTTTAGTGTAGAAGCTTTGCCGTTTGCTGCAGGAGTATATGTTACTTTATCCTTGTCAAAAACATCCTTTTGTGCTTCTAACAACTTATCAAAACTTGCTTTTGCTGTTTCATATGCATTCTTAGACATTGCACGCTTTTCAGCACTTGTAGTATTTCATAAACTTGAAAATCAAGCAGCCCCAGCAACTTCGTATTTATCCTTTTCAGTTTGTGATAAATTTGAATTCTGAGCAACTTGCGTTTGAGTTTGTACACCAGTTGATGGAGTAGTACCCTTCTTATTCTCATTATTACATGCAACAGCAACAACACTTACTGTTGCTAACAAACCAGCTACAAGCCCAGTAGCTAGTGCAATTCTTTTGTGTTTTCTCATATTATCTATATTCCACTTTTAAATTTTTAATCTTAGGGTTTTATTATATATCAATTAGTAATAACAAAAAGCAACATAAGTCATTTTTTTAAATAACTTATATATACAAGTTATAAATATGTACCTATTTTATAAAAAATTAAGAAAGTGGAGGATCAAGGTTAATATAAAACCATATATAAGATAATAAAAAGAGTGTTTAATATTAGATCAGTCTTAATCAAATACTTGTAAATGATCAAGGTTCAAAAATATAAACACTCTGATTAGTATCAATTTTTAAATCAAATAACGAATTCCTCCTTATGTCATTTAAGAATGTAGAATTGACAAGAGACTACATCCATTTTAGGAATTAAAATAACTAAATGTTTGATGGTTGTAAAAAACATTTAGTTACATTAAAGATTTAATAAATTCAAATACTAAAACTTTTTAATGATACAACAATAAAAGTAAAAAATACCAACTTATTTAATTCATTAAATACATTAATATCTTATATGTTCTAGTTTGATAAGAATCTTTTAAGCATTATTAACATTCTAACCCTATTATTAAAAATTGATCATTTTTAACTCTTTATACTATCTACTTACTAATAACATATAAAAACCCTTATTAGTAATTAGTTTCAAAACTAATAACAAATAATCGTATTAAGTAATTTAATAGTTATTTTATTTCTAGTTTGAAGTAAAATAAAAGAGTATGATATGTAATTATTAAAACTACATACTCATTACTAAACTAATAATTTTTTGTTTTGTTATTAGTCTGTTTAAACAATACAAAAAGCCAGCTAATACTGGCTTCCTCGAAAGTAAGTTCAATTGCAACACCGCACTTGGGCTTACTTTTATTCTACATACTCGAATAGAAAAAGTGTCATTTTTGGATTCCACAAATCATTGAACTACAACCTAATCAAAAAAACGAAGAGAAAACAAAGTCTGAACCTAAAGAACCAGAAAACAAAAAAGAAGAACTTCCAATTGTAGCTACACTTAATAGTGCAGCTCAAATTAATGAAGATTTTGAAGATGAAACAAAATTTAAATTAGGATTAGAAATTGAAAATGCAAATGATAAATTTGCTGTTGCTACTTTAACATCATTAGTAAGTGGTAATGATTCAATTAATGTTGTTTCAGCTAAAACAAAAGTTGCTGATAATAAAGTAGAATTTATTTTCTCTAATCTTGATCCTAAACAAGAGTATCTATTAACTGGTTTAAAAATTTATGATAAAGAAGATAGTGAAGAATCTAAAGAAGTAGCATTAAATAATGCTACTAAATTTAAGAAAATAAACATAAAGACTTATGAAAAAATAGATGCTTTAACTTTAGAAAATGACAAATTAATAACTAATGTTCAGTATTCTATAAAAGCAACTGATCCTAATAATGTTTTGCAGTTTGTTAAAGGTGATGATGGTGATGATAAAAACAAATACAAAATCAATGTTGAATTAGATACTACTAAATATGATCTTAAAAAAGGTGACGAATTCACACTAGAATTAATTGACACTACTCTTAAAAGACCAAGACCAATTGTTTTAAAAGCTACTTTAGCTGAAAACTTAAAGGACTTGGAATTTAATGGTGAGTTTTATAGAATTCTACAAAAGAATAGAAAATATCTAGTAAAGAATCTTAACTTAAAGAACAAACCTACTAATGTTATTTTTAAACCAAAAGTTGAATATAGCTTCTTTATTGAAAAAGAGAAACCAAAATACATCTTTAATCAGAATTTTGACATAGATCGTTTTGAAAAAGGTGTTACTTTAAAACTTATTTTTAGAGACCAAGAAGCTTTAGTTGATTATCAAGGTACAGTAATGGTTAGAATTGCACCAGTTATAAATGGAAAAGTAGATGAAACTAAAGCAATTGAAAAACAAGCAAAAGTTGATGAAGTTCCTAATAGACACATTAATGTTACATTTGATAATTTAGAACATGAACAATATAAGATTGTTTGGTTTGGGACAAAAGATGTTAACTTTGAAAATATTAACAACATGGACAAAATGAGCGGCATGATCGATTCAAATAAAAAAGACCCACTAATTTTCTTTGTTAAAGAGCAACCTAAGTCATCTTCTTCTTCAACAACAACAACAACAACATCTCAATAACCCGCATGCGTACAAATTCATACCAACAACAAGTTCAACAAATTCAATCTTACCCAAAGCCGATTGTTTATAAGTACATTAAAATTAGTAGTCTTACTCTTTTTGTTTTAGTTTGTATTCTTATTTTATTTGGTGTTTTATCTCAAAACAAAATGATCCCCAACTATAGTATTGCTATCCCAGCTACTTTAATTGGTCTTGGTTTAATTACTTTTTTAGTTATTGTTTTATTAATGCGTAAAGCAATGTCTAAATTACATTGGCACATAACTAATGTTATTTTATTTATTAACCTACAACAATTCAAACACCATCTTAAAATTGTTAATCTATTTCATTGGCAAATCAAAAAACTAGATTATGATCAATTAATAAAAACAATTGAAGAACAACGAAAAGTTAACTTAAAACAAAAAGAATTAGATCAAAATGAAATATCAAACAATTAAAAGCAATAGTTCAGCTATTTTTGAAATCAACAAATCTAAGTTCTTAGCTTTTGTATTTAATGTAATTGATATTGATCAAGCTAATGAACTAATCCACAAATATAAACAAGAATATAAAGATGCAAGACATGTTGTTTATGCTTATATTATTGGTGAGAGTGCTAATCAAATTAAATGTTCTGATGATAATGAACCATCAGGTACTGCTGGTTTACCAATTTTAAGCTTATTACAACAAAAAGCTTTAACTAATGTTATTTTAATTGTAGTTCGCTATTTTGGTGGAATCAAATTAGGAGCAAACGGTTTAGTTAAAGCTTATCGTAATAGTGCTAAATTAGTTTTAGATAAAACTGAATTTATTGATTTAATTAAATACTATTATTATCAAATTAAATATAATCTAGAACATACTAATCAATTTAATCATTTTTGTTATATTAATGATTTAGTAATAATTAGAACTAGTTATGAACAAAATAGTGTTCTTGTTTATGTTTTATCGAAACAAGAACTTAATCAGATCGATTATAAATATCTTGATTGTGAACTAATCAAGTATGATTATTAAAAAGGGATAAAAAAGTGTGCTAACTTAAAGCACACTTTTGTTTTATCATAAACGGTTTTTGTAGAATGATAATGTGAAGTTATAGATTCCAATTAATAAAGCTGGGAATCATAAAGCTAAGATGATAGAACTATATACAATATTAGCAACTTCAATTCTTGTATCTAATTCTTTTCTAGCTAATTCACTATTATAAATAGAGAATGTATAGAATTGATAGATAGCACTATTTTTAATAAATGGTTGATCACTTAAAATAGTTAATTCTAAGCCATTAGGTTTAAAGACGAAGCCAACTACTAATAGTCCAATTACAATTAATGTAGCAAACAATCATACAACTCAAGCAGCTCATACATCTTTACCTTTGTGTTTATGTTTAGCTTGAGCAATAATTGTAATTAACAATAGCACAAAGTAACTAATACTCATTAAACTAAAAGCAACAATTGCTTCAATTCTTAAACTTTCAGCAAAGATCCGATTAGCGTTTGGTACTTTTAGAATTGGTGAAACTAAATTATATTCATAAAACCCAATTTTAAAGTGTTGTCAATAATCAGTTTGATTATCTTGTAGTTGATGAAAATACTTAGGGGGAAGAGCTGTTAGAACAAAAACTCATAAACTAAAAGCAAAGAAAGCTAAAACCAATAAAAAGATTAATCATTTCCCTGATTTTAATTTGCCAAATTTTTGTTTTGATAATTCAAATCAATAATTTTGTAAATGTATTAACACAATGATCACACCATTATATTCTTAATAGTTTTAATTTTATCACTTTTCAATTAACTTATTTAGAATAAGTGGATAAGATAGCTAAATATTAAGGGACAAATTTATTAATTTTGTTATTTATCTATATCCTTTTTATTTTATTTTTTATATCATAAATTCAAAAAATCAAAAAAAAGTTTCAAAAATAGTGTTGGATATGTAATAATATACACAATTAGAAAAGCTATAAAATATGAAATCTGTTAGTTTAAATAATAATTGAATTAATATGATTATTAAACATGTAACTTTTTATATGCATGTTATTACTTTTGCATCTTGAATTATCACTTTTATTAAGTTTATTATTAAGCATATTCTAATGAAGCGTTGCACGAAGATTATGATGTGTAAGCGTATTATTAATAACAATAATATAAAACATTAATTTTTTTAATAAATCAATTTAATATAAAGGATAGAGGTCTTACCACATAAGCTAAGACAGTACATATGAAACCAAATCACTCGGCAGGGTGATTGTTCAAATCAAAATGGTTTTTTGCTCTTACTTCTTTTAGTATAATCAGCGTTGCCTTAGTTAGTTGTCATTCAACTAATGATTTAAACAATAAACCCGAAACTTTTAAAACATTATCAGCATCAACTGATTTTATTTATAGTTTTAATAACCAAAGCTTTATAAATCAATTATCAGATGATGATCAAAAACAAATTCATAATTTATACCAAAGCTTTTATGAACATACTAGTCAGCGTTTAAAACGTTCTTTTTATTTATACTATTCTTTTGCTTTTGCTCTATTAAATAAATGACAAGCAAAATATGATATCTTAACTGATTTAGTTTTAAAGTATGATAAGAAAACTAGTAGTTATCAATTTACTTTGCAATTTAAAGTTAAGATTAATGATTTAGGGAATAATTTAGATGCGATTACAAAACCCCAATTTTATACACCAACTAAAGATAATTCTTTACCAACACACATTAACAATCCCCAACCTTATTGGTTTTTAAATAAAGAAGAAATAATTAAAAAACTTGAACAATTATTACAAATGATAGTTGTTTACAAAGATGTAGAAATTATTCCAACTTGAGCAAAAACAGCAACTAATAATCAAGTCTTATCAGCGTTTAGTTTTCGCAAAGGAAAACTAAGCCGCTGGGTTTATGAAGCGAATCAAAAAAGTGAAGTTAATGACGGTTTTGCTTATATAAATAAAATTGCTTTAATTCAACAAAAAGAAATTGATCATGAAGTTGAACTTGCAACATTTGATGATCAAATATATTTACAAACATTTGTGATTAATGATTCAAACCAACTTCCAGATGTTAAAAAGATCACTAATGAAAATATTTTTCAATATGCATTAGATGAGTTTAGATATGATGTTAAAGACTTTATGTTTCCAACCTTTTTTGCAACAGATCAATCTTTATTATCAATTAAACATCATCAATCAGATAAAACTAATACTAAAATAGTTCAACAATGAACTGAAAACAATGTGGGACGGATTAATCACATTAATCCTAAACTAAGTAGTATTATTGATAAGAAGTGAATCTTGTTTGATCCATATTATTACTTTGATCAAACATTTGAACCAGAAAATCAATCAGGAATCAAACACTGCCATGCTGATGGTTATTGTCATTTCTAAAACGAGGTTATATGCGTAAAAATCATCAAACAATTATGAAACCGTTTTTTAATTGAATTAGCTATTTATGCTTGTTTGGTTTATTGGTTTGTATTATTATTTCACACATTGTAGTAGCTACTAATGAAAGTTTTAAACCAAAATTAGGAGCAATGTTTATTGGTTGATTAGTAGTTGTTATGATTGGTTATTTATATGTGCTATTTTCACGGCGTTATCATCGTAGAAAATGAGCTAAAGCATTAAGAAAAAATAGCCAATATAAAATTAATAAATTTGAAGCTAAATTAATTGATCGGTTTTATGAAAATGCAACCTATGATTTAGATTCAGTGCAATATGCTACTATTCGCTTAAACATTTTAATTTCTATTATTTTATTACCAGCGTTTATTTACGCACTATCTTGTGCTATTGCTTATGGTGTAATTGAAAGTAATCAAGCAGCTATTAACTCAAGCACACAACTATTTATTTTTTAACTATTTCTAAAGGAGTGATATTTATGTCAGCAACTGAACAACGCAACCAGAACACAAATATTGCAGAGCAGTATCAGGACATTGAGAATGCACCAAATAAAAAAGTTAATTACGCTTTTAGTAATAACTATGTTATATTTGGTAATTCTCGTTCAAGTCAAAACGTTGCAGAACGTGATAAAGTAATCGACCCCTTAGTTGATTTCTTCTCACTGAAATCAAAGTTTATGACTTTTTTAACTAAAGCTTTAAAGTTAATTTTTGAATTTTTCTTTTTAGCTTGAATTGTTATTACTATTGTTTTCTTTTTAATTAACTCTGTTCCAGGAGAATCAGCACTTACTGTTGGTTTAACATCAAAAGAAGCAAAACTAGCAATTTTAGCTCAATATGGATTAGATCGACCACTTGGGGTAAGATATTGAGAATATCTTGGAAACATCTTTATTGGTGAGTTTGGGATTAGTACATCAATTAGACCTGGAGTACAAATTAGTAGCTTTATTTGAGAACGATATTTAGTTAGTTTCTCAGTTGGGATCTTCTCTGTTTTATTAACGCTTGCGATTGGAATTCCGCTTGGAGTGTTAGTTGGACGAAAACCAGGGGGAATTTTAGATAGTATTTCAACTGTTTTAATTTCAGTTATTTCTGCAGTTCCTTCACTTGTCTTTGGGTTGGTATTATTATTAATTGGTCGAAGTGTTGGTTTACCATTTATTTTTGATATCAATGATTTTATTACATATATCTTACCAGGGTTATCATTATCACTTGGTTCAATTATTGTTTATGTGCAATATATCAAGGTTGAAATGAACCGGGAATTAAACTCAATGCATGCTAAGTTTGCTTATTTAAAAGGGGCAACAGTAAATCGATTTGTATGAGTTCATGCTCTTAAACCATCACTATTCCCAATTGCAACATTCTTCCCATTTGTGATCTTGGGATCATTTACAGGAGCATTATTCATTGAACAGATTTTCCAAATTCCTGGATCTGGTTCACTATTCTTTGAAGCAATTATTTCAAAAGATTACAATGTTATTTTATTATTAGTAATTATTTATTCAATTACAACAATTGTTGGTTATACAACAAGAGATGCATTATACATCATGATTGACCCACGTATTAGAAGAGGAGGTAAGTAATTTATGTCAAAGTTTTCTGACTTTCTGAAAAAGAAATCAAAACAATTTGCAACAGCTGTGACTGAAGAATTTAGTTCAGATGCACCAAATAAATTCCTACAACCCTTTCAACACCAACAATGAAAAATTATTGGAAACTTAATTGAGTTTAGAGAAAACAGTTACATGGGTGCAAAACCACGACCATTCTTAGAGTTTGCTAACCGTTATGGGCGTTCTTGATCTGGTTTAATTGGTTTTTCTATTATTGTTATTTTATTTATCTTAGCTTTTGTTATTCCGTTTACTACAAACTCACCAACAGAACTAAGACCTAACCAACGTTATTTAAACTATTTCACAGATGGTTTTATCTTTGGAACTGATGATAATGGTCGGGATTTATGAGCAATGCTTTGATGAGGGTTAAGATACTCACTTGGGATTGCGATTGTAGTTACAATCATTGATTTAGTGGTTGGGGTTACAATTGGGATTTTAATGGGTTATTTCAACTTCTTTGATAAGATAATGACTTTCATTATTAAGATCTTAACTAATGTCCCTACAATTATTATCTTAATGATTTTAACAATTATTTTAAAACCATCATTTGGAGTTATGATTTTTGCTATTTCATTCTCTGGATGAACTGGAATGGCTAATCAGATGCGTTCACAAGTACGTCGTGCTCGTGGTTTCTTATGAGTATCTGCATCTAAAACACTAGGTACAAAACCAATTCGAATTTTATGAAACTTTGTACCAATCATTATTCCGTTAATGATTACTCAACTTGTATTCTCAATTCCTGGAGCAATTTTAGCTGAGTCTTCATTAGCTTTCATTGGTTTATCTTTACCAAACACACCAACGCTTGGTAACTTAATTGCAGATGGTGCAACAATTATTACTTTATATCCACGTTTCACATTAATTCCATCATTCTTATTAGTGTGCCTTGTGGCTTCAATTCAGTTAGTAGGAGGGGCGACTCAAGAAGCATTACGTCGTCAACGATAGTTTATGAAATGAATTAACAGACGAAACTATATTGTTTATATTCGTAACAGCAAGCGTTTCTTTCTACAAGATCAAAAAACCAATGAGATTAAAGAATTAGAATTAGCTAATTCAAATGAAACATTACTAAATCAACTTCAACCACTTGAATTAGATGTTAATGAACTTAATTTAAGTCCACTTAGTTTAGAACAAGAACATGTTGAACTTAATTTAGTCCAACCAACTTTAGTACAAGAACAATCAGTTGATCAACTAAGTTTAAGTGAGCAAACTAATCTTCAAGAAGTTGTTCAAACTCAAGCTGAAGAACAAACTAATTTAGAGCTTGAAAGTGTTGTAATTACTGAACCAGCTGAAACATTAAAAGTTGAACAAGAACAAGTTGAAGAAGTTCAACAAACTCAAACTCTAGAAGAACAAGTTCAAGAAGTTGAACAAGAACAAGCACAACCAGTTTTAAAACCAACTAAAAAACCGGTTACTAAAAACATTTTTGGTAAGATTGATAAAAGAAAAAACTTCAACTTTGAAGAATTTGAAAAAAATGTTAAATATAAAGAATTTTCAGATGGAACAAGAAAAAAGATTGCAGCTGAAATCATTGATCTTCGTTTAACATTTACTAACCCATCACGTCCAGATGATCGTGCATTAGTTTTGCGTGGTCCATCAATTCAATTTTATGAAGGTGAAGTACACGCTATCATTGGTGAATCAGGATCTGGTAAATCAGTTATTACTTCATTACTTTATGGATTAGCTGGGAAAACTGCAAACATCGAAGAAGGTAAAGTTCTTTTATATAATAATGAAGTTCAAAAATTTAAATTTAAGGATTGAGAACGATCTAAATATTTAGGAAGAGTTATATCTGCTGTTTTCCAAAACCCAATGTCAACCCTTAACCCTACAATGAAAATTGGTAAACAAATTATGGAAGGGATGTTGATTAATGGGATTGTTAAGAATCGTAAAGAAGCTAAACAACAAGCTGTTGAATATCTAAAACTAACAAAGATCAATAACCCAGAAGAAGTAATGGAATTATATCCACACGAACTTTCAGGAGGGATGATCCAAAGAGTTGTAATTGCATCAATTGTTTCATTACACCCAAAAATCTTAGTTTTAGATGAACCTACAACTGCTCTTGACCCAACGGTTCAAGCATTAGTATTAGATATTATTCGTGAACTTCAACAGAAGTTTAAAATGTGTGTTATCTTCATTACTCACGACTTAGGAGTAGTTGCAAGTATTGCTAACTATATCTCTATTATGTATGCAGGGCAAATCATTGAAGAAGGAACACGAGATGAAATTCTTTGAAATCCACAACACCCATATACATGGGGTTTGATTATGTCAATGCCAGATGTGAATAAGGGCGAACGATTAGCTACAATTCGTGGTTCTGTTCCATCACGTTTAAATGATATTGTTGGAGATGCTTTTGCTGTTCGTAATGAATATGCACTAACACGAGACTTTACAATTGAACCTGATATGTACTACATTTCAGATACACACCGAGCAAAAACAGCTCTTTTAGACAAACAAGCACCAGAGTACGAACCACCAACTATTATTAAAGAGAAATGAGAAGCTTTTAAAGCTAAACAAAATTCTAAACAAGATACACATGAAGGGAGTTAAGCATGAGTAAAGTAGAACAGAAAAAAGCCTTTTTTAATTACAAAAAGCGTTTTTTACTTAAAGACAAACTCACAATTAGACCAATTACTGATGGTTTATTAGAGCGACTAAATGCTGCTCCTGAAAAGAAGCGTTTAGTTGAAGTTCGTCACATGGATATTACATATGGATATGGTTTAAAGAAATTTAGAGCTGTTAAAGATATATCATTCAACATTTATGAAGGTGAAGTATTAGGTTTAGTTGGTGAATCAGGATCTGGTAAATCAACAACTGGATCAGCATTAATTGGTTTAGTACGACATAGTTTTGGTGATGTTGTTATTAATGGAGTTAAATTACCTAAACAAGGTGAAAAAGTAACTAAAGAATTTACTGACTTTATGGTTAATAATGTTCAGATGATTTTCCAAGACCCTTCTAACTCACTTAACCCATATGTTAATGTTGAAACAATTGTAAGTGAAGGTTTAAATAATATTAAAGATCTTAAGAATGGTTATTTAAATGTTCAATTCCGTACTTTTAGTAAGGAATTTATGAAAGAAGCAAATGCGAAACAACTTCGTCATTTAGCAGATAGACATGGAGAGTATATTCGTTCTGAAGGATTTGATTTTAAGAATGAAGAGCATCAAGCTAAATTATTAGCACTTCATAAAGAATTAGATCAAGAAGCTGCTTTTAAATACAATAGTGAAGAATTAAGTAAAGTATTTCATGAAATTAATGCTACTAAGAATTTATCACGACCTAAACTTGTTCACCACATCATTTTAGATGTGCTTAAATCTGTTGGATTAGATGAATCAGTACTTCGTAGATACCCATTAGAATTCTCAGGGGGGCAACAACAACGGATCGGAATTTCACGAGCTGTTGCGCTACGACCTAAATTATTAATTGCTGATGAACCAATTAGTGCTTTAGACGTTTCAATTCAAGCCCAAGTTATTAACATTTTTAAAGAATTAAAAGAAAAATATAAATTAACAATTTTATTTATTGCCCACGATTTACGAATGGTTGAATATATTTCAGATCGAATCGCAGTTATGAATAAAGGGGTATTACTTGAAATTGGACCAACAAAAGAAATTACTAAAAACTTCTTACATCCATATACAAAATCATTAATGGAAGCTGTTCCATCAATTGAATCTGAAAAGAAATCATTACTAGGTTATGTTTACGATTCACAAATGCATGGATATAGTCCAAGTAAACAACCAAAATGAATCAATTTAGGAAATGATCACTTTGTATTAGCAACTGATGAAGAAATAGAAAATTGAAAAGCTGGAAAATATTAAAAAAGGAGATGATGTCATATGAAAAAACGCTTAGGATTAGGCGCTAAGTTCGGGATTGCTTTTGCATCAGTAGCTGTTGCTGCGGGTGCGGTGGTTGGATTCATGAAACTTTATTCAGAACATCACAAAGGATTAAAAATCGAAATCCGTTCTGATTTTAGTACTTCAATTCCAGCTCATCAAGTGCAAAAAGCAAATTTTGTTGACGGAACTGATAAACCTGTTGCAAGTTATGATCTGAATAACGCCACAAAAGATACTCCTGTTACTTTACTAGTTGATTTAGGTAATGAAAAAGCAGGAAAAGTACTTTCTTATAAAGAGTTCTTCCAATTATTTGCAGAAGTTACAAATGATTTACCTCGTTTCAAACTTGAAGCAGGACCAATCGTATTTAAAAATGAATATGTTGAATCATTACTTCCACATGAATTTATTCAATATACAAACTGATTCTTAAACAATGTATCTTGAGGACCTGATTTATTAACACTTCGTCAATTTAAATTAGGACGTGGGGTTAAGATTAATGGAAACTCTATTACACTTGGACAACACGGTGGTTCAAAAGAACAAACAGAAATCGAATTCTACCCAGATGGATTCTTTGGTTCATTACCATTGTATTCAGCTTTAACTGGATCAGGAAATCACCCTGACCGTTTAACTAACCAATTGAATACAAAAGGAATGTTAAAAGAAGAATTAGAAGCATATGTAAAAAATATTCCTTGATTAATTTCATACCAAAATGCACCAGCAAATCCAGCTGGTATGAAATTAATTGAAACAATTAAGTATGCTAAGAATTTATATGTTTTTGATGCTAGTTCTTATTTAAATTTAGATAAGGATCCGTTAAACTTCCCAGTTTGACAAACTTTTAGTCAACTAAACGCATCTAACTTATTAAATTTAAGATATTTAGTAACAGGTAAAGATCAAGCTGAAGTAGCTAAAAAAGCTCTTGCGATTTTAAAAGAATTAGTTGTTGTTAAAGGTTTTACACTAAAACCAGAACACCAATTTGCTAGTTTAAAAATTAGTGATCAAACACTTTATAAATTTAGTTCAATTAGTGATGTAACACAAAAAGCTGCTACAGCTACAAATCCAGCCAATCCAGCCAATCCAGCTCAACAAATTCAAAACCTTGCTGTTGAAATCACTGGAAAAGGTGGATTAGTTAATGGTGCTGAATCTGATCTTAAACTAGAAGTTAGTTTATATCGTCAAGACCATGTTCACAGTAAATACAACCCACAAAGAGACCCAATTGTATATGGACGACTTGATTCTGCAGTTGCTAATGCTTTTGTTGAAATCACAAAAAATGCTTTTAATGACTATTTAAAAGATCAAGTTAACTTTAAAAATTTATATGCTGCTAATGTTCATTTAACAAATAAAACTTTATTAGTTTATGATCATGATCAAACTAAAGTTAACTCACGTTTTTATTTTTCAAAAACACAAGCTGCTCAAGCTGAAGTTAAAGATTATGATTTAGCTAAATTAAAACAAATCACAATTAAACAAGTTAATAAAAAGTCTAATAATGAATTAGAGTTAATTACAACTGGTGATGAAATCTATACACTAAAACAACCAACTAATAACAAAAAAGGTTATAGCTATGATGCTCGGTTTGATGATTCATTCAATACCTTGAAAGTAGCTATTCATTATTATGATACATTTACACCACGTGTAATTGAATCAAATACATTGTTTGTTGATGGTAAAGTTATTAATGTTTATAAAATTTATACAGACATTTACTCTGGTTTAATTGATAAAGTAGTTAATAAATCACCACATTTACTTAAAGAAATTGATGGTTTACATGCTGAATTAAAAGAAGATGAAAACGGTATCTTACAATATGAATTAAAAGATGGTAAATATAGAGGTTTTGGAGCTTCTGATCGTTTACCATATATTGCAGTTGTTGCCCAATCAGATCCAGGATTTGAATCAACTGGAATTGATTATTTAAAATATGTTGGTGCTCACGAATATGGACACCACCAAACACTACAATACATCAAAGATACATCTAATCAAAAAGTATCTTCAATTGTTGGTGCAATTGATAATAGAGCTGGTGTTAGCTTTGAAAGTTTCCACAACACTGATGTATTACAATTATATTTAGATGCTCGTTCAAGTGGACTTAAAGTTAGAATTACAGATAACACTTATCAACCAAATAAAAAGGGTGCTTATACAAACTTTAATTATAATGTACCAACACAAGATAAACCATTACGTTGAGAAAATGCATTTGATATTTTTGGTTCTGTTAATGGACAAAATCCAGACGAATTATTAATGCGAACTGATCGAAGATTCCTTCAACACTTTGATGATGTTAAAACAGCATCACAGGCTCGTAACATCAAACCATTTGATTTCTATTTAATGAACTCATTTGATCACGAATCAGGAACAGTTAACCCAGCAATTAATGATTCTATTAATGATTTATCTCAACTAAATGCAATGTATTTTAGAAAAGATAGTCAACAAGGTTTTAATTTCAATTCTGTTAATGGTTTTAAAGGTCTTAAATACTATGAAGGTATTGTTAAAGATGGAGTTGGCAATCCGATCAAATTTGATGCAAACGGTTTACCAGTTGTTTTCGAACTAGCTGATCCAACTAAAGTACGTGGTCCATACCAACCTGAAGATATTAAGGTTTTAATTAAAACCCGAGATAATATTGATGTTGTTGACCCAAGAAACTACTTAGTAACAAATGAAGCTGGTTCACAACAAGTTAATATTAATCGATTTGTTCAAGCTGCTGTACAAATAAGAAACTCAATTCTTAATTTAATTGTTACACAATTTGGAATCAATGGATGGGATTCAAAAGTTAATGGATTTAATTTATCAAATGCGATTAACAATAGCTATTCAGATGATTTTGTTGTTCGTAACTTTAACCCAGGCATGATTGGTTCTAATGAACAAAGTTTTAGAGAATTAAATAAATTCTTCTTCGAAAACCCTAAGTTCAGTGTTCTTAAACGAACAAATGCAGCTGAAAGTGTTGCAACTATTCCACCGATTAACAAGCTATGGTTAAATATAAGACATCCATCTAAGGTTTGAGATATAAACACTCCTAATGAAAATTTAGTAGGTATATCAACAATCTTTAGAGATTTTGCTGATAAAGTACCTACTGATGTTTCACCTGCTGTTGTTCAACAAGCTAGAGCTTTAGCTCTTAGACATAATGCTAACCCTGGAAATTTCCCTATATTCAGTAAGTATAACTATTTCGGACTTGCAGTTGAAAGTGCAAATGGTGATTATTATGTTGCTCAACCAGATACAGAAGTATTCTATAATAGTGCTAATTTAAAAGGGGCAGCTCATTTTGAAAATTTAATTAATCCTTTAGATGATAAATTTAAACTTTTACAAGCAGACAAATTGTTTGATTTCTGAAAAACTAAAGGGTTAAAGCCACTGACAACTCTTGCAACTAATGATCTCACTAAACAAGCAGGACCAGACGGTACACCACCTATACGTCCAATCTTCCAATTTGAGACATTAAATAATGTAGATAAAGTTGAAGATTTAAAGAAACCAGAAAACTTTAACTTTGTTTATAATTTAGGAAAATCTGCAGAACCATTATTTAATTACTTTGCAAATCAAAACCCAGCTGCTACCCAACCAGCTACTCCTGCACCAACTACAGCTACAGACACAACTTCAACACCTACAAAATCTCCTTTTGTATTCAACACAAACAAAAAAGCATTTGAAGTAAAAAGTTTAGATGATCTATATGAATTAATTTCAATCGATCCTACTAAATACACTATTGGAGAAGTAACAAATCCAGAAAATGGTCAAACAGTTGCTCGTGCACGTCAATGAAATTTAGAATATGTTCAACAGAGATTTAATCTTAAGAAATATTATGATGAAGTAGTTCAACCAAAACTAACTGATGAAGCAAAAGCATCTTACACTTATGAAGTTTTCTTAAAAACATTTGGTTATAGTACTTTAATGGATCAATTTGCTGATAATCTTACTTATTTAGTAAAATCTCCAAAAGATTTAACTTTAGATAAATTAAACACACTTGAACACATCTTTGATGGTGAATTTGGACTTAGAGGTTATGGTTCATTTGGAGCAAAAATTTTCCAAAACGCATACGCTGCTCCTAAACTAAACAAAGCAAACAAATTCAAACCAGGAAAAGATGATATTGATTACCGTTCAACAGAAGTTATTGTTAACGAAATTAAAAAATACTTCACTCGTTTCAATATCAAACCAACAAACATCCACCTAGGTCAAATTCTTGCTTTAACTTATGGATTTGATGTAACTGTTGTTCCTGATGTTGTTGAATCACAAGGAGCAAATCCTCAAGCAATTCCATTCTACTTAAGAAGAATTTCACAAAATGATGGTCTACCATCTATTACAACAGACCTAAAAACTGGTGAGAAAAAACGAAACGGTAAATACTGAAATTCAACACTTAATGATCTTAATAATTCTCGAATGGAAACAAAATTAAATGATGTTTTCTCAGATTATACATATAATATTTCAGAAGTTTTAACTCGTGACTATGTACAAATTACATATGCACCAAGTGAAGATGAAACTAAGAACTTACCAAACTACATTACTGGTTTAAATGAATTTAATACTGGTAATGAAAGAGTGTTTGCTGGTGATAATACAAAACAATGATTATCTAGAACAATTACTCCATTCTTTGTTTCAGGATGACAAGATAATAGACATAAAATTAATATTTGATCATTACCAATAATGTTTGCTTTACGTGATCATGCTAAATTTGCTGATGCTACATCAGAGAGTTTAGATAGTTACTATCAAACTAATAAAGATATATATGATGCAATTGCAAAAGGAGCTATTGATCAAAACACTCGTCCAGCTATTGTTCAAAAACTTCAAGCCTACAAGCTTGATTTATTAGAAGTAGCTAAGAAACTAACTGAAAATAAAAATGCTGCATTATTAAGTTATGATAGTTATGAAGTAGCTAATAATGCAAGACCAACATATATTGGAAGAACAACTAAAACAAATAACGGATTCTTTAAAGACCGTTGATTAAGAAAAGTGCTTGGTTGAGAAATCTATGATGATAAACGAGAACCAATTGTTGATAACAACATTAAGATTACAGAATTAGATAACAAAACAAAAGTTACAGATCGTGCTCGTGCACTTTGAATGTATACTCTTAAATCACAAGGTGTTGGGGATCGTACATTATCTGGAATCCACCGTAATAAAGAAACAGATACAACTTTATTATGAGGGTTTATACCAAAAGCATATAAAGACAAAGTTAAATACATTGCTCTTGAAAACAAAACTACAAAACAACTTGAATATATCAAAGTATCTACTAATAACACAAGCAACATGTTCTATTTAAAGAAACAATCTGATTTAAGTTCAAAAGTGACACTTGAAGATGAAGGTTATGTAGCATGAACTAGTGATTATGCTATTTTATCAAACTTCTCTAACTCATTAATTGATTTAGATGCTGCACGAACTTATGGATCAAACTTTAGATTATTCTTTGTTGATGAAAACAAAAAAGAAATACAAAATCTAATGAGTTTAGGTAGTGTTAAATATATTGGTGAAAATGGTAAAGCAGCATCAACTGCTCCAATTTATGCTAATAAAAATGAAACAGATAACCAAGTATATATTCGAATTAGTAATCAATTCTCAATTTAAAGGAAGGGAGGTTATGTATGAAAAGTAGAAAAATAAACAAAAAAATAATTCTTTCATTAACCGGACTTGTTACAGTTGCATCAATTAGTGCAGCTGTGCTTGCTGCGTGTTCACCAGCTTCTAGAACAGATAGTACTTTATCACAAGGTACAAACAATAACTTAGGAAAGAATTATGATGTTGGGATTGCAATCGATCCGATCAACTCGCTTAACTATATTAAATTTGCTTCAATGCGTCGTATCTCTCAAACTTTGGTTGAAGGACTAACAAAAGAAGCACCATCACCATCTTCAAAAATTGGTTTCTTAGTTGGTGCACATAATTTAAATTTACGTTATTTCCCACCAAATCCAAAAGCAACTGTTTTAGAAAATTTAACAGATGAAGATTTTGATAAAAACTATACAATAAGAAATCTTCCTGGTTCATTTTATGGTATTTCAAACAATGGATTACAACCTGGAGTTGTAGATTCAGAAAACGAAGCTAACCCATCAATTATAACGATTCAAAACAGGCAACAAAAACCAATTGCAATGAGATATGTTTTAAATAACGGAGCTTCTAAATGATCAAACGGAGAAGAGATTAATGCTCACAACTTCATTGATTCTGTTGAATATATTTTAGATATCAACACTGGTTCACAACTAAGAACAGAATTATTAAAACTTAATATTCGTGGTTCTCATGAAATTAACTCAGCTCAAGAAGAATATATTCGTAAGCACGGAAAAGCTTATATAAATCCTTTTGGACGAGCTAATTATGTTCTAAATCCAGAAACTAATGAATACGAAGAAGATCCAAATTTTGTCCCTTTCCAAAGTCAAACTTTTGATAAGGATGGGAATCCGGTTGATGAAGAAGAAGTTGCTGCAATTCGTAGTGCTGTTTTAAGATTAGGTCTTACAACAGGACAAGTATTTACTAATATTACTAATGATCAACTTAGAACTGCTCTTGCTTTAGAAGAAAACAAAGATGTTGATCTAACTAATATTCGTGAACTTAAAACAATTAAAGTTAGAAATACAAAAGGTGAAATTGTTGATTTTAAACTAAGAGCAAATAGATACTTTAACCGTTTACAAAAAGCAAGTGTAGCTAAAGGATCTGATGTTGCAACAACAGATCGATTACTTCGACACTGATTATTACCAAGTAACCGGTTTGAACTTTTAGTTGAATTCGAAACATATGCTCCATATCCAAGTGATACTGCTGCGTTTAATGCATTCCATGGTAAACAATCATTCTTACCAATTAACCGTAAGTTTGTTGAATTAAATGGTGGGATTCATGAATTTGGTTCTACACCACAAAAATTCTTAACTGCAGGTCCTTTTGTTATTGAAGATGCAATTCTAGGACCTGAAGGTTATATCTTATTAAGAAAGAATAAAGATTATCTAACTGCTAACTGAACACTTAGTGATACAATCAAGATTTGATTCAACTCTAAGAACGAAGTTAAATCTTTATATTTTGAAGAAGGATATATTTCAACAACAAATATTCCAGCTTCATACCAACTTAAGTTCTGATCGCAAGAAAAATATCGTAAGTTGATGAAAAAACAACAAGGGATTGGTAACGTTGCAATTCAATTTAACTTAGATCCACAATCACGATATGATTCATATGAAGAATATTTAGCTAATAAAGATAAACATATTCCAATCTTAGATCCAGATCTAAGACGTGCTCTTGGGTTTGCTACAAACCGTGAAAGTATTTTACGTTTAACTGGATGAACTGCTTCATTCCCTGTTAATAACTGGACTGCTTTTGGAGATATTAAAGATTCAAGAGGAAAAAACTTAGAACTTTGATTTGAAGATAAATCATTTGCAACAGAATATAAAGAAGATGGTAGTGTAACTACTAAACAACAACCATTAGTTGATCCAACAGGAAAAAATGGTTCATTAGTTAATAGTGATGTTAATATCCAACAACTATTAAAAACTAAAACTGATTTCTACAACAAATTAGAACAAAATAACCGATTTGGTTATAAAGAGTTCCCATTAGTTAATAACTCATTTGTTGAGCATAGTTCAAAACACTTAAATTTTGAAAACATCGATCGAACTGATAAAGCTTATGATGTTGATGTAGCTAATTTTTATTTAGATCGTTACAAAAAGAAACATCCAGAACTTAATAAAGTTAAACTAACATATGTATATGCTTCACAACCTGCTGAAAATACAAAAGCTGCAATTGCTTTCCAAGATTTAATTCACCGTAACCTTGGTGGTTATGTTGAAATTGAACTTAAAGCTTTACCACAAAATACATATGTATCATTCATCTCATCTGGTAAATTTGATATTACTTATCAAAACTTAGATAAGTATGCAGGGGCTGGTTTTGGTGGTTCAATGGGTCCATTCTTTATTAGTGATGGTATTGATTTAGCAAATAGTAAATCAAGCGGTTATGAACTTAACCCATCAGGTGCTTGAGTCTTTAAAAACTTCTTTGATGCTTATAAAGATAATCCAGAAGGATTAAAGAAAACGCTTGAACGATTAAAAATTTCAAACGAAGATGCTGAAATTATTCGTGAACTTGCTTATACATCAAATGTAAAAACAACAATCCCATACAACCCAACAAATAAAGATGTATTATTACATGGTAAACAATTACCTTTATTAGATGAAGCTATTCCAATTTTCTCATATATCGTTAATGCTGCAAATGAACAAGCTTATTTAAAAGAAAAAAATGAAACTAAAAAAGCAAACCTTGCAAAAAGAAGAATCTACCTTCCTAAACAGCTTGCTGATCAATTAAGTGATAACGATGGGGTTGCTATAATTAAAGGTTCTATTTTAGGTCAGATGCCTGTTAGATTAACTAAACTATCAACTCCAGTTACAAAAGAGATGATAGCTAAGGATTTTGATCAAGAATTAGCTGATAAGTTAATTAAAGAACATAAAGACCGTGTTGCTTTTGAATTCGATTTACTATCACAAGCCAAATCTGATACTTATGAAGTAGTTGATATTCAAAAACTTATCCCACCACAAAAAGAAAACGAAAAACCAACTCTTAAATCAATAGTTACTAAATATAAAACTAAACTAGTTGATAATAAAGAAGTAAGTACTGATCAAGTTAATGATCTATTATTTACAACAAAACATGAAACAAGAGAAGATCACCAAAAACGAATTAAAGCGTTCTTCTCTTCTCAACGGGTGGGCTGACAAACAGAAAATGAAATCTTTAGAATCATTACAGATTTAGAAAAGATTTTACGTGAAGAAATGCCAATTTTACCAATTATGGACACAGATACAAACTGAACAATTTCATCTCTTGGTGGAGTTGGTAATGTGTATACATATTACTTACAATTTGCATACGATTACAGAAATCCACCACGTCCTGGATTACCACGATCTCCTGATGAAGAAGCGAATTAATTATGAGTTTAGTATTTAGAAGATTATTATTCATTGTTAGTTCTAATTGCGTTGAAGCAATTTTATTAGCTTTCTTATTTTTAAGTGCAGGACTTTGAATTGGTTTTAGTGTTGAACTAAATGCACTTGATGTAGATTCAACAACTAGAATTAATCAACTTAATGAAAGCATTAAATATGCATCAGGATTCTTTGCATTCTTTACTACTGTTTGAGCATTATTGTATTTAATTAAGAGTTTTGTAACAATTGTATTTTTAAGTAAATATACAAAACGATTTAAAATAGATGTTGATCGTAAAAAAATCACAGCTGGTCTTTACTTAAGCTTTTTAACTCCATTATTATTCTTATTTGTTGCTTTATATACTTTAATTCTTTATTTACTAGTATATAGTTGAAATAGAAAAAGTAAGCGCGAAAACGTGAACTATATTAATGGGTATGAAAAAGCAGCTGTTGCTTAATTAATAAGACTAAACAACCAAGACTTTTGCTTGGTTGTTTTTTGTTGTTTTAAATCATATAATTATTAATAACAACTAAAGGATAGAGTATGAAACAATTTGTTTATGATTTAATCATTATTGGAGCAGGACCATCTGGAGTATATAGTGCAATTCATGCAACTGATAATGCTAAAGTATTACTAATTGATAAGAATAAAGAAATAATGAAGAAGTTTATTCAAACCGGAGCTGGACATTGTAATATTACAAATAATATAGCTTTAGATCAATTAGTTGATAATATGCTTTATTCTAAAAAGTTTATGTATTCAGCATTTTCTTTATATGGACCAAAACAGATCTTAGAGTTTTGTGCAAAACATCGTATTGATACTTATCAAGTAGAAAATTCTACTAAGATTAAAATTACTTGTAATAACACAACCTTTATCAAGAAAATGAATCAAATCATTGAATCTAAAGATAACATTGATCTAAAGCTTGATTGTGCTATTAAAAGTGTTCATATAGTTGATGATTTATATGTAATTAAAGATCAAAATAATGAATTATATTACTCAAAAGCATTAATGATTGCAACAGGTGGATTAAGCTATCCTAGAACTGGATCAACTGGGGATGGATATAAGTTTGCTTTAAGTTTAAATCATACCCTTTTAAGAACCTATCCAATGGGATTGGGAATTGTTATTAATGATCAATTTAAAATTACATCTAATCTTCAAGGAACACCGTTTAGTAATGTAATTGGATCAATTATAGATTGTGAAACTAATAAAGTATTAGTATCTGAAAAAGGAGAATTAATGATTGCTCACTTTGGAATGGGTGGAACTTTGATTCGTCGTTTAAGTGGGTATGTTAGCTATCATAATCAATCAAAACTTAAATTAAGATTAGCTTGATTATCTGAACAAGCTGTCTTAGATGAACTAAAACAACATAAAACATTAAAGAAGTGTTTTAGTGCTTTACCTAATAAATTTATTGAATTTATTTATCAATTATCTAATTTAAGTTTTGATCAACAAACAGCTAACTTATCAAAAGCTCAAACTAAATTATTAATTAAATATTTAACTAATTTTGAGTTTGAAGTAGTTGGGGTTAATAATCCAGATTTAGCTATCTCTACTGGTGGGGGAGTTAATTTTGCAGAACTAAATCCTAAGAGTATGGAATCTAAATATCATCCTAACTTATATTTTATTGGAGAAGTAGTTGGAGTAAGTCCAAAGACTGGGGGATTTAATTTATCTGTTTGTTATGCAACTGCTTTAGCTGCAATCACTCATTTTAATAATAATTTTTCTAAAGAAAAAGAAATAGAGTAAGAATAAGCTTATAAAAAATAATTTTTTTGAATTTAGTTGTGTATTTTTTAGTTACTTTGTTGTATAATTATCTAGTGCTTAAAAGAGCAATCAAAAAAAAATTATTTGGACAGATAGCGAAGTGGCCAAACGCATCCGGCTGTAACCCGGCTCCGAGAGGTTCGTAGGTTCGAATCCTACTCTGTCCACCATTATTGGCCTGTAGCCAAGCGGTAAGGCAGAAGATTTTGATTCTTCCACGCGCAGGTTCGATCCCTGCCAGGCCAGCCATTAAAAAACTTATCACACATAATAGAAATATGCTATAATTTTATTTGTGTGTTTCTTGCCTCATTAGCTCAGTGGTAGAGCATTTCACTTTTAATGAAGGGGTCAAAGGTTCGAACCCTTTATGGGGCACCATTTATAATTTCTATAATGGTAATACACCTTTGTGTATTACTTTTATACTTGCTGGAGTGGCGGAATGGTAGACGCACTGGACTTAAGATCCAGTGATCGAAAGGTCGTGAGGGTTCAAGTCCCTCTTCCAGCACCATTATGCGGGTGTAGTTCAATGGTAGAACTATAGCCTTCCAAGCTATTAGTGTGGGTTCGATTCCCATCACCCGCTCCATTGTATTAATGCCAACTTAGCAATTTTGTTAAGTTGGTTTTTCTTTGCTTTATAATTAATTTTAAAAGGTATTTAGTATGAACTTTAAGATTACAATTCAATATGATGGAGCAAACTTTTATGGTTGAGCAGCTCAACCTAATAAAAGAACTGTACAACAAACTTTAGTTGACCATTTTCAAAACCTGTTTAAATTAGATGAAGTTAAACTTTATGGATCAGGAAGAACCGATCGGTTTGTGCATGCTAAAGGACAAGTATTTAATGTTCATTTAACCAATTTAAAGATTGATTCAAACCAATTAAAAAAAGCATTGAATGCTAGTTTAGATGATGATTTAAAAGTAATTGATGTAGTTGCTGTTGATAATAGTTTTCATGCTCAATATGATGCAATCAATAAAACTTATGAATATGTTATTGATACTAGTCATTTTAGTTTATTTGAAAGAAACTATTGTTGACAAATCAATCAACAAATTAATTTAAATAAATTAAAAGAAGCATTAGCTATTTTTGTAGGTGAATTTGATTTCTTATCTTATAGTACTTCAGAATTATATGATACTACAAGAACCATTAACTTTATTAATGTTAAAGAAGAAAATCAGTACATTAAAATTTATATTAATGCTAATGGTTTTTTAAAGAATATGGTGCGAATGATTGTAGCAGCTTCAGTTGATTATAGTTTAGATAAAGTAGAGTTAGATCAACTAAAACAATGATTAAAAGAACCAAAAAAAGGAGCAAGTACTAAACTTGCTCCAGGATGTGGTTTATATTTATTAGAAGTGAATTATTAAACTTTAGACTTTTTAGTTACTATTTGATAACCAATTGCGTTTTTGTAAACATAAACTAAAAACACACTTGGTGAATGACGAACAACTACTTGTTCAGGTCTTAAATTAAAAGTTCTAATTGCTAACTGTCTTAAAGGTTCTGTTTGTTCATCGCTTAGTCCAGCATGTAAAACAGCTATTGATTCAATCTCATCAGGATTTAAATTGTTGTGTCATGTGTGAGCAATGATTGATAGCATTTTTTCAGGGGCAGTTTTCATATTTCGAGCAACCCCACCGCTTTTATTCTTGTACTCTGATTTAATAATCGGAGTAATTTTTGTTAACTTTAACATTGCTGAAACAATCTTAGGAAGTCTTCCAGATGCAACAAGTCCAGCTGTGTTTTCACAAGCAAAAACAGCAATTGTAAAGTCATGGAAATTATCAATATACTTTTCAATTTCTTGATTAGTTGGTTGTTTTTTAAACATTTCTTTAAGGTGTTTGATTAATAATTCAAGAGCATACCCAAAAGATTTAGTATCTGCAACTATTACTTTTTCTTCACCAAATTCTTTTTTAAGTGATAAAGCATTATTAAATTGACTACTATAACCACCAGAAATTGTTAAGATCACAACTTTTTCATACTCTTGTAGACCTTGTTCAACTTCCTGGTGCAAAACACCAATTGGAGTACAACTTGTTGAGAAGTGATACTTTTGATCTAACATTTCAAAAATATCATTAGCATTAATTGATTTATTATCATCTTCAAATACCTTATCATCACTTCTTATGATTGATAAAGGCAATATTTTAACATCTTCCATTTGAGCAAGCTCAATGGTGTTTGTTGCTGATGAATCAACAAGAATTAAAAAAGGTTTTTTCATATATTTTTTAGAATTCCTTCAATTCAAAATTATTCGCTTCTATTTAGATTTGTATTAAAGTAAATAGTACTTTAACAATTATACACACTTCAGACAATTATTTTTTATTTTTTAATTGTTTAATAAATTAATTTATTAATGAGTCATTAGCTGAAAATGGGTTCTTAGCATTCTTATATTCATCATTATCTTTAATAATTAATTCGTAGTAAATTGATTCTAGATCTTTAGTTTTAGCACCAGTGTAGATGAGATTACCTTTATGAATTAATGTTAATGAGTTAACATAATCTTCCATTTCTTTAAGAATGTGTGAACAAACAAAGATCGTTTTACCTTGCTTGTTTAGATCATGTAATATATCAAATACTTCAAATCGAGCTGAAGGGTCTAAGTTAGCTGTTGGTTCATCTAAAATAATTAATTCTGGATCATGAATTAAAGCCTGGATTAATAGTACCTTTTTCTTTTGCCCAGAAGAGAAGTTAACTGGTTTTTTATCTTTAAGGAATAAAATTCCAAATTTATCTAAATAGTTTAGAATTTTCTCTTTTGCTACTTTAGCTGGTACTTTAGATAAAAGAGCTAATGAGTATAAATAATCAAAAGTAGTTAATTCAGAAGGGAATAGAGCATTTTCAGGCACATACCCTAGTTTATCTTTTGATTCTGGTGTTTTATTATCAAACCCATCAATTAAGATTTCTCCATCATAGTATGCATAAGCATTAATAATACTTTTAATGGTTGTTGTTTTACCAGATCCATTTTCTCCTAAGAAGGCGTGAATTTCACCCTTCTTAATATTAAATGATAAATTTCTTACCCCTTGGGTTGAACCTTTATAGATTTTAGTTAAGTTTTTAACTTCAAGGATATTATCAGGATTATGGTTGATTCTATCTTCAGTTTGAAGTTCTGGTTTAGATAAAGTCATTACTTGTAATCCTTTCTAGTATAACCAAAGTAAGCACCTACTAATAAAGCAGCTACAATAGCAATTCAAATTAAACTATAGAATCCTTTTGAAATAACCCGATTAGCTTGTTGTACAGATTTAACTTCTTCAACAGCTTGGAATAAGTAGTTATCACTATCTTCTAGTTCATAACGATATACAATCGTTCTGATTTTTCTTTCTCTAACTACTCCTTCACCACTATCTTTTTCAGTAACTTCTTTTGGATATTGAGTAACAGCATAGTTTTTATATCCACCAATGAAGTAGTTATGTCCATCAACAAACACTTTGATTTTTTGTGGAGCATATCCATTTTGTTCATTATCGTTTTTTAAGATCTTATCTAATATTACTGAGTCTTGGTGATTGAAGTATAGATAATATAACATTGTTGTAATTAAGTAGATTTTCTTTTCTGTTTGGTTTTTGATTTCTCGTGGGTTGATGATTTCTTTAAATAGTTCAGCTCCACTTTCTTTATCTACTAAATTAATAAATGTTTTGTCATATCCTGCACTTGCAATATTAGAGATGATTTCAAGGATTTTAGCTTTTGTTAAGTTTTGAGATCCTTCTAAGCTTTGTAGACGAGTTTCATAGAAGTCTTTAGCTTTTTCTAAGAAAACAGGAGATTCAAGAGCATCTTTAACAATTGATCATTTAATTTTTCCAACTAAGTTATCAGGAGAAGCAAAGATGTTGTTATCTTCAGCAAATGTTACATTAACATCATTTGCTTTTTCACGTGCATAAATGATTTCGCGATCTTGGACTGAGAAATCTGATTGTTCACTAATAATTGATCGGTTTTTAAGTAAACCAGGAACAATGTATCGTTGAGATTCTTGGTTATCAATAACTACTGGTTTTAAACTAAGACCTAGTGGGTTATCTGATATAAAGTAGTTAAATTCTTTAGATGGTTGGTCGTTGTAGTATAAATAGTTTTTTAAGTTATTTTCTTCACGACTTGCTGCTACCCCAATTGGGTCTTTATCACGTTGTGCAAAAACATCAATTAATTGGTAAGGAATAAATAATCAAGAAATTGCTTGTCAGCTAACAGCTGAAGATTTTGAGTGGCTGTAGATTTGATTTAATAAATCAACTTGACGTTGAGTAAATTTCTTTCTACTAGCATCTTCTGGATTAATCTTAGGAATAAGAATGTATTCATCCTTATTATTGTTTAAATAGAATTTTTCAACATCAGCAACTGTTCCTGAGTCATATTCTCTTTTTTCTAAATTTAAGAATGAAGCAATTTGGTTAGCAGATGATGTAGAGAAGACATTAGCAGCAGAACCTGCTACAAGTAATGGTAAGAAAACCATAATTGGAGTAATCATAGCAATCTTAGAAGATTGTTTTAAAGCAATAAGAATTGCTATTAAACCAAATAATAAATATGTAAACAAAGTAGAGAAGAAGGTTGAAACATATCAATAATTAACACTTGCTGCATATGGATAATTACTAGCATAGAAGATGATTCCGCCTAAGAATGCAACTATGCTTCATAATACTCCAATGAAGCAGAAGAAACCTAATTTAGTAATAATTACATTTTGTCTTGAAATACTTTTCGAGAATACTAAAATATCGATCCCTTCTTTAGCTAAGTCTTTGAAAATGTTCAAAGCCTTAATTGAAGCAAAGATCACACTTAAGAATAATGTGATAAATATGTTTACATATGAAATGATTAAGAATGTACTTAAATCTTTAGAAACAAAACGAGCTATAAGTGTAAGAATAATAATTAAACCCATTAAAACAACAGGTAACACTATAGAGCTGTTCTTTTTGAAAATAATTTTTGCTAAAAATTTTGAGTATAAATAACTCGAGTTTACTTTTTTAGCAAATGAATTCGTAGATTGATTCATTTAATTTGTATTCTTTCATTAGATAGTTGATAATTGATTTATAAGATTAGGGTTAATACGAATTTATAGGGTGTGTTCGTATTTTGTGGGGTGTTATTTAAAATTTATTGTTTTGGTATTATAACAACAAGACCTTTAGATGATAGGTCTTCAGACTTAACAGGAGTTAAATCTTCGCCAAGTCATTCAATTTTTGTAAGATACACTTTTTTACTACCATCAGTTTCTGCAGTTAGTTTTTCTAAAAGATAACTAGGTATTTCAACAGTATATTTAGTACCTTTCCCTTGTTCAACTTTTTCAATGTCAGCTAGGTCTTCAGTTTTAGCTGTGTTATTTATACTTGATGATCCTTTTACTACTGACATAGTTAATGTTGGTGTTCCCACAACAGCATTTTCTATATATACATTAAATGATAATTTTCCACCTTTAGAAATTGCTGTTACTTCTGGTTTATTATTTTCAAATCATACACCTGAACCTTTTGAAGAATCACCAGTATTAGTAGAAGTGCTTCCAGGGTTACTTTGAACGCTAGGGCTATCTGCTTGTTGCTTTCCTGCCCCCCTTTGTGGTACAGAAGTAATTTCGCCACTTATTGTTGGATCAAAATTTCTAATTTCTGTTTTTTTGTCTTGTTTGTCAGTAATATCTATTCTTGATAATCTATATTGTTTGTTTGGTTTAATTGAACTTTGAAAAAGAAGTCCTGCAAATTCAGCCTTAAGAATGCCGTTCTTGATTGTTGCATTTTTCGTATTAATTTGAGTACCCGCAGAATTAATAACTTGAACAAGCCCTGTAAATCCTTCTGCTCCATCAACTTTTAATTCAACTCATCATTTACCACCTTCTTGGTAAATAACTTTTTTAGGATCAACAAAACCAATTTTATATTCACCAGTTTTTGAAGCTCCTGCATCTGGTTGTGGATTTCCTGGAGCTTGATCTCCTTGAAGTTGATCTCTATCACCTTTATTTGTACCTTCAGCTCCCCCTTCAATCTCTTTTCCTTTTTGATTAGTATTACCATTACCAACAATAGGAGATGAGCCTGAACCATTATGACCCATATGGCTTGAGTGGTCGTGTTCTTCATTTGATTTTAGAACAGTTATTTGTGTTGCTTTTAAACTTTGTGATAATTCAACATTTGTTGGGTTTGTATCTGTGTTAGTTGCATATACACTAACTTTTTTTAATGAGTAGCTTGTGTTTTCATCTAAGCTATTGAATACAACTGTAGCACTTCCTGATGTTACAGTTACTAAATCTGAAATTAAACTGTTATTTGTATTTGTAGATTGTGATGTTAATTCAACTTTAACTAACTTGCTATCAGCATTTGTAATTTTTAATTTAAGCTCGTATTTGTTATCTGCTCTTTTAGTTAGTTTTGAGTTGCTATCAAGACTTACACTAGGTGCAGCTGTTTGTTTGTTAGTTGGTGAAGCTGGAGTAGTTTTCTTATTTTCACCACCTTTTGTCTTGTCTGTACAGCTGATTAAAACAGCACTAATTCCTGCTGCTGCAACCGTGGTTGCTATCGCTAAAGACATTCATTTATACTTGATTTTTTTTATTTTCATTGTTAATACCTTTTAAATTTCAAATTGTATAAATTATATGCCATTAATATAATCTAAATAATGTGTACATAACAAGTAAAAATACTCTTATATAATAAATATATAAGATACAAAAAATAGCAAAAAGCTAAGAAATTAATAGGTGATTAGAATAAAAAATAACCATTAATTTTAGCAGTTATTTGTGTGTTAATTGGCTTTAATTAACTGGTATATAAACCACAAGGTTTTTGTTAAGAAGATTGTCAGTACCTTGTTCATCATAATCTTTATTGAAATATTCAATCTTATTTACATAAAGTTTGATATATTTCTGATTAGATGCTTTAACTTGGTCAAGTTGTCTTTTAAGAGAGAAGCTAGCTATTGTAGCAACAATTTCTTGCCCCTTAGCTATTGTAATTTCAGAAGTGTTAATTTCTAAAGTTTCATCACTAACTTGGTTTGTATCAGTTAATGAAATATTAGCTAATAAACCATCTTTAGCATCAGGAAACTTAACCTTAAAAGTATAAGTACTATTTTCTTTTTTAGCTAATACTTGTTGGTTTATAGCTGTTACATCTAAAGCAGTATCAGTTGATAGTTTAGATACATCAATATCATTTTGGTTTTGATCTTGATTCTGGCTCTGGCTTTGACTTTGACTCTGATCTACTTGATCAACATTAGCTAATCCATTTTCTTCTTGCTTAGAATCTGTACCATTAGCTGAATCAGTTAATTGATTTATCTCTTCTTTACTTGGTTTAGTAACATCTTGCTTATTATCAGTTTGATCATCAGTTTTTAAGAATGAGATATTAATCTTCTTAGTAGCTGGTAATAATACTATCTCATATGGGTCATTATCTGTCTTAGTTTTATAAACAAAAACTGATTCAATATTATATTGTTGATTAGTATCTAGTTGATTAAAAATAAGTACAGCTACATTATCAACTACATTTACTAATTCTGATTCAACTAATTGATCAGAATTAGTTGGTTTTAGTTTAAGCTTAACAAATTGATTATTAGCATTACTGATGATTAATCTAAGCTCATATTTGTTATTTATATTCTTAACTAGTTTAGTATTATTACTAATAGCTATATTAGGTTCTAATTTAACAATATTATTAGAATTAGAACTATTATTAGGATCTATATCTTTAGTTTGATCATTATCTTTTAGATATACTGCTTTTGGTTCAGTAGCACAAGAGACAACTATAGGGACAAAAGTTGCTGTAGATAGAATAGAAATTGTAGCTGATAAGATTGTTTTTTTAATGTTTTTTGTTTGCATTTAAATAAACCTTTCAGATAGCTAATCTTATTTTTTAGTTAGTTTAATAATTTTAAATAGACAAAAAAACCAAAGCAAATACTTGCTCTGGTTAAACAACTAATCAGTCTTCCAACTAGTTGGTCTTAGTAACTAAGTTTTTTAAATTATAAAGTAACTATAGCATTAGCTAAGTGTTGTTAGTGACGAATCGTTAACTTCGCACCACTTGTTCTTTACATACAAGTATTCATTAACTATTATATCTACTTTATAGTTTCTTGTCAATACCTTTTCTTAGATCTCAGATTCATCTTCCTTCTAATTTATAGATGTTTTGTTTATTATTAATAGTTATTAAATCATTAATAATTAATATCAATTCTTGAATCTCATAACTATTACTATGTTTTTGTTTTCTTAAATAATGATTAGTTAATTGATTTAAATCAATATTAGATATAAAAAAGATTGGTAAATTGTTTTTAAAACGAGATCTTAAGATCTTAAGAATGTTTTCATTATGAACAAAGTCATAATATCTTTCATTACCAAAATTATCTAATACTAATAGATTACAATTACGCATTGCTTCATAAGCTTGTTCTAATTCTATTTTTAAATCACTATTATTAATAGCATTTAAACTATATTTAATTAACAGATCCATTTCTATATAACAAACAGAGATTTTATGTTTTAGAATAAATGAATTAATAAAAGAAGTAGTTATTCATGATTTACCAGTAATTGTATTACCTGATAAATACATTGATTCTAATTGATTGGTTTTGATTTGATTAGATAAAAAGTATAAGAGTTGACTGATGCTTGGTTTGTATTGATTATCTTTAAGATTATTAAAATTTAAATATTGTTCACTAAAAGTTAGTTGATTATCTACTTTTTCAACTCATCTTAGTCAATAACATTCATTTAAAATATTGTCATTACTATTAGAAGTATAAACAACTTCTAAGTTGTTATTAAGATCTCTAATTAAATCTAAGTTTTGTGTTTGATAGTTTTCTAAATAGAAAAGTATCTTAGAATAATGATCAACAAATTCTTGTTTAGTAATGTTTAATTGTTTAATGATTGGTTCATCTTTATATGTTTCATATACTTCATTTAAACTATTTTTTAGATATAAATGTTGATTTTGCATACTTATACTCTTTAAATATCAAATAATTCTTTATAGTTAATTTTACTATTTGTTAATTCTTGTTTAGATATTAGTTTATGATTAGTGTCTGTTTTTGAAGTATTAAAACCAATATTACTATAAGCATTTTTAAGATATTGTAATAAATCAGCTAAATTATCAAAGTTATTAAGAAGTACACTATCACGAATCTTAATTAGATATTCTTTAACTAATCGTCCATGGTTTTTAATTAAAACATAATCAATGATCATATTTGCAAAAGAGTTGGGCATACACTTTAGTAAAGGTTGTATAGAATCAAGTTCATTTGAACTTAGATTTCTTTTCATTATTAAAGTAAAATACTTCTTAGGATCATATTGTTCATAATCAGAGATTACTTCACTAAAATCAGCTAAATTTGAAGACTGATTAAAAATTGCTTTATTACGTCTTATATTAACTAATAGTTTAGAACTATTATAGTTGTTTAATTGTTGGTTTAGATTGCTTTCAAATAAAGCACAATCTAAACTTATATAATCATCATTATCTTTAATGATGACACTATCACAAACAAGTTTGTAGATAAATTCATAATTATCATTAAATAAAATAAAAGCTTGTTTTAATAATTTATTAGTTTTATGATCTAGATTTAAAGATAGATTAAATTGATTAAAGATTTGATTAACTAGTTTATTAACATTAGAACTATTAGTTATTGATTGGTATTGATCACTAACATCAATAAAAGATTGATCAACAGTAGGGATTTTAGTTTGATCTATTAGGATTGCAAATTCACTATATCCTAAAGTAGATTGTAATTTAGTAGTTAGAATGTGATTGTTTAAGATTTCATTTTGATTATATGGTCTTTTTATTTCTACTAAATAGTGTTGGGGTTGGTTGATGTTTTCATAGATCTTAACTAGTTGTACATCAACAAGGATACTTAATTGATCCATTAATCTAATAGGATCGGTTTTTAAAGAACTAGATAGTTGGTTTTCAGTTAATTGAACAAAAGAATTTGTATGATTTGTTAAATGGCACAATCATAAATATAAACCAACTGGTTCTAAACCAATAATGGGAGCATAAAAATTTCATAAAGCAGCTTCATTTGCTACAAAATTAATGTTTTTTTGAATACTTAAAAACATGAATGCCCTCACCTTCATTGTTGATTAAAATTAAAATAATATTGTTGTTTTGCTAAATAGTCTTTTTGTTAACTATGGCTAAATTTTAAAGCTTTATTAATAAAAATAAAAGCGTAAAAATTTTTTTAAAGCCACCAAAAAGTGACTTAATGACAATTATGCACAAACTAATATAAAATATAGAGCCATTAAAGCACTAAAAGCCCGCTATTTAATGATTTGAGTATAGTTTTGCACAACAAATGTGCATAACTTATACACGACTAAAAAATAATTTAACGAATTTTTAAGCTTGTTTTTGTTCTGTTTTTGTGCTAGTTAAGATATCTTAAAAACAAGATAAGCAAACAAAAAAGAAGGGTTGATTTAACACCTTCTTTTATTAAAACCAAATGGTTTATATTATGCAGCTTGTTCAGCAACAGCTTTGTTTAATGCTTTTGCTGTTCGTGATTTTAAACGATTCGCTTTATTTTTATGAATTACACCCTTTGAAGCAGTCTTGTCAATCACTGAGTAAGCTTCGACAAGTTTTGATTGGTCGTTTGAATTACGTACTTTTTTTACTACTGTTCTAAGTTTTGACATTTTAGCGTGATTTTGTTTACGCACTTTTTGTGAATGTCGGTATGATTTTTCATTTGCAACAATATTTGCCATTTAATCGCCTCCTCGTAATCATTATTGCTTGAAAAGGTTAATATAGATAACCATACTATTATAGCAAATTCGACATCTATTTTAAGCAATTAGTTAATTTATAGATGTTTTAGCTACTTTTAAGCTAAAATTATACAGTAAATAGCTAATTGCTGTATTAGAAATAATATAGAGGAAAGTCCGTGCTCACACAAGCTGTGATGCTTGTAGTGTTTGTGTATGTATAATTAATAAAACATAGCATGATGTGCTCATGACGGCGGTTTTTATTAATTCCTAATATTTTTTAAAATAAAGGAATAAAACCATAAAGTGCCACAGAGACGAGTAATAGGGAAACCTATGAGATGAAACGCGGTAAACCCCACAAGTGAGAAACCTAAATTTTGGTAAGGGAGTCTAAGTTAAACAAAACGAAGTTTACTTAGGATAGATTTAGATCTATAGATAAATAATTAGCATAACTAAATATCTAGTTAACAGAACACGGCTTATCATTTACAAGCACTTATTATCTTCCCAATTGGGAAGATTTTTTATTGTTTTAGCTCTCTCTCTCTCTCTCTCTCTCTCTCT
>NZ_CP009770.1:92728-211977 GCF_000941095.1 Ureaplasma diversum
CTCTCTCTCTCTCTCTCTCTCTCTCTCTTATCTATAATTCCTTTTATTTAGTTTAATTTTAAATATTAAGATGATATCTAAAACCATTACTAATCCTTAAAAAGGTGTATAAATTAATTAAATAACTATCTAATGATTTAAATCTCATATAAGGAGCTTATTTAGTTATGGATAGATCAAAAAGAACTAAAAAGATCATATTTTGAACCCTTGGTTCTATATTAATAGCTATTGTTTTAGCTACATCAATTGTTGGCATTGCTTTTCTAGCTTCTTTGCATAGAACTACTATTTCAAGACAAGTTGTTTTAGCAGATAATCATAAAACAGAACTAAAACTAAATAAACAATATAAAAAGAATGCTGTTGATCGATATAAAGCTGATTCACTTCCTTATCAGTTTTATCTTAAACATAACCAAATAGATCAAGCTAATAAATTAGTTAATGATTTTGAAACAAAATGATTAAATCACTTTGATGATTTTGAAAGTACTTATTCTTCTAAATATATTGATTATATAACCAATTATTTAAATCAAGAATTAAGATTAGAATTTAGCTCTAATCAAGAATTCAATAAATTTTACAAACAATTATTAAAAGAAGAATTCATTAAGAAGTATCAATCTTATCAAGGATTTAGTGAACAAGAATTAGATAAGATTCTTAATCAAACAAGAGATGAGTTAATCAAACAAAAACTAAGAGTTTATGAATTAACGTTAATTCAACAAAATCCTAATAAAAAATAGGGGTTGTTAAAATGAAAAAGTGAACTAAAAAGAAAAAGATCATCTTAGGTGTTGGGCTTGGTTTATTAGGTGCTGGTTATATTTCATTAATGGCTGTTGTTGGTTATGAACTTAGTAATCTAAAAACTAAGCCTTCAAAACTACTTGTACATAATACTAATTTAATAAGTGAATATAGTAAACAATCACCTAAATATTCATCACTAGATAATGAAAAACAAAAAAACTATTTATTAGATAAGCTTTATAATAGTTGAAAAACAGCTCCTTAATATACTAACTTCTTAGATAATTATTTAAAAGAAGAAAAGAGTTTATTAATAAAAGATGTTTTTAGTAATAAAACACAAATTAAGAATTATGCTGAATCAATGCTTGAATATTGAACCAAAAAATTTAAAAAAGCCTATGGTTTAGAAGACTCATTAAATTCTTTAATATCAAGTTCAGTTGATCAATTTTTAACTCTATCTGATTATTCAAACTTATCTATTAATGAGTTTGATAAACAACTTAAAGATTATGCAACTAAAAACATAATAGAACCAACAAAAACAATAATCTTAAAAAAAGATCTTAATTTATCATTAAAACAAAAAGAGTTAATAAAAAGTGCTTTAACAATTGATGATTTAGTAATGATTAATGATTATATGAAAGGTTATTAATTAATCTTTGTAAAGTAAATAAGAACTAGAATTAAACTTTAAAAAGTGAGCGTTTATTCTAGTTTTTTATTATTTTAAAGGGTAAATAGTGTAGTATACAAACAACCCAAAATAAAATATTATCTAAGTAATAATTAAATATTTTTTAGATCTTTAATTAATATCCACCCTAAAGGGTGCTATTAAAAAGTATATAGATATGTTAAAATATTAAAATACAATATTTTTAATATTAAAGGACAAATATGCTTGAAGGATCCCATAGCTTGTGATTGGAAAGCTTTATTTATAATACACAAACAAATCAATCAAATACAGAAACAGTAGCTAATGATAGTCATTGATCAATAGGATTGATCATTGGATTAGCTTTTTTAACTCTCTTTTTAATTTTATTAGCTTCATTCTTTAGTTGTACTGAAACCGCTTTAACAAGTATTACAAAAGTAAAATGAAAGTCTGAAAGTGGAAACATAAAATCAAAGAAAATTGTTAACATAGTTTATAAAATGATTAACAATTATACAATGACCCTTGGTTCTAATTTAATTGGTAGTGCACTAGTTAACACAGCATCATCAACAGTTGCTGGATTACTATTCTCAGGAGTTGTTCGTTATGTTGGAGCTGGTTCACATGCTGAAGCAATTGGAACTGGTGTAGCTACTGGGGTTATGACTTTATTGATTCTAATATTTGGTGAATTCTTACCAAAGAACTTTGCTAAGAAGAATCCGATTAAATTACTAACCTGATTTGGTTATCCAATATACTTCTTTTATTTAGTTTTCTGACCATTTACTTGATTATTAAACAGAATCTTTAATAGAAAAGAAAAAACAACAAAGACAACAATTGAAGAACTTAAATCATTAGTTGATGTTATTAAATATGAAGGAACACTTGATTCACAAGAAGCTTTAATTATTAATAAAGCTATTTTGTTTGATGAGATTTTGATCAAACAAAAAATGGTAGGATGAGATAAAGTAGTAAAAGTTAATGAAAATGATCTAGTTAAAGATGTTATTCCTACTTTCTTAGAAACTGGATTTAGTCGGCTTGTTGTTATTAATGAAGATCAAGAAGTAGTAGGTATTGCTCATATTAAAGTAGTTATTAAAGCTTATTTAAATGATCAGAATACACCAATTGATTCAATTATGCACTCTCCTATGTTAATAACTAAGAATGATACTTTATATGATGGATTAAGAATGATGCAAATTCAGCAGATCCATTTAGCAATTGTAGTTGATAATTTAACAGAAAAGAATCCAGTAGGGATCATTACATTAGAAAATATTACTGAAGAGTTAACTGGAAATGTATTTGATGAAACAGATTTAAGTGATGCTAATGAGTGAGTCCAAGAAGTAAACGAATATACTTGAAAATTAGATGCAAAAGCAAATGCTAAGAAATTCTTAACTGAAAAAATTAATGCTTCTATTGAAGTAGCTGATGATTTATCTATGGGTAAATATGTATCAAAACTCAATAAAAACAGGAAGTTTATGAACCGGCAACTAATAGATACAGAGCATATGTATATTGAAGTTTTCAAGGATGTAAAATCAAACCGATTTATTTTCTTGATTGAAAAGAAAATTAAAGAAGATTCCGAACTTTAGGAACAAATAAAAGACTGCTATTATATGTAGCAGTTTTTTAATTTTAAGGGTTTTTACTTGATTATAATAATACTTACTTGTACATACAGAAAGCACTATTTAAAATGAATTTAAAACGAAAGAAAATTGCTCTGTTATTCTCAGGGATACTTACTGCAACAATTACTACATCCTTAGTTGTTGCTTGTACAGAAAACAATGAAAACAAAACTATAAATGAAACACAAAGTGTTTCATTACAAACTGCTAAATTAGAATCAATGGATTCTAAGAGTTTTAAACCAAACAATAAAAAAGAACACCATTTAGTGTTAATAGTAAAGAATGCAAACAAGAAATATATTCAAGTTGTATTAACATCAAAAATAGCTAATAATAAGTTTTTTTCTGTAACTTCTTCTAAAGCTTTAGTTGTTAATGATAAGGCTGATGTTGTTTTTAGAAACATTGATAAAACTAAAACTTTTAAATTAGAAAAAGTGATGGTTTTTGATGGATTAAATAGTGCTGAAAACAATGAAGTAAATATTCCTTCAACTCTTAAACAACAAGAACTAAAAGATCGTTCGGAATTAGAAAAACCAGCTGTTTTTGTTGAAATTAAAAAACAAGATAAAAAAGAAGAAAAAGTTGAAGATAAACTAAAAGAAAAAACTGATCAAATAAAGCCACAGGATCAAAAGGGTGATGAAGAGTTAAACAAACAAAAACAACCTAAAGAAGATGCTTCAAAACAAGAAAATAAGAAAGAAGAAATAACTCAACAAGATCCGCAAAATCAAGGTCCTAAAGTAGAAAAAACTGAACCAACTAAAAAAGATGCTGAAGAAAAAACACAAGCTCAAGCAATTGATAAAAAAGAAGAAGGCTCAAGTAGTGAAGAGAAGAAGATTGGTGAAATAAAACCTTCTGAACCTGAACCACAAGCTCAACCTGAAGAACAAAATACTCCAAAAAGCGAACCTTTAATAAAAGAACAAGAAGAACAAAAAAATGGACAAGGACAAGGACAAAAAGATGAATCGTCTAAAACACAAGAAGCGAATAATGGTGGGAATACTTCTGAACAGGAAAATGAAAAAACAAAAGAAAAAGACCCACTAGAAAATAAGGAATCAGATCCTGATCCAAATACACAAGAAATTACAAAACAAGAAGATCCTGAAACTAAAAAACCGACACTTTCATCAGATGTTCAATGAAGTAGTTTAAGAGTTGCTCATTGAAATGTACAACATCAAAGTGGTAAAGACCAAGATAAAAACGAAGCTTTAGCAAGAATAATTTTGAAACACAAATTTGATGTTGTTGGTTTAACAGAAATTATGCCAGTTAAAGATGGTATGACGTCAGAAGAAAAAGAACAAGCTGTTAAAAGAGTTGTAGATTTAATGAATGAGTTTAGCAACACAACAAACTATGAATACTTGATAAGCGACAATCTAGAGGGTAGAGAAAATAAAATAACTGAATCTACTTTCCATACAAGTACTGAAAGAATTGGCGTTATTTATAATAAAGAGAAAGTACATCCAATTCCATTTGCAAACGGAAATATTGGTCATATCTACTCAAATAAGCCTGGACATGGTATTTGAACACAAAAAGATGTTGACTATTCTCGACCACCATTTAGTGTTAAAATGCAATCTGTTGGAAAAGTTACAAACGATTTTACATTAATTTTTGCACATTTTGATAGTCCTGGTTATAGAAAAGGAAAGAAACAAGAAAAAAATTATTCAAAAAAAGCATTAAGAGATTTGGGTGTTGAAAGAATACTGAAAGATATAGAAAAACCTGGTAAATTTCTTGAAAACGACCAAGGCAGTCGTGAATTAGATGATGCAGAAAACATTGTTAAAGTTATAAAAGAAGTTAAGAAAATAGATGAAGATAAAGATGACGACTTTTTCTTCTTAGGTGACACAAATATTAAGCTTGGAAATGAACATTTTGCATTTAAATCACTAAGAAAAGAAGGTTTTGAAAACTTACTTAAGGATGATTATGAACACAAAACATCACTATCTACAATAACTAATAAGATGGCTAATCCATATGACAAAATTTTCAAGAATTCAAATTTAGAAACTAGAGATGCTAAATTATTTAATCTTTGAAAAGTGTTTGAAGAACAAATTTTAAATGATGAGTGATATCAAAAAGTTAAAAAAACAAAAGGTTCAAAATGACCTAAAACTGAACCTAAAGAAAAAGCTGCAAAAACTATCTCAGACCACTCACCAACTTGATTTGATTTAGTCTTAAACCCAGATGATAAAAAATAAACTAACAAGGAAATAACTATGAAATTAAGTAAGAAGAAAATGTTGTTATTGTTTGGAACGATCTTAGTAACTAGTTTAGGTGTAGCAGCTGCTGTTGCTTGTACTCCTAAAAATAATGAACCTAATAAATCACAAACCCAACTAGAACAACAACAGCAACAACAACAAAACCGGCAAGCACTAGAACAAGCTACTATTGTTAGTTTTTTATACAATTATCACTATGATGATTTATTTTTCAATTTAGATTTAACAGTAAATACTAAAAACCTTAATGGTAAATACATTGAAGTATATTTAAAATCAGAAGAAAGAGCTGATGATTTTGTTGTTAGTGTCTCAAGCAAAGCTAAAGTGGTTGATAATAAAGCTGTTGTTAGGTTTAATAAACTTAATAAATTAAATGAATATACTATTTATCAAATTTTGGTTTTTGGTAGTAAAGATAGTATAAATGCTTATAAAATAGAAGATTTAAAACATTTAGATACAAAAATAAACAAATCTAAAGGTAATATAGAAAATAAAGATAATTTAGGATCTAAAGATCAATTATCAAATGATCTTAATAAAAACAAAACTAATCCATTAACTTTAAATAATAGTTCATCTAATAAAGATAAATTAAAATCAGAGATTGCTTGAAGTAGTTTAAGAGTAGGGCATTGAAATGTACTTCATCAAGATGGTAAAGATGAAGATAAAAATGAAGCACTTGCTAAAGTAATCTTACATCATAAATATGATGTTATTGGTTTAACAGAGATTATGCCAATAACTAAAGATGCTAAACAAGAAGAAAAAGATCTAGCTGTTAAAAAGATTGTTGACTTAATGAATCAATTAAGTAAAACAAATGATTATAGTTATTTAATAAGTGAAAACTTAGCAGGTTCTGAAAATGATAAATTAGCTACACCAGAACATACAAGTACAGAACGAATTGGATTAATCTATAACAAAACAAAAGCAATGCCAGTTGCATTTGCTAATGGTAAAATCGGACATGTTTATTCAAACCCATTAGTTGATGGGAAATGAACAAAAGATAAAGTTGATTATTCTCGTCCTCCATTTAGTGTTAAATTACAAACTGTTGGTGAAATCAAAAACGACTTTACTTTAATCTTTGCTCACTTTGATAGTCCTGGGAAATATCCTAAACGAGAAGGACAAGAATATGAGAAAAAAGAACAAAATTACTCAAAAGAAAAGTTAAAAACAATGGGTGTTGAAAAAGTTCTTAAATATACTACAGGAAGACAAAAAGGAAAGTTTGTTCAAAATGAACAAGGTAGTCGAGAACTAGACGATGCTGAAAATATAACTAAAGTTATTGAAGAAGTTAGAAAAATTGATGATAATAAAGATGATGATTACTTCTTCTTAGGTGATACTAACATTAGATTAGGTAATGAACAATTTGCATTTAAATCTTTAAGAGAAGCAGGTTTTACAAACCTACTAAAAGATGATTGAGATTACAGAACTACTTTAGGAATTAATGTTAATAAAACATCAAACCCATATGATAAGATTTTTAAAAATTCTAATCTAGAAACAAAAAATGCTAATTTATTTGTATTATGAAATGTTTTCAAAGACAAAATCTTAGATGATGAGTGATATAAAAAAGTATCAACATCTAACCCTAAGGCTAAACAATGATTAGAAAATCCAACATCATTTGGTAAACCGATTAAAATTACTGATTCAAAAGAAGAAGTAGTACGACCAGTTATTTCTGACCACTCACCAACTTGATTTGATCTAGTTTTAAACCCACTAGATATTAAATAAAATTGATTAATTAAAATATAAACGATTGTTAAATGATCTAAGGTTTATAGTTATTAGTTAAATGTTATAATATAAGGATATATTAACTAATAAATAGTAGGACTTTAATGGCTTTAACAATCGTTTTAATTTTATTTGGAGTACTAGCAATGATTGTAGGATTGTTGCTATCTCGTACATCTCCAACTGGTGGTTTGTCTAGTTTAAATGGACAAGATTTAGAAATCTTTAAGAAAACAAAAGACCGAGGCTGAATCAAAGGGCTTCAGGTTTTTATGTTTTTATTAACAATTACTATCATTTTAATTATTATTTTTTATCGAGTAGGTTAGTATGGATAATCAGTCAATTCGAAAACTATTAATTGATTTAATGCAAAAAGAAGAACGACCTATTCCAATCAATATTCTTGTTCGTAAAGCAATTGAAAAAAATAAAAATGTTATCAAAACACAAGCTTATAAAGTAGTTGATCAATTAATTAAAGATAATACATTAAGACAACTACCTAATGAAAAACTAGTATTAGCTTATTTAGATTATGAATTTGAACATGAAATCAAAGAAGGAACTATTAAAGTTAATTCTAAAGGGGACGGGTTCATTTTAGAAACCGATACACAAACAGAATACTATGTTAATAAAAAATACCTTAATGGAGCACTTAAAAACGATTTAGTTAAATTTGTTAAACTTAAAAAAGATCCAAAAAATGATATCTATGATGCAGCTGTAGTTGAAGTAGTTGCACATGAGAAAGATTGTTATGTTGGTAAGTTTGTACAAACAGGAACTGGTTATTATGTTTCAATTGATGATCCGCTATTTTATTTAAATGTTATTTTAGATGATCCTAAAGGATTAGTTAATGGTCATAAAATCCTTATTAGAATTAATAGTAGTAATGATAAGGATGCGTATGGTTCAGTTGTATACATCGTAGGTCATGAAAATGATCCAGGTGCTGATATCTTATCAATTGTTTATGATAATGGTGTTGATCCTAAAATTGATCCAGAAGTTAATGAAGCAGCTAATCAAGCTGTTTTTGAAGTTGATGAACATCAATCTAAGATCCGTCGTTATTTAGTAGATCGAGAAATTATCTCTATTGACCCAGTTGGTTCAAAAGATATTGATGATGCTGTGTGTGTCCAAAAACTTCCTGATGGTAAATTCTTTTTAGGAGTAAGTATTGCAGATGTTAGTTATTATGTTCAACCAGACACTGTTTTAGATGCTGATGCATTTAAACGGGGAACATCTGTTTATTTAGTAGATCGAGTAATTCCAATGCTTCCACACAATCTATCAAACAACATTTGTTCATTAAATGCTAATGTAGAACGAATGTGTGTAACTTGTGATATGGTAATTAATACTAAAGGTGAGATCATCTGAAAAGATGTCTACCCTGCTATTATGAAATCTAAACGTCAGATGAGCTATAATGAAGTTAATGATTTTTATGAAAACAAAAATCATTTAGAAGATGTAAGTATTTCAATTCATAAAATGCTTAATGAAGCAAAAGAGTTACACCAATTATTAAGGGCTAAAAAACAAAGACAAGGTTTTGTTGATTTTGATATTAAAGAACCAAAGATCATTATTGATGAAAATGGTGTTCCTGTTGATGTTGTTATATATGAACGAAAAACAGCTCAATTAATGATTGAAGACTTTATGATTGCTGCTAATGAAGCAGTTGCAGAATATGTTCAAGACTATTTAGATCAAGATAAAAATCAACAAAACATTGATATGGAATTTATTTATCGAGTCCATGATAGCCCTAATATCGAAAACTTAGAAAAGTTTAGTATTGAAGCTAAAAAGTTAGCTTTTAATATTTCTAAAGATTTTAGTGATGTACAACCAAACACCATCTCTAATTGATTAAAACAAAACGAGAATCATCCTAACTTAGCATTAGTAAGTAAACTATTACTAAGAGCAATGGCTAAAGCTTCTTATGAAATTAAGAATTCAGGACACTTTGGATTAGCATCTGAATACTATACTCATTTTACTTCACCAATCCGTCGATACCCAGATTTAATTGTTCACCGTTTATTATGAATGTTCTTATTTGATCCTAAATCATACACTGATCAACAACGAACAAATTTAATTAACAATTTAAAAACAATTACATCTAACTCTAATAAAACTGAAATCATTGCAGTTAAAACTGAGCGTGATGTTAATGCAGCTAAATTTGCTGAGTTTATGTCAACAAAAATTGGTCAAGAGTTTAATGCAACAATTAGTACAGTTACAAGCTTTGGAGTATTTGTTGAACTAGAAAATACAATTGAAGGATTAGTAAGAATCAAAAACATTGGTAATGACTTCTTTGAATTTGTGCCTGAAAACTTCACTATGGTTGGTCAAAAAACCAATAAAGTAATCACTGTTGGTCAAAAGGTTAGAGTAAGAGTACTTGAAGCTAATAAGATTACAAGAAAGATTGATTTTGAAATCATTGCTTTTTAATAATTATGAACACGCAACTAATTAAAGAGTTTTATGAAACTTTAATTAATCAAGAAGATCAATTAATTAATGATAAAGCTTGTGGTATTTATGTGCTTTATATTAAAGATCATAATTACAACAACAATATTATCCCTATTTATATTGGTCAATCTAAAAATATTAAAGCTAGATATTTAAGCCATAAAAATGAACTTAAATATCTAATTAACCTTTATTTATCAGATCATAAACATCATGCTTTTTATGAACATTATGAATTAAATAAACAAGATGGTAAACATCTTTATTCAAAAATGTTTAGTTATTTAGTTAAAAATAACTTAAACATTGATCATTTAAAAATTAAAGTAATTGAATTATGTGATGAAGCTGATTTAGATCAGCTTGAATACTATTACATTAATCAATATCGATCTGATTTATTTGGTTTTAATCAACTCTTCTTTATTAGTCAATGTTATGTATTACATTTTAGTGAAGCTAAACTATTAGCTAAAACTAAAATTGAACTAAATAAATTATTAGATTATGGTTTAATGTTTTTAAACCAGTTTGATCAAAGTTGATTAGATTATGGTTATGCTGATTTTAATTTCTATCACTTTATTAAATTTGCTGATATCGAAATTAAAAAGTTTATTAATGCATTTAGTATTAGAAATGGACTATATTCTTATCAATTATTAGAAGAGTTTATTTATAAATTAGAAATCTTTAAAGAATATTATTTAGGATTAAATCGAAGCTTTAGTTTTGGGTTTGAAAAATAAGGGAGTTGATTAAAGTGATTGTTTCTAATAAGCATGCATATCGTAATTATTCAATTATTGAATCATTTGAGTGTGGAATAGAATTAAAAGGAACTGAAGTTAAATCAATTTCTCGTGCAAATTGTTCAATAAATGAAGCTTATGTGCAAATTAAGAATATGGAAGCTTTTATTATTAATATGCATGTTGCACCTTTTTTTGAAGGTAATCAGTTTAATCATGATCCATATCGAACAAGAAAATTATTATTACACAAAAACGAAATTATTAAGCTTCAACATCAAGCTCAAGCTTTAAGAATGACTATTGTTCCTATTAAAATTTATTGAAAAAACAATAAATTAAAACTAGTTATTGCTCTAGCTAAAGGAAAGAAGTTACACGATAAAAGAGAAGATTTAAAAATAAGAGATTTAAGCAGAGAAGCTAAAACATATTAATTTTAAAAAGGAAAAAAGAAGATGCGAGCGATTTGATCTGTTCTAACAACAAGATTAAGATTAATATTTTTAGTCATTATCTTATTGAATTTAGTTCAAATTACAATTACTTTAGTGCAACCATTAATTTTGGCTCAAATTAATCGGGGATCTGTTAATAATAGTGCAACGACCCATGATGCAATTGTTCAAGGTGTTGTATTAATTGTATTAGCAGTTGCATGGATTATTGTTTCATTACTTAATAACTGAGTTACTACTTATTTAGAAGTAATGACCGTTGGTTTATTAAGAGAGAGAATTTTTCATAAAACAATGAGTTTATCACATGCAGATAAGCAACGTTTTAGTCAATCAACATTATTAAACATTTGTGTTAATGATATTCAAAAAATAGCTAAGTGTATGGTTATTATTCTAAGACCAGGATTTATGGGAATTTCATATTTCATTGGTTCAATTATTGTTTTATTTGCTGTAGCACAGAACCACTGACAAATTCCTGTGCTTGTGATTTCAATTACAATAGCAACAGCTATTATTTATTCATTAATGGCAGCTATTAATGAAAAACGATGAAGAAAAGCAAAACCAGCTATCGATAGTCTTAATAATAAATTACTTGAAAACATTTATGGAATTAAAGTTATAAGATTATTTACACTTGAAAACCAATTCTTAGAAAGTTCTCACAAACAATGATCTGAAGTAATTAAACGATCTATGATTCCGATCCGGATCTCTGCTTTAGTTATTTCTTTTTTAATGTTAATGATTTTCTCTGTTTCTCCATTAATTATTATTGTTGGAGCAACAACAAAAACATTGGTGTCTGCAGAAATATTATCAATTATGCAAGCAGCTAATATGCTTGTATTAGGGATTAGTATTCTTGCTTTTAGTATTAATGAAATTATTCAAACTAAAGTTAGTTTTATGCGTGTTAATGAATTTTTCCACCACAAAGAATTAATTACATATCAAGGTAATAAAACAATAACTAATGGTTTGATTCAATTTGATAATGTAAGTTTTAGTTATGAAAATAATCCAAACCATTTAGTTCTAAAAAACATTAGTTTTACAATTCATCCAAATGAAATAGTAGGGATTGTAGGAACTACAGGTTCTGGTAAAAGTACTTTAATTAATTTATTAATGCACAGGTTTATCCCAAACAACGGGTCAATTAAAATCGATGATACTTTACTAAAAGATATTGATATCAAAAACTTAAGAGATTGATTTAGTGTTAATGAACAAACACCAGTTTTAATTAAAGGGACATTTTATGAAAATATCCTTTTTGGATTAAATAACATTAATGAACAAGAAATTAATGAAGCTGTTGAGCTTGCTCAAGCAACTAAATTCATTAATGATCCAGATAATGGAATTTATGGCATCGTTGAACAAAATGCTAAGAACTTATCTGGGGGACAAAAACAACGATTAGCTTTATCACGTTGTTTATTAAGAAAAAGTCCTGCTTTAGTATTAGATGATTGTACAAGTGCTCTTGATACAATAACTGAAGCTAAGGTGTTTGAAGGAATAAGAAAACAAACTTATTTCAAACAACAAATCATTGTTGGTCAACGAATTAGTAACATTTTAGATTGTGATAAGATCATTGTTATGGATAAAGGTGAGATTGTAAGCATTGGAACTAGTGAACAATTATTAAAAGATTGTGAAATTTTTAAAGCAATTTATAATGAACAGTTGGCGGTGGATCGATAATGATGGATTTACAAGATTTAAAAGTTCACAAAAATGCTTTAAAATGAAGTTTAATTCGTTTTTATTTTAAAGACTTCAAAAAGTATTTTTTAACAGTTTCATTTGTTATTATTGCTTTTCAATTATTACAAATTGCAAGCATCTTCTTATTACAATACACAATCCAAGCATTCTCTAATCAAACTAAACCACTAGAAACAATATTACATATTGCAGCAGGAATTATTGGTGTTTATTTTTTCCAATGTTTAATTAATGTTTTTACTAACTTATGTACTAATAAACTTGGTTATTTAATTGAAGCTAAGATGTCATTATTAGTAGTAAGTAAACTACGTTATTTAAGTATGAAATTCTTAGATCAAAATAGTGCTGGGGATATTTATGCACATATGAGTGATGATGCTTTAAGTATCCATTTAGGGGTTATGGGATTTTATGCCGAAGCTAATAAAATGGTTTTTGGATCAATTGGGTTTGGAATTGCTTTATTAGTTGTATCTCCATATCTAGCTTTAATTGGTTTAGCTGTTTATGGAACTTTAATGTGCTTAAACATTTTATTATATAAACGTTCAAGAACTTGAAACGAATACAAACGTGCTGATTTTGTTGTTATGAACAACTTTATTGAAGAAGCAATTTCAGCTCATGCTGCTATTGATAACTTTAGTCAACAAAAATACTTCACTGATAAATTTGATCGAATCAATAGTGGTGTTTATAAGAATGTAATGCGATCAACTGTTGTTGCTCAAATGATGTTCCCATGAAGTATTTTTGCAATGCGTTTATTAAATGCTGCATTAACTGTTTCATTCTTATTATTATCTATTGCTAAGATTCCTTTGCCAGGAATCACACCTAATATTGATCCAGTAACCGGGCAAGTTGCTTTTGGTATATTAGTTAGTTTATCTTTATTATCTAATACATTTGCTGAATTCTTTACTAATTTTAATAATACAATTCCTGGTTTTATAGCTGCACGAACTTCTTTATTAAAAATCAATGAGATCATGAAAGTAGATCATGAAGTTAATTGAAACAAAACACTTGATGTTTCTAAGTTTAAAGATGGAATTGATATCAAGTTTGATCAAGTATGTTTTAATTACTTACCAAACCAACCAACATTAATGAATATTTCATTTGAAGCTAAAGCACACCAAAAAGTAGCTATCATTGGACCAACAGGAGCTGGGAAAACTACAATCACCAACTTAATAACTAAGTTTTATGATTATCAAACTGGAGATATTACTTTTAATAACCAATCAATTAAAGAAATATCAAGAGAAAGTGTTCGATCACAAATCTCATCAGTTCTACAAGATTCATATTTATTTAATGAATCAGTATTAGATAATATTAAACGGGGCAAACCAGATGCTACTTATTTAGAAGTAGTACAAGCTGCTATGAAAGCACAAGCTCATGAATTAATTAAATCTTTACCAAATGGTTATCATACTATCATTGGAGACAAACAGAACTTATCACAAGGACAAAAACAATTAATTTGTATTGCTCGTGCAATTATTTCAGATGCAAAGATTATAATTTTAGATGAAGCAACAAGTTCAGTTGATACTTCAACAGAACTTAAGATTCAAAAAGCAATTGATCACTTAATGCATGAAAGAACAGCTATTGTAATTGCTCATAGATTATCAACAATCATTAATTCAGATTTAATCTTAATTATTCAAAGTGGTCAAATTGTTGCTTCAGGAACACATAATGAACTATTAAAGAATTCACAAATCTACCAAGATTTGTATTATGCAAATTATAAAAAACAAAACCTAAAGTTTTAAAGAAGGAAGTACTTATGGATCGTAAATTCAGTGACCAAGAATTGATTAGAAGAGCTAAACTAGAAAAACTTGTTGAACAACAACATGACCCTTTTGTCATTTCTCAAGTCAAACGGGACATAAGTTTAGCTGATTTTTATAATCAATTTAATCATTATACAAAACAAGAACTAATTGAACTAGACCAAAAAGAATTAGTCTTTGCTGGTCGTTTAGTTGGTGTTAGACAAACTTTTGGAGTAATTGCTGATTTTAGTACAAAGATGCAAATCTATGTAAATAAAAAAACAGTTGATCCATCTTTGTTTGAAGTTTTTAAATCATTTGATTTAGGAGATATCATTGAAATCAAAGGGATTGCAATGAAAACTAATAGTGATGAGTTAACTATTAATGTAACTGGTTTAAGATTAGTTGCTAAATGTTTAAAAGTGTTACCTGAAAAATATCATGGACTTGTTGATGAAGAACTTAAAGCTAGATATCGTCATGTTGATTTAATGGTTAATGAAGAAGCCAAACAGACTTTTATTTTAAGATCTAAAATTATTCGAGAAATAAGAAACTATTTAGATGATAATGGGTTTTTTGAAGTTGAAACACCAATGTTACAAGATACATTAGGCGGAGCTGCTGCTAGACCATTTATAACTCACCACAATGCACTAAATAAAGAATATTACTTAAGAATAGCAACTGAAATTGCTCTTAAGAAATGTATTGTTGGTGGATTTGAAAAAGTTTATGAAATTGGTCGAATCTTCAGAAACGAAGGAATGGATTCAACCCATAACCCAGAATTTACTTCAATTGAACTTTATGTAGCTTATGCTGATTATTTAGAAATCATGGATCTAACTGAAACATTAATCAAACATGTTGCTACTAAATTAAACTTAACCAATCCTACATTTAGAGGATTTAGTGTTGATTTAACTAAACCTTTTAAAAAAGCTCATATGGTTGATTTAATTAAAGAGTATACTGGTGTTGATTTCTTTAGTGTTAAATCAGATCAAGAAGCAGTAAGTATTGCTAAAAAACACAATATACAATTAGCTAATCACCAACAAACGTATGGACATGTTATTAATTTATTCTTTGAAAACTTTGTTGAAGAAAAATTAATTGAACCAACATTTGTTTATGGGCATCCAATTGAAGTTTCTCCTCTTTCTAAAAAGAATAAAGATGATAGTAGATTTACTGATCGGTTTGAACTGTTTATTTGTCAAAAAGAAATTGCAAATGCTTATAGTGAGCTAAATGATCCAATTGATCAACACCAACGATTTTTAAAACAACTTGAAGAAGCTAAGCTTGGGAATGATGAAGCTAATGAACTTGATATTGAGTTCATTGAAGCCCTTGAATATGGAATGCCACCAACAGGTGGACTTGGTATTGGTATTGATCGATTAATTATGTTATTAACAAGTAATGATAGTATACGAAATGTATTACTATTCCCTCACATGAAAGATCGTGCTAAATAATGAACAAGAATGAAAAAGAATTAAAATATACAGCAGTTATTTTAGCTGGTGGATTCTCTAAACGATTTGGTAGAGATAAGTTATTTGAAAAAATCAATGGTATTTCAGTTATCGATCATTCAGTTTATCATTTTAATAATGACCCATTATGTGAAAGAATCTTCTTATTAGTTAGAGCTACTAGTTTTGATCATTTCCGTAAACATTTTCGTTTTGATAATAAGATTGTTTGTGTGAAAGCAGAATCAACAAGAATTAAATCAGCTCAAGAAGCTGTTAAATTAGTAAAAAGTAAATATGTCTTTTTCCATGATGCTTCTCGACCATTCTTATCTAATGAATTATTAAACAATCTTAAAGATGAATTAGTATTCTTAGCAAATGGTGTAGTACCTGCAGTTAATGTTAACCAATCATTAATTAAAATTGTTAATAAAGTAAGACAATATGTTGATTCAGACAACTATTATTTCTCACAAACTCCAGAAGCTTATGTTACAGATAAAATCAAGGTTGCTTTTGAAAGCAATCCTAAAATAAAACTAAACACAGAGATTTATGAAATCTATGAACAAAAGTTTGATGATTTACAAATCATTAATGGAGATGTTTCAAACAAAACAATTATTTTTGAATCTGATTTATAGAATATGTTCTTTAAACCATTATTTAAAAACAAAAAACTTCTTTACTATTTAACTTCTAGTTTTTTATTATTAACTTTATCAACTAGTTTAGTTACTAGTTGTTTTTCTTCTGATGATGAAATTGATTGATTAGAAGTTAATAGCCAATGAGCTAAAAACCTTTATTTTAAAAATAGTAAACTTATTAACTATGAACTAGTTCAACAAATAGAACAACAACTTGATTTTAATCAACTTAAAAAAGTTCATAAACAACTAGCTAACTTCAGTAGTTTTAGTTCATATTATGAATATATGTATCAACTTTTTAAAAAGGATTTTAACTTTTTAAAAAGTAAATTATCTAATCAACTTAAAAATAAAACAACTCTTGTTTTAGAAAATCAAAAAGTAGTTTCAGATAATCATGAATACTATAACTACTTTCATATTCTTTTACCAACTTATAGTTCTTTTTTATATGATCAACAAAAAGATGGTTTAAGTTTTAATTTATCATTTCCTTATCCTAAATCTAAAAGATTAAGTCAAATTATTGATTATCATTCAACAATTGGACATATTAGTAACTATAGTAACTTTACACAAACTAATCAAATCATTGAACAATCTTTTAGTAATAGTGTTGATTATGTTTTTTATTTATATGATCCAGAATACAAACCTAAAGGTTTTGATTTAAATAGTTTACATGCTAAAGATGATTTTGTAGCTAATAAACTATTAAAAAACAAAAATCAAAAAGTGATTTTTGTTGATCGGCATTTATATCATTTAGCTTCTAATTCAATATTAGCTCAATTTGTATTAATAATGGAATTAGCTAAAGCTTTAGGAATTGATTTTAAAAAAGAAGAGTTGATGTTCTGGAATGCTCTTATTAAAGAACCAAAACGATCATCTGTAATCTTTAATAAGAAAATACTAACAGCTTCTAATGAAGGAATTGATGCTTTAGTTTTGTTTGGAATCTTACCAGATATCATTATTGATTATGATCAGATTGCTGATCTAAATCATAATGATAAAGGATTAGCTCCTTATTTAGATAAATTAATTAAAAAAGCACAATCAGTACAATTAAACAAATTAATTAATATTAGTAATGGATATGTTTTTCATCAAATTAATCCAGAATTAATGATTGTTGATAAATTTGAACAACACCAAGTTAGTCGAGTCATTAAAGGTCTTAATTTAGTAACCAAATTAATTACTTCTTCTAAAGGAACAGATCAAAAATATCATTTTTTTGCTAATTTATCATTTGTTAAATAAATTTATTTGTTAACATATTAACCATAATATTAAATTAAAAGATAGGTTAATAAAAATATGTTTAAAACTAAAAGAGCTAAACTAACAGTAGGTTTATTAACTGTTGTTGGTTTAATAACTACCCCACTTATTATATCTTCATGCTCTAAATCAAAATCTAATTTAGAACTTGAAGCAATTTATGAAAAGAAAGATCAAAATTTAAATGCATTAGTTTTACATTCTACTTATAATTTTGAACTAACTAATCCATTGGTTTATAATAATGAAACTAAAGCGTTTAATTTTGATAATAATACTGATTTAGTTGAACAAAAAGATCATATTGAATTAATTAACAGCAAAGCTGCTTTAGATCAATATTTAGAAAATAGAGTAGTACCTAATCTCAATCAAGCATCATTAAGTGATCTAATCAAAGATCATTTTAAAGACTTTGATTTTAGTCAACAAACTATTTTATTAGTTAAAAATATAAGAGATAGTTTAGATCTATCTAATTTAAAACTAGAGAGTGGATGAAATATATCATCATTTAGACAAAGTACAAATCGATTTAAGATTAATTTAGTATTTGATCAAAAAGATGAAACCCAATCAACTAATAAAGTAGTAAGCACTAAAACATTCTTTATAACTATTAATAAATTAAGCTCATTTAGATTTGCTCGTGTTGACTTAGTTGGATCAAAAACTACTAGCTCTACTAATTCTAAATAAGTTAATCATAGATTAATATTAACTAAATAAGGTTGATAAGAAATAGACCTTATTTTTTATTTATAAACAATCAATATTAGTAAAGATTAAAAAAATACAAGAAGAGCTAAAAACCTTTCTTGTATTTTAAATAACCTGATTGGCTATTATGCTATATTTAGCTAATAGTATTTGTTTCTATAGAGATTCGTTTTTCACGAGTCATAATGATACTTATTTTATAGTTACTTAAGTTTTCACTAGTTTCAATAGCATGTTGAATCTTGTGAGCTAGTAATTCAAGTTCACTATCATTAATTAATTCAGCATTAGCAATAACTCTTAATTGTCTTCCTGAACGAATAACAAATGCACTTTCAACACCATGAAATTGCATACAGATCTTTTCTAATTCTGATACTCTTCCAAAGTATTCATCATAATTAGCTATTCTTGCTCCAGGTCTAGCTGCTGAGATTGTATCTACTACTTTAACAAGTGCAGCATACACTGATGTAGCTATTACTTTACTATGGTGTGATTCTATTCCGTTGATAATATAATCACTTAATCGATATTGTTTAGCAAGCATGACTCCTGCTTCAACATGATCCATGTTTGATTCAAAATCAATAACTTTTCCAATATCATGAAAAAAAGCACACTTCTTAGCTTTAATTGGATCAACTCCAATTAAGTAAGCAAGGTTTTCAGCTAAATGGGCAACTTCTAAGCTATGAGATAAGATGTTTTGTCCATAAGATGTTCGATAGCGCATCTTACCAACATAAAGATAAAGTTCTTTAGGAATATCAAAGAAGTTAAGTTGATCTTCAATAACTTCTCGACCAATTTCATGAGCTTCTTGATCGAACTTCTCTTTTTCTTCTCTAAAAAGAAGTTCGATCCGGTTCATATCAATATTTCTTGATTCAATAAGTTTTTGCATTACACGCCGTGCAATTTCTCGACGCATTGGATTAGGAGATGAAATTGATAAAATAGTATCATTTCGTTCAACTATTAAATCAACCCCACCTGCTTTTTCAAATAAGGCTTTATTACGACCATCTCGACCAATAATCTTACCTTTTAGATTTTCATCACCAAAATTGATAGTAAATAATGATCGATTAATTACTAATGGTTCAGCACTTCTTTCCATTGCTTCAATTAATAAGTTTTGAGCATAAATCTCTAAACCATCACTAAACTCTTTTTTAAGTTTAACAAAGTTAATTGATAATTCTTTACGATATTTTTGTGTTAAGAAATCAAATAATTCATTTTTAGCATCAGATGCTGATAAATTATTAGCTCTTAATAAGAACTCTTCATTAACATTTGTTAAATGTTTAACTTCTTGTTCTTTTTTATCTAATTGAGTTTGAAGATCTTGAATTATTTCTTGTTGTTTTTCTTCAACTTCTTTTAATTCTTTATTTTCAATTATCAATAATTTATAAGCCTTTTTTTCTTTAGGTAAAAAGGCAATTTTCAGTTTTTTTACTTGAGCATAGATTACTATTGAAACTGGGACAATAATAACTGAGATTACAAATAGTATTAGTAATACAGCAAATGCAATAAAATAATTATTCATTTTGTTATATCACCTTTATATATTTTAGCAAACATCACTTTTATTTAAACATGCTATAAATTTAATTTATTAATAAGTTAATAAAAAAGCTAGGTTTTATTGATAATTTATCTAAACAGTTATTAATTCTTATTTGTTTTAAAAATAAATCAATATGTTTCATTGGTTTAGGTGTAAAATAGAAATGATTTTCACAAACACCCAATAGAAAATCAAACAAAAGATAAGCTATATATCTTTTAAAAATAAATTCTTTAAACTAATGTTAATTATTTTGATAATAAGTGAATTATCACTTAATAATTTTTAATCAAAATACTATTAAAAATGCGTTAGAATTGGGTTTATAAAATTATTTTTTAAGGGGTGATTAATTAAATGACAAAATATAATAAGTTTAAAAAAATCATTAAGCTCGGCTTAGTTGGTTCATTAGTTACTTCATTTTTAACATTTTCTGTTACAGCCAATGATATAAAAAATGTTAAACATCAAGAAGTAAATACTGAAAAGAAAATCGTTGAAATTAAAAATTCTATTAATCAAGATGATAAAGCTAAGAATGAATTAACAACTGTTATTGGAGCAAGAAGATATGAGTTAATGATTGATAATGATAAAGATATTGATTTAAATAATCTTCATGATCAAATTAAGAATCTTGTTTTCAAAAATAATGATTATTTATTGAAAAGCGATATTTTAAGTAATTTAAAAATAATCACTTTTGCTATTAGCAATCATGCCGATATCAATCTATTAAATGAAAAATTAGAATTACTTTTAAATAAGAATGAAGATATAAAAGATATTTATTTCTTCAATACGAAATACACTTATACTGACTTTGTTAATAAGAAGTTACCAGACGTAGAAACGGTATCAAATTCGTTTACACGAAAACGATATGATTATAATGACGCAACTACATATGATGCAGCCAATCAACATCATTACAAAATAGTGGGTCTTGATTATTTTAATCAAAAAACTCATTTTGAACACTTCTTCAACGAAAAGGTTATGATTGGTTTATTAGATGGAGATGGTGTAGTTAGACATAATAGTAAACCTTTTAGATGAAACAATGATAATGGTAATGGGGTACATTGAAGAGATGAACCGTTTTACACCGAAGTCTCAAGCGATCATTCAGATCAAATTGGTGAAATAATGGTTGGTCAAAAAGGCATCAACCAAACTGCTAAATTATGAAGTGTAATGGTTGATTTATATTGAAATGGTGTTACTGGAGAAGTGAATTTCTTATTATCAAGAGGCGTTAATATTATAGTTAATGTTTGAAATTTTAAAGATCATATTGATAAAGAATATGCGGGATATTCTAAATATTTTGATCAAGTAGTTGTCAATAATCCTGAAATAATTAATGTAATTGCTGGCGGAAATATTTCCAAACATAGTGATTATCAATCGCGATATTTAAATGGAATTGCGTTATCTAAGAACAGTATTATTGTTGGTGCAATCGATTCATATACAAAGAAAAAGGCATACTATAGTAAAATCGGAAGAGATGATCATTATTTAACAGTTGTTGCACCAAGCGGAGCATTTCATTTTAGTAATCCTGAATGACAAACTTGAGGTACTAGTAATTCAGCGGGCGTAATTGCTGGCTTATTATCAATTATTTATCAAAAGAACAAACCAATATTTAATCGTGGACATGATTCAATTATTGCTAAATCTGCACTTATTAGTGGTTCACTTATTCCGCCGTCTGAAGAAGATACATACACTCATCAGACAGGTTATGGAATTCCAAGACTTGATTTAGTAGACCAAGCAGTTAAAAATCTTCGATATTTTAAAAATATGAAAAATGATGATAAAAAAGTTGTATTAAGATTAAAGAAGGGAGATCGCGTTCGAGTTAATGCAACTTGAAATTATAAAAACTATTCTAACAATGATAAAGCAGATGTTGATTTAAGAGTTATAGGTAAAGAGAATTATAGTTCAACATCTTCTGACAGAAACACCGAAACAATTGATTTTGTTGTTAAGACATCAGGTAATTACATTATTAAACTTAATGTTTATAACAAATCTTCAAATATATCTCCAGTTGATGTTGCTATAACATATGTAATAGAGAAAGGTAATGTTTAATATGAAATTCTTTAAAAACAAAAATAGAAAATTGTTCGCTTTATTAGGTGCTGCTACTTTAAGTGGTTTCATCGGTTTAACAACGCTTGTTTCAGCAAACAAATATCAAGAAAACAAAGCAGATTCTAATAAAGCGATAAAGAAAAATGTATCTTATTCATTAAATTTTAATACTGAGATTAATTTAGAAAAAAATGTTTCATTAATTAAAACTTCACTATTAAAAAACGATTTAAACGAAACATCTATTAGTTTAAACACTTCAACAAAAAGTTTAACTCTTAAGTTTAATCAAATTTATGAACAAAAAGTTTTAGATTTAATTAATACACTAAGAAGTGAAATAAAAGAATCATTTTTCATTTTAAACAATATGCCTGAAAACATTAATGATAATCAAAAGCAATCAATATCAAGTAATAGCAGCTTCAAATCAGTTCTTGAAGATCCTGAAGACAATGAAAAACACTATGCAGCAGTAGGATTGAATAAAGAAACAAGAGATTTCTTAATAGAAAACTTTGGTGATGAAAAAGTGAAGGTTGGGATTATGGAAGTGGAAGGTTTTATTAGTGCAGATAACGAAAATATTTTCCCAAACAGAGAAGTTGGAGATATTAATTATCTAAAACGTAATGGACAAAATACAAACGTTAAATCTGATCATGCAAACTGGGTTGCAGAAGTTATAGGTGGAAATTTAGGAATTAACTCTAATGCTAAATTATATTCTATTTATTATGCTGAAAATACATCACCAAGTGATTACTTCAATTTATTAACTAATTCAAAAGTAAACATACTTAACAATAGTTGAGGTCCAAAATATGCGTATTTACAATCTAATTATTCACGATTACCTAAGGATATCGATGATTCCGTTTTTTCAAATCCAGAAATAATAAATATATTTGCTGCGGGTAATCAATATAACGGAAAAACTACCACTGGTGAAAATGGCAAGAAAATAGAGATTCCGCCATATAAATATTTAGCTGGTGGACCACTATCAATCAATAGTATTGTTGTAGGTGCATATGATTTAGAAACGAAAGAAAAAACATCATATAGCCAAATAGGCAATGATGTGAATTATATAACAGTTATAGCTCCAGGAAATAATTTTAGATATACCAATAAAAACGGTGGGGTAGCACAAGAACTAATTCACGGCACTAGTTTCGCAGCTCCGGTTGTTTCAGGTTTATTATCCTTTGTTTATCAATCAAATAAAGATATGTTTGATTTAGGAAGCGACTCAATTATAGCTAAGTCTGCACTTATTAGCGGTTCAGAAAGACTAAAATCATATCATAGTTTATATACTCCAGAAACAGGTTTTGGTGTTCCTAATTTTGATTTAGTGAATGAAGCTGTATCAAATTTATGATATTTCAAAAATTTCAAAAGAGGAAAGGAATTAGTCCAATTATATTTAAAAGAAGGACAAACACTACGAACCAATATTTCTTGATTGGTTAAAAATATAAATAATAAAGCAGACTTTACTTTAAAAGTAGAAGAACCAAGCACTCTAATAAACTATAGTGATACTAAGTGAAATATTGAAACAGTAGAAATGAAAGCAAATCAAGATGGTTGATATAACATTTTTATTGAAAGAAAAGATGATTCTGCTAGTGAAAACCCAGATGTTGCTTTAACTTATGTCATTAAATAGAAAAAAGAAATTAATCATTTCATCTCTTGGTTTTAGTTTTTTATCAGCCCCACTTTTAGTATTAACTTTATCAAGTTGTTATAAAGAGAAAAATGATAAGAAAAACAATTTATTATTTAGTATCAATTCAGATTCGCTATTCATTAATTCTAATTTAAAAGACACATCATATTTTTATGATCCCTTCTCATACATTTATGAAACTATAACTAATGATAATAAGGCAGTGGTAGTTTACAATAATTATGATAAGGTTCGTCACAGAACAGTGCGTGACAAAAATCACCCACTTGGATATATAAAAGTAGTTGGAACACCGCTAGCAAATCAACAAAAACCTTTATATTCATTAATCAATTCAGTTGAAGAACTCAACAAAACCATCAGCATATATAAAGATATTTTTAAAAAGAATCAAGACAGAATTTCATCATCGTTTTCAAACTTAGATTTCAATAAAAATTCAATTTTGATGATCATAGATCGTGATTGAGTAATAACCGATGATGAATCTTTTCATCCAGTCAATGGTTATCAAATTCTATCTGTAAATTTAAACGAAAAGAAGATGACAATAACTAAAAGCTGATCAAATCTTCCTATAAAAAGAAAGTTAAAAAACAATAAATGAAGAGGACCAATGAGTAATAACAAGATCTTCTTTGTTGTAATTGATAAACTAAACAGTTTAAACAATATAGAGATTGAACAAAAAATCGTCAAAAAAGCAATTGGTGAAGATCTTGAAAATTTCGGACCATTTAATGTTGATGCTTAAGAGTCTTTAACTTATGCCATTAAATAGAAAAAAGAAAAAAGAAATTAATCATTTCATCTCTTGGTTTTAGTTTTTTATCAGCCCCACTTTTAGTATTAACTTTATCAAGTTGTTATAGGTAAACAAATACTACAAAAAATAAGGTGCTAAAAATCATCAAAAAGGAATAGGGTAAGATATTAAGAATTTTAGATTTCTTATAAATATTTAAAACAAATAAAAAGCAAAGATCCCTCTTATTTGCCTATTTCTTATTTTTAAGTTCTTATGTTCATAATCTTAAATAAAAAGGAGGTTTACAATGTTTAAAAATAAGAAAAAACTAATTATTATTAGTTCAATATTTTTAGGTTCAATTACTACATTAACTATTGTTGGATGTAATAATACCAACAGAAGTGCTAATGAAAACAAACCAATTGATACATCTGAAAAACCATTTCTTAGAACCAATATTGAATTCATTAAAAACAACAATATCATAACTAGATGATATAAAAAAGAAAATAGTGATGTTTATTATGAAATGTTAACAAACCAAAAAACACCAGTTTTTGTTTATAACCAAAGACTTCGAATTGGTGTTAATAAGTACTATAGAAGACAACTAGAGATTGAAAAATCAACAATCACTAATCAACAATTAAATGAATATGCTACTTTAATCAATAGTTATTCTGATTATGTAAATAAATTTGTAAACTCTGATTTATATACAAAAACAGAAACTAGTTTAGCTGATCAACAACTAGCTAATTTAGAAGCTAGAATTAAAACAATTGATTTTAGTAAACAAACCTTATTAATGATTAAATTAAAAGTAGAACAATTTAATCCTGGTTTTAATTCTTATGAAAAAGAAGGTTTTAATATTGTTGATTTTGAATTCAAACCTAAATCAGCTAATAATAAAAAGAACATCTTTAATATTAAATATGAAAACACTGTAATTAAATATTTAAATACAGAAGAAAAAACGATCAACGGTAATCATTACAGAGCTAAAACCTTCTTTATTTTAATTGATAAATTAACATCTTTAAATGATACAGAAATCCATTTAAGTACAATATAAATAAGCTTAAAAATAGATTGGTTTTAATTTCCTTTTCTTATCCTATTTTAACATTATTTATTATGTTAAAATTTTAAAATATACTTACTTTAAGTAATGATGTTTTTAAAATAAAGGGTCTGAAGATGAGTCAACAAATTCTAGAGCAAATTAAAACCTTAATTCAACAATTAGACCAATGAAATTATGAATACTATGCTTTAAATAATCCATCTGTGCCTGATCATGTTTATGATCAAGCAATGTTAGAGTTAATTGAACTTGAAAAAGCATATCCCCAATATAAACAAGCTAACTCACCAACAGTGCGTGTTGGTGGTTTTGTTTCGTCAAAATTTGAAAAAGTTGTTCATAAATATCCAATGCTTTCATTAGCTAATGCTTTTGATTTAAATGATTTAAAAAAGTTTGATCAAGATAATAAAGCTTACAATCTTGATCTAAAAGGATATATTCTTGAACCTAAAATTGATGGTTTAAGTATTTCTTTAATTTATAAAAATAGTCGTTTATATAAAGCTATTACTCGGGGCGATGGTGTTCAAGGTGAAGATGTTACTTTAAATGTTAAAACGATTAAAGATATTCCATTATATATTGATGATAAATATAAGGATTATGAAATTGAAGTTCGTGGAGAAGTCTTCATGGCTTATGAAGACTTTAAAGAACTTAATGATAGTATTGATGAAACTAATAAGAAGTTTGCTAATCCACGGAATGCAGCTGCAGGTAGTTTAAGAACATTAGATAATAGTGTAGCAGCAAGCCGAAACCTTAAAGCCTTTTGTTATTATTTAGTAAATGCTAAAGAATTAAATATTAATACCCAACAAGAATCTTTAGAATTTTTAAAAGCTAATAAATTTAAAGTATCTGAGTTAATAAAACATTGTTGTAGCATTAAAGAAGTTTGAGAGCAAATAGAACAAACAACCCAAATCAGAGACTCTTTATCTTATATGATTGATGGAATGGTACTTAAAGTTAATAACTTATCAATTTATGATGAGATTGGTTTTACTTCTAAGTTTCCAAAATGAGCAATTGCTTACAAGTTCCCAGCTAATGTAGTATCTACACAATTATTAGATATTATTTGTGATGTTGGACGAACAGGTAGAATCTCGTATGTTGCTAAACTCAAACCAATTTTATTAGATGGAAGTATGGTTGAGTTTGCAACCCTTCATAATGCTGATTTTATTGCTTTAAAAGATATTAGAATTGGGGATTATGTTAACTTATATAAAGCAGGGGATGTGATCCCTTATGTTGATAGTGTTGATTTATCAAAAAGAAATGAAAATAGTAAAGTATATATTCCGATTACTAAATGTCCATCTTGTGGTAGTGAATTAGTTAAGTTTGATGATGAAGTAGATCAACGGTGTTTAAATGAACGTAATTGTAAAGGTATTGTTGTTAATAAAATAGTTTATTTTACTTCACGACCTTGCATGAACATCGAAGGTTTAAGTGAAGCTAATATTAATAAATTCTTTGAAACTAATATCATCAGTGATGCAGCTGATCTTTATACTTTAAATGAACAACGAGAAGTTGTGTTTGCTTATGATTTTAAAATAAGAAACAAGAGTTTTAATAATTTAATTAATGCTATTGAACAATCTAAACATAACTCAGTAGAACGATTAATAACCGCTCTTGGTATTAGGTTTGTTGGACCAAACCTAGCTCTTAAATTAACTAAACACTTTAAAAGCTTAGAAGCTTTAATGGAAGCTAGTTATGAGGAGTTAATAAGCATTGATGCTTGTGGAATTAAAGCAGCTAATTCGATTTTACAATTCTTTTCTAATAAATATAATCAAGAGTTGATTTCTAAATTAATTAGTGCTAATGTTAACACTAAATACATTGATCATTTTAATTATGATGATAAGATTGTTGTAGTTGAAGAATATAAAAATAAAACCTTTGTGATCACAGGAACATTTAGTATTAATCGAAACGAAATTAAAGCTATTTTAGAAAACTATTATGATGCTAAAGTAACTAATACAGTAAGTAAGAAAACAGATTATTTATTAGCTGGAGCTAATGGTGGATCTAAATTAGAAACAGCTAAAAGTTTAGGAGTTAAAATCATTGAAACTGAATTTTGAAACAGCTAAAAGAAAACTAAAACTAGCTTTTAGTAGAAATAAAAAATATGAACCAGTTGGGGTAATCATTAAACAATATACAACTAGTAGTTTAGTGTTAGGAATTAGTATATTAGTTTGCTATGGCTCTTCTTTTTTAAAGTTTAGTTTTTTAAGTTTAGATTTTTCATTAGCTTGTTTATCTGTTTTAGTTTTTAAAGTCCGTTATAAATATATACTATTAGCTACTATTCTTTTATGTATTTCAAACTTAATGCATAGTAGTAACTGGGTTGGATTATTAGTTGTTAGTTTAAACAACTTATTGTTTATGCATTTATTAATCTTGTTTTATCATCTTTATTATTTAAGAGTTAAAAAACAGATAATGATCCATTTAAGCATTATTTTCTTCATTAGTAGTGTAATTACTTTATTATTTAATGTAATAATGAATGGGATTTTATATACTCCGCTTTATTGGTATAGTTTTAATTTAATTAAAAATCCATCAATATTAGCTGCTAAAACATTTTATGAACAAAAGCCTAATCTTTATTTACTTTATATTCCTGATTACTGAGCTGGTATTTTTACTTTATATACCATCTTTAATTTAATTAAATATAGTGTTGTTGCTTTTGTAGCTACGATCTTAAGCTATATCTCATATAGAACTAATAAATCTTTTCATTACTAAAGGAGAAATTATGAAATTATTTGATTCTTATTCAAACCAATTAATTGATCTAAATGAAGAGTTGATATCAATTTATAATTGTGGACCAACAGTTTATAATCATATTCACATTGGTAATGCTCGTCCATTAATTACAATGGATGTTTTACATCGATTTTTAAAACATCAAAAAAAAGAGGTTAAGTACATTTTAAATATTACTGATATTGATGATAAAATCATCAACTATGCTTTAGCTAATAATCTAAAAGAATTAGAAGTAAGTGAATTTTATTTCCAAGCTTATTTAACAGTTAATCAACGATTAAATATCTTAGAAACAATTAAACCTAAAGTATCTGATCATATGGATCAAATCATTGATTATATTGATCGATTGATTAAGGTTGGTGCTGGTTATTTTATAGAAGATGATGTTTATTTTGATACAAGTAAAATTAAGAATTATGGACATTTATCAAAACGAGATTTAGATAAAGATATAGCAGGGTTAAGAATTCAACAAGTTGAAGCTAAAAAAAGTGATAATGATTTTGTTTTATGAAAGAAAACAAAACAAGGGATTACTTGAAACACACCATGAGGAGTTGGACGACCTGGTTGGCATTCAGAATGTTCATGTTTAATTAATCATTTTATTGGTGAACAAGTAACTATTCATGGGGGTGGAAATGATTTAAAATTCCCACACCATGAAAACGAAAATGCTCAAAATAATGCTTTATATAATAAAAATTTAGCTAAGGTTTGAATGCACTTTGGACTTGTTAATATTAATGATGAAAAGATGTCTAAATCTTTAAATAACTTTGTATTAGTTAAAGATATATTAAATCAATTTGATTATCAAACTTTACGTTGATTCTTCTATCAAACTAACTATCGTCAACCAATTAAATATTCAATTCCAATTATGGAACAAAATGAACAAGAGATTAAAAAAATAGCAACCGCTATTAAAAATGCTAAAAATGCTCTTGTCTTCGCTAACTTATTTGATCAAATCCAATTAGTTAGTTACACTCCTTTTAATGAAGCTTTAGCTGATGATTTAGACTTAGTAAAAGGGGTATTATACATTAATGAATTAATCAAAAAAATTAATACTTTAGCTAAACAAAAAGAAAAAGCTAATGAATTATTATTAGCTTTAAACCAATTACTTTATTGTTTAGATGTATATGGGATTGAATTCACTAATAACCATAGTGAAGAAAATATTAAATTATTAAAAGAATGAAAAGCTAAAGTTGATGCTAATGATTATAGTAGTGCAGATCAACTTCGATTAGAATTACAACAAAAAGGTGTACTATAGTGCAATATTTATTTGGTAAAAAAGCATTAGCTGATTTAATTAATAATCAACAAAAAATTGAAGTTGTTTACTTATCAGCTGATCAAATAAAAATCATTAATCAACTACAAGCTAATCAGATCAACTACAAGACTGTTTCTAAGTCTTGATTTGATCAATTTGTTCAAACTCTTAATCATCAATATATAGCTACTAAACCATTAATTCAAAAACAAGAAAAATTAACTTTAGATCAATGATTAAAACAAATTAAACACAAGGAAACTGGTTTAGTTTTAATATTAGATAGTATTGAAGATCCAAGAAACTTTGGAGCAATATTAAGAAGTGCAGATGCCTTTGGTGTTGATGCTGTTTTTTATAAGAAAAACAACCAAGCTAAGGTTAATGATTTAGTAATTAAAACTAGTATGGGGGCAATTAATTACCTAAATTTATTTGAAGTAGCTAATTTATCAATGATTATTCAAAAACTTAAAGATCATGGTTTTTGAATTTATGCAACAACACTAGAAAATAGTGTTAGTTATGAAACTGTTGATTATGCTAAGAAGAGTTGCTTTGTTGTTGGTAATGAAAACAAAGGAATTAGTCAATTAATTCAAAAGAATTCAGACATTAATATTAATATCCCAATGTATGGGAGTGTTCAATCATTAAATGTATCAGTTGCTAGTGGAATTATTTTAAGTAATTTTAGAAGAGTAATTAAGCCATAAGCAATTTATTAATTAATTTAATTAATGATTGTATTTTAATACTATTATTTATATAATATATATTAGTGTAATTTTTAGAATTTACAAGAAAAAGATATTTAAGATAAGGTGACACAAATGACTAAAGCTGAGTTAGTTAAAGAATTACGTAAACGTACACAAGCAGGAATGTCTGAATGTATTAAAGCGTTAGATAAATCTGATAATGATATTGAAAAAGCAATTGTTTGATTACGAGAAAATGGAGCAATTAAAGCTGCTAATAAACAAATGAATGCTGCAACTGATGGGGTAGTATTAACAAAACAAGTTGATAATAAAGCGGTTTTAATTGAAGTTAACTGCCAAACAGACTTTGTGGCTCGTAATGAACAATTCTTAGAATACTCAAACACAATTTTAGATCAAGCAATAGCTGATGTAACAACTGATGGATGTTTTGAAAAACTTGTGATTAATAATAAACCAATTGCTGAATCTGGTTTAGAATTAACTGCTTTTATTGGTGAAAAAATTGTTTTCCGTCGTGGTAAAGTATTAATTGCAAATGAAAACCAAACACTTGGTTCATATACTCACAACAACAAAAGAGTTGGAGCAATTGTTTTAGTAGATAGTAAGGTTGATCCAGAAGTAGTTAGAAAAGTAGCTATGCATGCAGCTGCAATGCGTCCTAAATACTTAAGTCGTGAACAAGTTGATCCTAACTGATTAAACTCTGAACGTGAAATTATTGCTAACCTTGTTGCTAAAGAATTTGAAGAACAAGGAAAAGATGTTAAGTTTGCTGATAAGACAATTGAAGGTCGTTTAAACAAGATTTTAAAAGAAAACTGTTTAGTAGATCAACCATTCTTTATGGATAGTTCAAAAACAATTGGACAATATTTAGCTGAAAACAAAACTCAACCAATTGCTTTCTTTTCTTTTGAAGTTGGAGAAGGAATTGAAAAAGCTCCTGAATTAAGCTTTGCTGAAGAAGTTGCTGCTCAAATGAAGAAATAAGAAAAATAGAAAGTGATAAAAACTTTCTATTTTTATCAATTAAGGAAGAAATTAAATGCAAAAACAACGAATTGTTATTAAAATTTCAGGTGCTTGTTTAAAAACAGGTAGTGATTCAGTAATTGATTTTAACCAGATCTTACAATTAGCTAATCAGATTAAAACAATTAGTCAAAAATATTTAGTCTCAATTATTCTTGGTGGGGGTAATATCTGACGAGGGTGTAATGCTAAAGAGTTAGATATTGATCGAAATTGAGCCGATAATATGGGAATGATGGCAACAATCATTAATGGTTTAGCATTCCAAAGTGCTCTTAGCTCTTTAAATGTAAATAGTGTTGTACTATCAGCTATTAAGTGCGATAAAGTTGCATTAGAAGCAACAACAGCTAACATTGAAAATGCAATTAATAATGATCAAGTAATGATCTTTGTTGCAGGAACTGGTTTTCCTTATTTTACAACTGATTCTTGTGCTGCTATTAAAGCTGCAGAAACAAAATCTAACATCATTTTAATGGGTAAAAATGGGGTTGATGGGATTTATAATAAAGATCCTAATTTACATAGTGATGCTAAGTTTTATGACAAGATTACTTTTAGTCAAGCACTTGCTGAAAATCTAAAAGTAATGGATAAAACAGCTCTTGCTTTATGTGAAGAAAACAACATTGATCTAATTGTATTTAACATAGATCAAAAGGATGCAATTGTTGATGTTTTAAATAAGAAAATTAAACATACAATTGTTACTAAATAAGCAAAACAAAGGAAGGTTTATTTATGGATTTCAAACCATATGAAAAAATGATTAATAGCGAAGTAGAACATGTTTATACTTGAATTCATAATGAATTTATTAAATTAAGAACAGGAAGAGCAAGTCCAGCTATTTTAGATGGTTTAGTAGTTGATTATTATGGTGAGAAAACACCAATTAACCAACTAGCTAATATCTCACTTCCTGAACCTAGAGTTTTATTAATTAAACCATATGATCGTTCAAGTATTAAAGATGTAGCTGCAGCTATTAATGAATCAAACTTAGGAATTAATCCACAAGTTGATGCTGATGTTATTCGTTTAACTTTCCAAGCACCAACTGAAGATATTCGTAAGGGTTTAGTTAAAAAAGCAAAAGCAATTGCTGAAGATGCAAAAATTAAAGTTCGTCGAATTCGTCAAGATGCTCAAGACAAATTCAAAAAAGAAGTTGGTCTTGTTGAAGATGATAAAAAATACTTTCAAACTGAACTTGATAATTTAACAAAAGAAATTAACAAACACATTGAAAGTTTATTAGCTAATAAAGAAAAAGATATTTTAACTATTTAATTACTGTGCAAATTCACAAATTAGATCAAAACCAAAAAAAGAATCTAAAACAAAGACTAAGATCTGTTTTATACATTGTTGGGTTTTTAGTAATTATTTTTGTACTAGCACTTTTTGCTGAAAAAAACTATAAATGATCCCCATCACAAGTTTTAGAGATTCCGATTTTTCAAACCATTTGTGCTTTTTTAATACTAGCATTTTTAATTCCAATAATCTGTATAGCTAGCTTTGAATTTTCTAAAGCTTTCTTTAAAAAATCCAAACGCTATATTTTCATTATTACAACGATCTTTTTAGTTACAACAATTTTACCAACCTTATCTTATTTAGTTTTTGTTTATGATCTGACTAAAACAGATTATGAATACAAACAAGTTTTATTGTTGTTTTATCTAACACTTGGAATTAGTTATGCTTTTGGTTTTTTAATCATTTTAATCTTAATGTTTATATTAAAAATCCAGCAAGTTAGAAAATACATCTTAGCTTTAATTATTTATACATTAGTAAGCTTTTTCTTTATTGGTTTTATGTACACGATTTATGTTCGTGGTTGAATTACTACTTTACTTTTAATGTTAGTAGTGTTTGCTTCAGATAGTTTTGCTTATCTTGGTGGTATTAAATTAGCTAAACATAAATTAGCTCCTAAAATTAGTCCTAAGAAAAGTGTTGAAGGGTTAATTGTTGGTTTAGTTGCATCAACCATCTTAATTTTAATTGTTCTTGCTATATTAACTACAATTCCAAACCAAAGCATTAATAAATATGAAAATGTGCTTTTTAATTGGTATGGTATTGATTTTAGTAAATCAATAATTACAATCCTAAATGCTAAAAACTTAGCTGGTTGATGAATAGTAAGTGCAATCATCTTATTGATTTTTAGTTTATTAAGTACAGCTGGTGATTTAATTTTCTCAGCTGCTAAAAGAGCTGTTAATATCAAAGACTTTAGTAATATATTACCAGGACATGGAGGTATATTAGATCGAATCGATTCATTATCATTAGTCTTTTTTGTTCACTTTACTATTACACTAATTATTAATGGATCAACTAATGAAGCAAATATATTTGTAATCAATAATTAACAACAAAATACAACTATAAAAAGTTGATTAAATCATAGATTAATGGTACTGAGTGCGTATAAATTAGCACTGGTACTATTTTTTCTTTACTATCTAGTTTTAAATCTAAAGCAATTAGTGATTTGTTCTTATTTTCATACACTAATTGATGTCTTATATAATAAGAGAAGTTATTGATTTTAACATGTAGTTTCTTAAACTTTTTGATCTTACTATAAGTTTTATTATCAAGTTCAAAAACACGATGTTTAGTTTCTAGAAAACTACTTGTGAATTTTTGGTTTTTAAAACCAAAAGCGATTCCAATTCCTAAAACAGTACAAGAGATTGTAGCTGTAAGTGCAATACTAATTCATCTATTAAGCATTTAAATTCACTACCTTTATAAAATGATCAGTTAATAAGTTATCGTGTGAAACATAAAGAACTAAATTATTTTCCTTAATAATAGGAAGTAAATGAACTAGTACAAAAGCTTTTGTAGCCCCGTCAACATGAGATAATGGTTCATCTAAAAGTAGTAGTTTGTTTTTGTATTTTAGTAAACTTAAAAATGAAACGATTTGTCGTTGTCCCATTGAAAGTCGTTCACTTAATTCTTGTGAAGTTGCTAATTCTCAGTTGATGTTAGTAAATTGTGATAATTTCTTAAAAACAATATCGATTTGACTATCTGGAATCTGGTTCATAAAATAAGCTAAATCAAAATCGACATTACTAATTGTTGATGGTTGATAAATAACTTTATCTACAATCTGTTTAAAGTCAAAATCAAAAGCACTTTGCTGATTAAAATAAACATTAAAGTGTGGTTCATAAAATTGAATAATAGCTTTTAGTAAACTTGTTTTACCAGATCCACTATGACCAATAATTAAGGTATGTTCATCAAATGAATAGTTTTTAGAAAAACAACTAACTTGAACCGAATCGATTTTAGTTAAACTTGATCCATCTCTGTTAATATTGTTCATAAATAATACTTTTTCAACAATCATTTTAGCTTGTTGATATGATGCTTGATTATTTAAATAATCAAAAATAGTATTAATTCCTGAACTTACGTTCTGGTGTAAAAACAATAAAAAGGTTAAATTACCAACATCAATTGGTTGGTTTTTACTAATTTTTAAATATACATAAACACTTGTGATTAATAATAAAGATAAAGCATTAAAGATATTATTAATCGTTTTAAAATGACTATTAACCAATGTACTTTTATTAGTATCATTCATTAGACTTGCTTGGACTTGATCATAATCATTTTTAGCTATAGTACTCTTATTAATAAAGAATGCTTCTTTAATTAGATTTAAGAATGTTTGGTATTTAATAAAGTTCTTTTGGGAATGGTTTAATAAAACTGATGCCATTTTCTTGTTATATAAATAACTAAATAAAGCAACAAACCCATTTAAGATTACAAACCCTAAACTAATACTTAACAATAACCAATCATTTAATCCTAAGATCACACTAATAACACAAGCATATAAAACATTAGTATAAAGCTTGGTTCTAACTACTAATAAGAAGTTAATAATACTTAATATATGAGATGGAATCTGACTTAATTCACCCATATTAGTCTTTGCATAAAAACTTTGTTGTTTATACATTAATTGGTTATTAATATAGTTCATGATTGTAATATAAATACGATTGGTTTGCTTTGTTATAAACAGATCAAACAATAGTTGTTTAAAACTATTGATTAAAAAGAAAAAGAAGAAAACTAGACTTAGTTGTAATAAGTTCTTTAAGATTTGATGAACAATCACGAAGTTAATTACATAATTTAAATATCGGCTTAAAATAATACTGAATGGAATCGATACTAATTCTAATAAGAAGATGATTATTAAATCAATCACTCTTATACTTTTAAGATAGCTTTGATCAAAACTAGTAACTTTAAGAACATCATTTTGTTTATTAAATTGAACCAATACTCCTAAAAAACACTTACTAAATTGATCTAGATCTCAATAATAAACTCCATCCTTCGGATCATAAACTTTCAGTTTTTGATCACTTATTACTTTAATTACATTAAAATGAGCTAAGTTATCTTTATTAACTAATACAACATAATAATCATCTTTAGCTAATTCAAAAACTTCTTCAGCTTTACATTCATATGAACTAGCATTTAAGCTATATTCATTAGCTAAACGTTCTAGTTCAAAAACACTAATTCCATTAACACTTAAATTAGCTTTTGCTAATAGTTCATTTTTAGTTATTTTGCTTTTTTTGTAATGATTAATGATCATTGCTAAAACACAAATCCCACACTCATTATTAATAATTTGATTAACTATTTTCATATCCCCTCCATTAGCTTAATTTGTACAAACCATTAAATAATTGATTTTTTGAGTTAATAAGGAGTTATTTTGTATAATTAAACTAGCGTTTCTTTAATTTATAGAAACACATCTATAACTAAAATTAAATATTTATTTAAAAGGAGCTATAATGGCAAAAATTAATTTTTTGGCATTAGGTGGACAAGATGAGCGGGATAAGTCATGCTTTGTTGTTGAAGTTAATGACGAAATTTTCGTATTTAATGCTGGTGTAAAGCTACCACCTAATGATATTTCAGGGATCAATGCAATTATTGCAGATTTTAGCTATTTAGAAGCTAATGCAAAAAAAATTAAAGGGATATTTGTTGGAACGCCAAGTTTTGCAAATGTTACTGGTTTACGTTTATTATTAAGTCAAATTAATCCCAAAACACCAATTTATACAAGTTCAATTGGAGCTGGTATTATTAAGCGTGTTTTTGATCAAAAATCTCACATCAAAAAAGTTGAACCAAACATTATTGAACTAGAACCAATTAAAGATAAAAAGGTTGGTTCAATTTTTGCAACTGCTTTTAAAATTACTAACTCATTACCACACTCATATGGGTATGTACTTAAAACAGAAGATGGAGCAATTGTTTATATTGATGAGTTTATTATTTCAAACGATAGAAACAAAACATTTGATTCACAAATTAACTTTTTAAACTCAATTACTAAAAACAACACTTTAGCTTTAATCATTGGAACTGGTCAATCTGGTTTAAATGCATATACAGCACCAAGTCATAAAAACAAATCATTTTATGAAGATATTTTAAATAAAGCTAATCAACGTTTAATTGTGGCTTGTGATAGTTCTGATGCTTATAGTATTTTTACTTTAGCAACAATTGCTAAACAACAAACTAAACCATTTATTATTTATTCAAACAACTTTATTAATGTCTTTAGTAGTGTTATTAAGCAAGGTTTATATAACAACAAGAATTTAATGTCTACTCCAATTGCTGAGATGAATAAATTAGAGAAGGCAATTATTGTAATTGCTGATAATCCTGATAATTTATTTAATCGCTTAAAGAAAATTATTGGTGGCGAAGATAAATTATTAACAATTAATCCAAATGATTATTTTGTACTAGGGTTTCCTGTAATTGCAGGGATTGAAATGTTAGTTGCTAATTTATGTGATGAATTAGGAAGAAAAGACATTGATTTTTCTTTATTACCAAAAGATTATTTAAGAATGGTTCAATCTGATGAAGATTGCAAACACGTTGTTAATTTATTACAACCAAGATATGTAATTCCAATTAATGGACTTTATAAACAAGAAGTGAAGTTTACACAAGCTGTTACTTCATCTTGAATCAAAAATGAACAAGTAATCTCACTTGATAATGGTGAACAAGTCTTTGTTGAAGACAAAAACTTACTTCCAAAAAGAAACAGAGTTCCAATTGAAGAAAAATTCTTATCAATGTATAATGCTCTTGATGTGGGAAGTGGTGTTATTTATGAACGTTTACAAATGAGTGAGAACGGGGTTGTAAGTATTAGTTTTATCTTTGATAAACAATGTCAAAAACTACTTAATAGTGTTCAATTTAAATACTATGGGGTAGTTAACAATGGACCTTTTTCACTTTCAAAAGTAGAAGAAATTGAAGCTACTTTTAAAGAACGAATGGGTGAATGTTTATTCTATGATAAAAACAAAAAGTTAGATATCAAAGAAACAAAAGCAGCTCTAAAACGATTATTAGCACGTTTGTTTGAAAAGAAATTCAACAAACGTCCATTAGTTTTATCAAACTTCATTGATTACACTACAATTAAATAATAATGTTTTATGTTTATAGAGGGATGTTGTATGGAAACTAGAAAAAATAAACCACAAAAAACAATTTCATATTACACCAACCAACAAACCAATAATGAACAAGATACTAATAAAACAGTAAACAAAAAACCAAAAGCAGAAAAAAAGCTGATTAACAAAAAGTTGTTAATTACTATTTTTTATGCCATCGGTTTTTTTCTTTTACTAATTACAATAACTAAAGTACCTTATACTGGTGCAATCTTAGATTATGTTATTGAATACTTCTTTGGTTGAGCTAAGTTTTTTGTTTATGCTGTTTTATTAGTTTTCTTTATTGTTTTTTATATACCAAAAGCAAGAAAGAAGATATTTTCTGAATCGTTGATAATAGCTTATGTTTTTATAGCTATTATCATCCCTATTTTATTAGGTTCATTAGGTAATGGGTTATTTTTACTTAATAAACAAGATATAACTAAACCTGAGAATGCTTCATTTGCTCTTAGTTTAACTCAATCTGATGCTAGTTTTAGTTTTAGTTCAGTATGAGCTAAAAACTTTAATAAAGCAATTGGACATGAACAATACTACTATACATTACCAATGAGCTTTGGGGGAGTGATTGGTTTTGTTCATGTTGATTTATATAAACACTCAGGATGAATTTATAGTGTTGTATTAACTGGTTTATTAATAATTCTTATTTTAGCTATTGTGATTAGTTTAAACATTAAAACAAAAACAACATTTAATCTTAAATTAAAGATTATTAATTACTTTATTAAAAGCATTAACAAAAATCATAATCGTAATCTAGAACTTGTTGATCTTGATGATCAAGAAGATCAACAAGTAAATAAAGAAGAAAATAAAGAAGAAAATAAAGAAGAAAATAAAGAAGTTGATGATTTAGTAGATGAACTAAAACAAACCAAAGAAGAGCAAGAAATTAAACAAAATAGAGATGTTACTATTACTAATCCAGTTCAAAACGAAGTGGTTTATGAACAACAGGAACAATTTAATCAACCAGTTCAACAACAACAAACTAATAATCTAGTAACTGAACCAGCTTTGTTTACTAGTAACATTAATTCAAACCAATCTACAAACCAACAACAATTAAATCTAAACAACATTTCACAAACATACTCACACCAAACTAGTTTTGATCAACAAGAACAAACAAAAACACCAACAACTACTAAATCATCATTTCAACCAAAACCAGCTTTAGTTACAAATAACTTTGATTTTGCTGATGAAGTTGTTGAAAATAAAGTTAATGAAGAAATCGAAACCGATAACTACAAATATTATCCAAAAACAAGTATTATCAATGAACTTAATAAAGATTTTTATCATGAACTTAAATTATTAGCAGCTGATGTTGACAAAGATGCTCAACGTTTCTTTAGTGAACAAAACATTACATTTGATCAAGCTACTATTAATGTTTTATTTAGTAGTTTTGAAATTGGATATGAAATTAAAGAAAATCAAGTATCTGCGATCTTAGCTAGATATAGTGAATCCTTAAAAGAACATTTAAACTACTACACTCTTAACCAACATCAAGATGCTAAATTAAATGTCTTTGGTTTAGGTTCTAAATTATATGTTCAAGTTGCTTTTAAGAGTTTAAGTTCAAGTGTTAGTTTAAAAGAATTATTAGATAAAATTGATTATAATAACCAACTATATATTGGGCTTGGTAAAAAGAGTAATCGAGAACTAATATATTTAAATAATGACTATAACATTATTATGGCTCAAGGTAATAATGGATCTGGACGTTCTAAATTATTATCTGTTGCTATTATTAGTGCTCTTTATAAAAAATCACCTAAGGAATTAGATTTATATTTAGTAAGCAATAACACTAAATCACTTAGTGTGATTGAACAACTACCGCATATTAAAGCTGTTGCTAAAGCTGATGAGTTTGAAGGAACAATTAGTTTATTAAGATCATTAAATGAAAAAACAACTGATGTGATTAAACGTAAACTAGAACCGAATAATTGCAATGATATTTATCAATATAATGAGAAATTTCCACATGATCAAATTCCACAAACTTTAATTGTGATCAGTGAATATAATGATATTTTAGAAAGTTCATATGCTCAAACCTTTAAAACCTTAATTTATCGATTAAGAAATAATGCTCAAATAATGGGCTTTAAGGTTTTATTATTTAGTGCTTTTAGTAATGAAAACACAACAGAATTTAAACAGATTGCAGATTGTTTAATTGGTTTAAAAAACAATAATGTCAATGAAAGTTATCTTTTCTTAAATTCAACTTTATGTACTAATTTAGTTGGTAATGGGGATATGGTAATAGTAGTTGATCGCGACTTTAAAAATCCGATACGAGCACAAGTTCCACAAATTGAAAATGAAACATACACAAACATCATTAATGAAATAATGCACTGTGATTATAATTTAGATGTGCTTAGAAATGGTGAGAAAAAAAGTATCAAAACCAAGAAGTTTTTTAGCAATCTCATCAATTAAGTGTTAATTTATATTAACAACCACTAAAATTAATAAATTATTTATTTTTTTAAATAGGTTTTTAATATAATAAAAAGACAAGGATTGCAAGAAAGAAGATAATCATGACACTAAACGAAAAAAAAGAATTTATTTATGAATTAAAGGCTGTTAGTAAAGATCATAAAATCAAAGGGTTTGAAGAAGAAGTAACTGAACACAAAATTTTTGGTGAAGTTTATCAAAAAGAACATTACTTAGTGTTAACTGAAACATTTGATAGTAATGAATTATGACGTTCAGTGCTTGGTTTTTTAGAAAAAGCAGCTAAACCAGTGAGTGTTGATTTAAACTCATTTTTAGCATTAGTTCCAGAAGAACGTCATGAATCAGTTATTAATATTTTAGTAGCTGCTTTAATGTATGCTGAAGCAACTCCATATACTGCTAAAACAAAACCAACTCCAAAAAACATTCACAACTTAGTATTTGACAAAAAATATGAAGAATTAGTAAGCAAATACACAACAGTTGCTGAAGCTCAAACATTTGCAAGAACATTACAAGATACACCTTCAAACTTAATGACTCCAGGTGATTTTGAAGAACAAATTAAAGCTTATTTCACAGGCGTTAAGAATGTGAAAATTAATGTTCTTTATCGTGATGATTTATTACAAAAAGGAATGAACTTACACTACGGAGTAGGAAAAGCTGCAGTTAGTGAAAAGTTCCAACCTCGTCTTGTTGTAATCGAATACTTAAACAACTCATCAACAAAAGAAAAATATGCATTTGTTGGTAAAGGTGTATGTTTTGACACTGGTGGATATAATGTTAAAACTGGTTCACACATGCGTTGAATGAAATTCGATATGTCAGGAGCAGCAATTGTTGCTTCAACAGTACGTGCTTTAGCAGTTAATGAAGAAAAAGTTAATGTTGTTGCTGTTTGTCCATTAGTGTTTAACTTACTTGGAGCTGAAGCTCAAAAACCAGATGATTTAGTAGTTGCATACAACGGAAAAACTGTTGAATTAGATAACACAGATGCTGAAGGACGTTTAATTTTAGCTGACGCATTAACATATGCTGCTAAAGACTTAAAAGCATCTAAATTATTTGATATTGCCACATTAACAGGAGCAATGATTTATGCTCTTGGTGATACATACTCAGGAGTTTGAACAACTTCAAACTGCTTATGAAATGAAGTAAGTAAATCAGCTGAATTCACTGGTGAATTAGTATGAAGACTTCCATTCCACAACGACTTCTTAAAAATGTTAAAATCAGATGTTGCTGATATTGCTAACTCAGTATCTGATCCGCGTGGTGGTTCTTCACGTGCTGCAAGTTTCTTAAAAGAGTTCACTGAAAACTTACCTTATGCACACTTCGATGTTGCGATTACAGCTGATGTTGGTCATAAGGGAACTGGGGTAATGTTAAGAACATTCTACAACATTGCAGTTAACCAAAAATTCTAATTAATAACATTAAACAAAAGTAGGGTTGCTCCTACTTTTTTGTTTGTTTATTAATATCTTTTATTTAACTATTAATAAATGATAAATTTAAATAAAAATTGCTATTTTTTAATGGTGTTGGGTTTATAATTAAATAATATTTGGGATGAGGTATATGTGATGTTTAGTAGACAAATTAAACAAGAAAAAACTTCACTTGCTAACATTATTACCAAATTTTACGAACACAAAGATATCAATGGTGTTAAAAAAGCTTTAAAAAACAAACGGATTGACTATGTTGTTGAAGCACTTGAAAGCATTGAAGATGCAGATGTTATTTTATTTGTTTTATTAGCTAATAAAGATAGTATTTGTGGTGAGGTTTTTAAATATTTAAACATTAAAACCCAAGCAGCTATTATAGAAACTGCAAGTATTCATCAACTAAGAATCATCTTATTTGAACTATATAATGATGATGTTATTAATTTAACTTATGATCTACCTGAACACTTAAAGAAAATTATCATTGCTCTTGATAGTCAACAACGTGCAGCAATTAAACAACAAAGTGAGTTTGATCAAGATCATGTTGGAGCAATTGTTAACTCTGAATTCTTTACATTAAACATTAATCTAACCATAACAGAAGCAATTATTGAAATTAAAAGAATGCATGAGGATTTTGAACAAAGTAACTTAATTTATGTAGTTGATGATGAAAATAAATTAAAAGGTTTTGTTACCATCCATAACTTATTGTTTGCTGATTCATTTGATCAAAAAGTAAGTAGTGTTTATAAAGAAGATGTATTCTATGTACGTTCTGATGAAGAAATTGAAGATGTAGTTGAAATCTTTAGAAAATATCAAATTGAACAAATTGCTGTTATTAATAAAGATGATGAATTAATTGGATATATCACTGACAACGACATTCAACCAATTTTAGATGAAGAAGCAACAACTGATATTTATAAAATGTACGGGATTGCTGAACTTGACTTTCCTTATATTAAATCAAACGTGTTTGTGATTTTTAAATCACGACTTCTTTGATTAGCAATTTTAATGCTTTCAGCTACTTTAACAGCTTTTTTAATTGATAAATTCCAGGATTTAGGGCAAACCTTAACAGCAGGACTTTCAACTTTAGTAATAGTTCCAATTATCCCTGCTATGACTGGGACTTCAGGGAATGCAGGTAGTCAGTCTGCAGCTTCTGTGATTCGTGCTCTTTCGATTGGTGAGATCACCATTAAAGAATATAATAAGGTAATGGGCAAAGAGTTTTTAGTTGGGGTATTAATGGGACTTGTTTTAGGGGTCATTAATTTTGCTCGATTAGCTGTTTATTTTGCAATTGTCCCACCTGATCTTAAAAGTAATGGACTTTTAGTTACTACCATTAATAATCCAATGGTAGTTGGTACAATTGTATCAGCAGCTACTTCGCTTGCTTTATTCTTATCAATTATTATTTCTAAACTATTAGGTGGTACATTACCATTATTAGCTACTAAACTAAAAATTGATCCAACAATTATGTCTACTCCAATCCTATCTACTTTATTAGATATGGTGACAACTATTATCTTATTTGGAATGGGAATTGCTTTCTTATTATTAATTGTTGATCCTAATATTGTAGTTCAAGCAAATATAATTGAACATCCAACAACAACAACAACAACAACAACAACAACAACAACAACAAGTTTTAATCAAATCTTACTACCTAACATTAATATGATCTAAGTACCTTATTTAAACCAAAGGTACTTTTTTATTGTTTATTTATCAACCTTAATTAATATTAATTATGTAATCTTAAAAAATATTTAATAATTTATATCTTTTTATTAATGAATTAGGTTATAATAATTACGATATAGAAATCATTAATAACATAGGTTTATTATGGTTGCAGAAGAATTTATCAACACCTTTTGTCAATTGGTTGCTGATGATGTTAAAACTTTTGAAAAACAACTATATAAATATCCGCATAAAAATAAAATTCTAATCACCTTTATTATTCGTATTTTCCAACAACAAGAAATGAAGTTTGTTAGTTGGTCAACAACGAATCGTTATTTAATATGAGTTTGTGCTTTTATTTGCTTCTTGTATGGTTATAAGGAGTTGCACAACTTTGTCTATGAGCATATTACTAACCGGAATGCTTATTGAACTTATCATTATAATGACATTAAGAAAACGATTTTAGTTAATAATTTAGTGATTTATTTTATTCAGATTAAAGTTTTATTTCAAAATACAGCACTCTATACAGCAACTAAAGCCAAATTCAAACAAGCGTTAGAATTAAACAACATTACTCTAACAAAAGCCAATCAGCAAACTTATAAAGCTATTGCATCTTTTATTGGATCAATTGTTGATACGATTAATGATGATGAATTTGAAACCTGTTTTAAGATTAGTGTTCTAAAATTGCAACATAAAGAATTTAGTGATCTTAGTATTTATCATTTCACTAAAATCAAACAAACCAACTTTTTTCAACGCTGGCTTGTTTTTAATATTATGTTTCAATGTAGTCAATTCAAATCTTTGGTGTGTCCATTACATTTATTAACTTATAAAGTAATGTCAATTTCTTCTAGTGGCAACGAGATTACTAATTTAAATCGAGAAATTATGAATCTAGCAATTGCTAAAAACCGTAATAAAAAAAGAAATGCGAAAAAAATAAAAAAAGTATTGACAAACATTTCTAATTAATGATATACTTATAAGGTTGTGTCTTATAGCACAAGAATGATCTTTGAAAACTAAATAGAATCCGTCAATTTTTAAGAGTTTGATCCTGGCTCAGGATTAACGCTGGCGGCATGCCTAATACATGCAAATCGAACGAAGCCTTTTTGGCTTAGTGGTGAACGGGTGAGTAACACGTATCCAATCTACCCTTAAGTTTGGGATAACTAGTCGAAAGATTAGCTAATACCGGATAATAACATTTACTTGCATGAGTGAATGTAGAAAGTTGCGTTTGCAACGCTTTTGGATGAGGGTGCGACGTATCAGATAGTTGGTGAGGTAACGGCTCACCAAGTCATTGACGCGTAGCTGTACTGAGAGGTAGAACAGCCACAATGGGACTGAGACACGGCCCATACTCCTACGGGAGGCAGCAGTAGGGAATTTTTCACAATGGGCGAAAGCCTTATGAAGCAATGCCGCGTGAACGATGAAGGTCTATAAGATTGTAAAGTTCTTTTATTTGGGAAGAACCACTAAAATAGGAAATGATTTTAGTTTGACTGTACCATTTGAATAAGTATCGGCTAACTATGTGCCAGCAGCCGCGGTAATACATAGGATGCAAGCGTTATCCGGATTTACTGGGCGTAAAACGAGCGCAGGCGGATTTGTAAGTTTGGTATGAAATCTAGATGCTTAACGTCTAGCTGTATCAAAAACTACGAATCTAGAGTGTAGCAGAGAGTTGGGGAACTCCATGTGGAGCGGTAAAATGCGTAGATATATGGAAGAACACCGGTGGCGAAGGCGCCAACTTGGACTATTACTGACGCTTAGGCTCGAAAGTGTGGGGAGCAAATAGGATTAGATACCCTAGTAGTCCACACCGTAAACGATCATCATTAAATGTCGGCTCGATTATGAGTCGGTGTTGTAGCTAACGCATTAAATGATGTGCCTGGGTAGTACATTCGCAAGAATGAAACTCAAACGGAATTGACGGGGACCCGCACAAGTGGTGGAGCATGTTGCTTAATTTGACAATACACGTAGAACCTTACCTAGGTTTGACATCTATTGCAATGCTATAGAAATATAGCGGAGGTTAACAATATGACAGGTGGTGCATGGTTGTCGTCAGCTCGTGTCGTGAGATGTTGGGTTAAGTCCCGCAACGAGCGCAACCCCTTTCGCTAGTTAATTTATCTATCGATACTGCTACCGCAAGGTAGAGGAAGGTGGGGATGACGTCAAATCATCATGCCCCTTATATCTAGGGCTGCAAACGTGCTACAATGGCTAATACAAACAGCTGCAATTCCGCAAGGTTGAGCGAATCTGATAAAGTTAGTCTCAGTTCGGATAGAGGGCTGCAATTCGCCCTCTTGAAGTTGGAATCACTAGTAATCGCGAATCAGACATGTCGCGGTGAATACGTTCTCGGGTCTTGTACACACCGCCCGTCAAACTATGGGAGCCGGTAATATCTGAAACCGTACTGTTAACCTTTTTGGAGGCATACGTCTAGGGTAGGATTGGTGACTGGAGTTAAGTCGTAACAAGGTATCCCTACGAGAACGTGGGGATGGATCACCTCCTTTCTTCGGAGTAAATTTTAAATTTACGTACTAAGTGTACATTTATACAAAATCCATTATATATAGCCACAATTATTTTTTTATTACATTCATATAATGGTCGGATTCTATTTAGTTTTGAGAGATTCATTCTCTCCCATATTAGTTTTTAATATGGTGATTGATCTTTGAAAACTGAATAATATCAACAAATCTTTCTAATCAATGACGATTAAATTTGTCATTGAACAGATACTATATTTTTAATATAGTTAACAATCATATAACAAAACTTAAAGGATTTATAATAAGTTACTAAGAGCTTATGGTGAATGCCTTGGGACAAACAGGCGATGAAGGACGTGCAAATCTGCGATAAGCAACGGGTAGTTGATAAGAAACGCCAATCCGTTGATCTCCGAATGAGGAAACTCAGTATAGTAACTCCATTACTATACTATTATTAAGTGAATACATAGCTTAATAATGCAATACTTGGTGAAGTGAAACATCTCAGTAGCCAAAGGAAAAGAAAACGAATGTGATTCCCTCAGTAGCGGCGAGCGAAAGGGGAGCAGGCCAAACCAAGATTTATCTTGGGGTTGTAGGACTACAATGTGGACTAAATAATGATAGTAGAATTGGTTGGGAAGCCAAATCATAGAGGGTGATAATCCCGTATACGAAATCATTATTTTACCTAGTAGTATCCTGAGTAGGGCGGGACACGTGGAATCCTGTCTGAATCTGCCCAGACCATTGGGTAAGCCTAAATACTAGTTTGTCACCGATAGCGCATAGTACCGTGAGGGAACGGTGAAAAGAACCCAGAGATGGGAGTGAAATAGAACCTGAAACCATAAGCTTACAAGGTGTTAGAGCACATCAATGTGTGATAGCGTGCCTTTTGAAGTATGAGCCAGCGAGTTATTGTAGCATGCGAGGTTAAGTTGTAGAAACGGAGCCGTAGGGAAACCGAGTCTGAACAGGGCGCTTTAGTATGTTGCAATAGACGCGAAACGGAGTGATCTATCCATGGGCAGGTTGAAGGTGAAGTAACATTTACTGGAGGACCGAACCCACTTTCGTTGAAACGACAGGGGATGACCTGTGGATAGCGGTGAAATTCCAATCGAACTCCGTGATAGCTCGTTCTCGTCGAAATATTTTTAGGAATAGCGTTGGATTATTGATTATGTGGGGGTAAAGCGCTGAATCTATGATGGCGCCACCTCGGTGTACTGAATAGAATTAAACTCTGAATACCATATAATCTACTCCAGCAGTCAGACAGTGGGGGATAAGCTTCATTGTCGCGAGGGAAACAGCCCAGATCATTAACTAAGGTCCCTAATATATGCTAAGTGGAAAACGATGTTGAGTTTCTTAAACAGCAAGGATGTTGGCTTAGAAGCAGCCACCGTTTAAAGAGTGCGTAACAGCTCACTTGTCGAGAGACTCTGCGCGGAAGATGTAACGGGGCTAAGCATATAACCGAAGTTATGGGTAGCATTTGCTACGGTAGACGAGTGTTGTATATGGGATGAAGGTAGACTGTGAAGGCTATTGGACTTTATACAAGCAAGAATGCTGGCGTGAGTAACGAATGAGAGTGAGAATCTCTTAAACCGATTGACTAAGGGTTCCTGGGCCAGGGTCGTCCTCCCAGGGTAAGTCGAATCCTAAGGCGAGGCTGAAAAGCGTAGTCGATGGAAAACAGGTTAATATTCCTGTACCTATGTATTGTGTGATGGAGTGACGGAGAAGGTTATTATGTGCCAGTAATCGGATTCTGGTTTAAATAACAAGGTTGACAAATAGGCAAATCCGTTTGTCATAAGACTAAGTTATGAGTACGATCGACCCCTTCGGGCAGTAGAGAAGACATATATATCATGCTTCCAAGAAAAGCTTCTAGCGTTAAACAATATGTAGTTCGTACCGAGAACGAACACACGTAGTCAAGGAGAATATCCTAAGGTTAGCGAGTTAACTACAGTTAAGGAACTCTGCAAATTGATCCCGTACGTTAGCAATAAGGGATGCTCACTTAACGGTGAGCCGCAGTGAATAGCGAGGGGGGACTGTTTAACAAAAACACAGCTCTATGCTAAGTCGTAAGACGATGTATATGGGGTGACACCTGCCCAATGCTGTAAGGTTAAAGAAGAATGTTAGCGCAAGCGAAGCTTTTGACTGAAGCCCCAGTGAATGGCGGCCGTAACTATAACGGTCCTAAGGTAGCGAAATTCCTTGTCGGGTAAATTCCGTCCCGCTTGAATGGTGTAACCATCTCTTGACTGTCTCAACTGTAGACTCGGTGAAATCCTGGTGAGGGTGAAGACGCCCTCTTGGCGTGATTGGACGGAAAGACCCCATGAAGCTTTACTGTAGCTTAATATTGGGAATTTTTATTGCTTGTAGAGCATAGGTAGGAGACTTTGAAGTATACTCGCTAGGGTATATGGAGTCACCGTTGGAATACTACCCTTGCAATAAGAATTCTCTAACCTGCAACCATGAATCTGGTTGGGGGACAGTGTTAGGTGGGCAGTTTGACTGGGGCGGTCGCCTCCCAAAAGGTAACGGAGGCGCGCAACGGTACCCTCAGCACGGTTGGAAATCGTGTATAGAGTGTAATGGTATAAGGGTGCTTGACTGTGAGACTTACAAGTCGAACAGGTAGGAAACTAGGTCATAGTGATCCGGTGACTCCGTATGGAAGGGTCATCGCTCAACGGATAAAAGCTACTCTGGGGATAACAGGCTGATAGTGCCCAAGAGTTCATATCGACGGCACTGTTTGGCACCTCGATGTCGACTCATCTCATCCTGGAGCTGAAGCAGGTTCCAAGGGTTCGGCTGTTCGCCGATTAAAGAGATACGTGAGTTGGGTTCAAACCGTCGTGAGACAGGTTGGTTCCTATCTGTCATGCCCGTAGGAAGATTGAGAAGAGCTGTTCCTAGTACGAGAGGACCGGAATGGACACACCTCTTGTGATCCTGTTGTCGCGCCAGCGGCACTGCAGGGTAGCAACGTGTGGAATAGAGAAACGCTGAAAGCATCTAAGTGTGAAACTAACTTCAAGATTAATCTTCCCTTCCTTAAATGGAGTAAGAATCGTTATAGACCATAACGTTGATAGGTCAGATGTGTACGCACGGTGACGTGTTAAGCTAACTGATACTAATAATTCGAGGACTTATGTAAATCCTGTCATTGATTAAAAAGTGTTGATAATATTTAGTTTTCAAATATCGATCAAATAGTGTGGTGAAGATATCAGAGTGGAAATACCTGTTCCCATCCCGAACACAGAAGTCAAGCACTCTAGAGCCGACGATAGTTTAAAATAAAATAGGTCATCGCCACGCAAATAATTAAGCACCATTTGGTGCTTTTTAAGGAATAAAATTCCAAATTTATCTAAATAGTTTAGAATTTTCTCTTTTGCTACTTTAGCTGGTACTTTAGATAAAAGAGCTAATGAGTGTAAATAATCAAAAGTAGTTAACTCAGACGGGAATAGAGCATTTTCAGGCACATACCCTAGTTTATCTTTTGATTCTGGTGTTTTATTATCAAACCCATCGATTAAGATCGTCCCTTGATAAGAAGAGTAAGCATTAATAATACTTTTGATCGTTGTTGTTTTACCAGATCCATTTTCACCTAAAAAAGCGTGAATTTCACCTTTTTTAATTTTAAAAGTTAAATTACGAACGCCTTGAGTTGAACCTTTGTAAACTTTAGTTAAGTCATTAACTTCTAAAATGTAATTCTGATCGTGCTGAATTTGATCTGCCATAACTCTTTTACTCCTTATCAATTAATATTATCTAGTTGATTTTATTTTAAGTGATAATTAAGTATATTAATACAACTATAATACTATGTATTTTAGTAATCTTTAAATTTTAGGAATGAATAAACATCCTTAGGTTTAAAGAATTGTATATTTTATATTTGTCTATTATATAATTATATTTATTGTTAATTGTTAACATATTATATACTAAGCAATTAATTGTTTTAATTGTTCACTAATCTTTGTTTAGAGGTATTTATGAAAAAAGCAATATTAATTACTGCATCAATTTTAGGTGCAGCAGCTGGAGTAGTTGCAACTGCTACTTTTTTAGCTCTAAATACAAAACAAAAAACATATGCTAAAAATTTAAATACTAGTGAATTAAATCAAGCATTATCTTATAATAATCTAAATAACTCAAAGGTTAGTTTAAAAGAATTGATTCTAGGAACTAGTAAAGTAAATGATGGTAATTATGTGCTTTATTTTGGTTCACAATCAAATATCCAACATAACAACTTTATGTTTAATAATGAACTAAATCACATCTCTAAAATTGAAGATTTAAAGAATAATTACAACCTTAAATTCAATGGTGATCTAGCTAAGGTTATTAATAACACTAAGCTTTATAAAGACTCTTATAAAACAGTTCCCCAATTCTTTGGTTTTGTTGATTTCTTAAATGATGATGTATTCTTAGCTGAACAAGCATATATGCAAAAATTAGCAACAGCTAAAGCTAGTACAATTGAAGCTGATAAAAGATGAGCAGCATCAGCACCACAAACTTATTCATATGATGTTAGTAAACAATATCGAGATAAAGATGATAAACTAGTTTACTTTAGAACTGATAAACAAGCTGAAGAATTTAGAGAAGTTGTTAAGTATTTAAACAATTACTTAAAAAAAGAGAAGTTAGTTGATTTATATCAAGCTGATAATCCAGGAATTATTTTATTTTACACTAAAGAAAATATTAATAAAGGACCAACAGTTTATTTTGGTTCAATTAAAAAACAAGCACCTAATCCACAAAACCCAAGAGCTCAACAAAACCAGCGATACCCAGCAGGTAATCAACCATATAATGCAGATAGTGCACAATTCGGTGGTCAATTCAATGCAGCAATCTTTAGTTTCTATGGAAACAAGATAAGATAATAAGATCAAAATACTAACATTCATTGTTGGTATTTTTTATTGTTTATCTTTTTATTTTATTTTATTTTATTTTTATAAAAACAAGAAAGATTAAAACAAAGTCTCTCTTTTAAAAATCTAATTATCTAAAGTTTAGCAATAACTCATTAATTTTATAATAAGCTACAACAATTATCCTAACAATAAATTTAGTTTAATTTTAAAACAATAATTAATTAGCTATATTATTAGATGTTCCCTTTAATTTAATAAATTAATAAATAATATAACTACAGCATTAATCCTCTTATTTTTTAGTTAGCAAATCATCTAAAATATAGCTAACTCTTTATAAGAGGTCTTTTTAATATATGTTAATCAAACCATCATTAAAACAAGCCTATTCTTATTCACGCTTTTTAGCTCGGATTATATTTAAAAAACCAAGCACTTATGTGCTTGGTGTTATTGCTTTAATAATTAGCATTATTTTAGGTATCGTAGCTAATACAGTAGCTAAGGATGCTTCTACTTTTTTAATTATTAGTTATGTTAATCTAGTCATTAATTTAGTTTTAGCTTTAATTTATGGATGTTTAAAAGGATTAAATCTATTTAAGGATTTAGCTAAAGAAGGAATCGATATTTTAGTTTTTTCTAAAAGTATAACTAGAAGAAATATTTTTAGTACTAAATTAGTGTTCTTTAGTTTGTTGGGTGTGTTTCATACTTTAATTAGTTATGTTGGATTAATGATCTTTTATTTAAGTAATCTTAAATATAATAATGATGTAAATCTTTGGTTTATTTCTTCATTCTTTTCAGTATTAGTAACTTATTTAATATTTGGACTAGTAGCTATATTAATTGCTTCTAAAGCTAATTCAAAAGTTAGTTTAATTATTCCTATTCTAACTTTTGTTCCACTTGTAATCGGGGGATCTGTTGCTAGTTTATATTCAACATCAAGAGCTGAAACTTTTGCTCAGATCTTTAATCAGAAACTACCAGCTGGAAATAATGATTCACAAACAATTCTAAATGCTGAAAAGTTTTATTTAGCTAATAAACAAGATGAATATTTTATTATTCCTAAAACAGTTAATAAAACAAAGTTTGATGAAGCACAAATCGCTTTTATTAACCAAGCTATTGAAGATTCAAAACAAGCTGCTAAATTAACCCAATCACTATCTTATTTACTAGTACCATTCCAATTAATTGATGTGTTTTCAGTTAATGATAAAGATCCAATTAGTGTAATTACAAACAAAAAAGATAAAGCCCTTAGTACTTATTTAAACTACAATGATCAAGATTCAAAACTAAGTAATTACCAACTAAATCCAAATCCTAATTTAATTAAATTAAATATAGCAAGTAATGATCAACAAAATCTACAATATATTGTCCCTAATGCTTTAAAGAACTTTAGTTTAATTAATAATCCTTCTATTAACTCTAAACAAATTGCTAATAAACTTGTTGATAAAGAAATTATTTATGCTCGTAAGAATGCTGATAATTTTGATATTAGTTTTAAAGAAGATGATAAATTATTACCAGTTCAACAAGATGTTGTTGGTGAATTAATTTGACCACTACTTCATCAAATTCTATCTTCAAAAGTATTTATTGAATTTGCTAATAAATGATTTAAACAACTAGATCCTAGTATTTCAAAAGCTAATTTATTAGCTGCTATTAGTAATAGTGTTGATGATCGATTAGAAGATAAATTACACTTATTAGTTGATGATAATACAATTGTGATGAATTCAATAAGACAACCACAAATTAAATCAATTATTGAAAAGAAATTATATTTAACAACAGCATTAATTTATTACATCTACTTCTATCATCAAAATTCACCAATCTTATTAACTTTACTTAGAAATAGTGTTGTTAGCAAGAATTATGCACCAGGTAGTTATCAAGTTAATATTGATGGAGAAGTATATATCATTGGTGGGTATTCAGGATATGAGACTCAACAAAGAGAAAATAAACAAAATAAAGTAATTTATCGATATAAATTAATTCCTTCAAATAATTATTTATTTGGAGCAGTTGATCAAGTTTATTCAATTAAAAGAGCTAATCAAGTTGTTATTAAACCACTTTATAGTTTAATCTGAGTTGCTTTATTAACAGCTTTATATATTGGTGTTTATTTTAGATATACAAGAAGAGATTATAAGTAAGAAAATATTGTTTACTTATTAGATTGATTACAAGAGTTTTAATTAGTTTAATGATTATTAATAATTAATAAGAAGTTAACTATAATTAAAGTTCTTGTTTTTTTCCTGTTTTGCAATATATTATAAATTAGTTTATACTATTATATATTTTGTGATTTCAAGCTTTTGACATAAAAGGGATTTTCATACATTTTAAAAACACAAGGATTTATTAAAAGTATGAAAAAATTAAAAAACAAAAAATCACTAATTCTAGCTGTTAGTGCACTTGCAATAGGTGCGGGTGTTATCGGGGTTGCTGCAGCTTGTGCACCAACCAAGAATAAAAAACCTATTAATCCAACACCAACAACTCCATCTAAACAGGGATCAGGTGAAGAAGTTATAACTCAAGCTACACCAACTGTTAGTTTGGATGAAAATGCTAAGTTAACTAAAAACGGAAATAAATATGATTTGGTTTTAAATGTTACAAATGCAAATGATAAATACTTAAAAGTTGAATTATCTAAAAAAGTAGCAGAAGGACAAGAAGCTGTTAAGAAAACAGCTCAAGCTAAGGTAGAAAATAATAAAGCAACTTTAAGTTTTGAAGGATTAGAACCTGGAGCAAGTTATACAATAGTTTCACTTACTGTTTTTGCAAATGAAAACGCTAATGAATCAACACAAGTTGCTTTAAGTGAAACATTAAAAGCTAAAGAATTTGTTGTAGAAAAAGAAGCAGCAGGTAGTGATGCACAAACTCCACCAACAGAAAACGGTGGTAAAGAAAGCCAAGCAGGTGGTGAAGCTGCAGGAAACCAATCTTCAAACGGTTCAAATAACCAAAATGAAAATGCTTCTGGTGGTTCATCAGGATCAGGAACTAGCAGCTCAGGTAATGGAACAGCTGGAAGTGAATCTTCAAATGCTGGTGGTGACTCAAACAACAGTTCATCAGGCAGTGGTTCAGATTCAACAGCTGGTCAAGGTAATAGTGGTTCATCAACTGATTCAGCAAGTTCAGAAGCTAGTTCAAACACTGGTGGTTCATCAACTGGTAATACAGGAAATAACCAAAGTGAAGGTACATCAAGCGATGCATCAGGAACTGTAGCTGGTCAAGGCGATGGTTCTTCAGCAAGTGAATCGTCAGGCAAAAATGATGGTACAACACAAGGAGACAATTCTAATAATGCTTCTATAGGAACATCAAATAATGTTGACAGCTCTTCAAGTTCACAAGGTGCGCCAACAGGTGATACAAACTCAACTACTAGTAATTCTGACCAAAGTGCTGCTGGAACATCTGAAAGTGAAAGCACATCAACAGAAGGTGCTGCAACAACATCTAATCCTAAAAATGGAGAAACTACAGGCGGAGCCGATTCATCAACAAGCGGCGAACCTTCTGGACAACCTGCAACACCAGCTGACCCATCTCAATCAGCTTAATCCCTAAATTTAAAAATAATTTAAATTATTATTAACAACTCAATTAAATAGAGAAAAAGTAATGATTAAAGAAGAAGTTTAATGCTTCTTCTTTTTTATTACTAATCTATTAATATTTATAATTTAGTTTTCTAATTTAATTTGTATAGAACAAAAAAACACCTGCATTTGCAAGTGTTTTAGAGTATGTAATAAAATGATTAATTACATTAAACGGTTGTATCATTCAACAACGTATGCTTCATTTACATCTGCTGGTAATTCTTCACGTTCTGGTAAACGGTCATATTTAACAGCTTTAGTATCTTTATCAACTAATTTCATAAATGGAGCTGGTGTGTTCATTGTGTTTTTAATTAATGGAATATTTAAAGCATTTGCTTTAACACTAATTACAGAACCAACTTCAATTAAAGCAGATGGAATATCAACTTTTTTACCATCAACTAAAATGTGTGAGTGGTTAACTAATTGACGAGCAGCACGACGAGTTGGTGCAATTCCTGCACGGTAAACTAATGAATCTAAACGAGATTCTAAAACTTGTAATAAGTTAATAGTTAAAACTCCAGCACGTCCTAAAGCTACACGATAAAGACGACGGAATTGACGATCATTTAAACCATATAAGTACATTAGTTTTTGTTTTTCAACTAATTGTTGACCATAGTTTGATAACTTAGTACGCTTGTTACCATGTTGACCAGGTCCGTATGAACGTTTCTTTCCTTTAGTAAATTCTTTGTTATTTTCAAGTAATGAAAATCCAAGACGACGAGATTTTTTAAATATACTTCCTGTATATCGACTCATGATTGACTCCTTTAATAGTTTTCATTTTATTGGCGTACAATCAACAATGTTTATTGTTCTAGTGCTTTTATTACTCTTTAATAATTTCAGTGACACAGCCTAACTTACTATTAAACATAAGAAATAACCAACCTAGAGTTGGTTATTTATGACAGTAATAGACAACGACTATACAATAACGCTGATTATCGCTTTGTATATTATACTTGATTTTAATTTTTAATGCAAATGATATAGTTAATCATTTTATAATATAAATATAAATATAAATCAACAGGAGTTGTTTATGTACTATTACTTTTTGATTTTACTTTTATTACCCTTAGGGTTTAGTGCTATTTATCTATGAGCTTTTTATATTATAAATAAACATAAAAAGCAATATGAACAACTCCGGATCATTTGCTTAAAAGCATTAATCATCACTAGAAGTGATTTTAATCATTACTACTATAATACATCTAATTTGTTTGTTTCAAATCCTAGCTATAGTAACTTAATTAACAGTTATTTAGAACAAATTAGTAATAATCTTAATAGTTTCTTAGCTAATCTAAGAAACTATCGATTAAGTATTGTTCGTTTTAATTTTAAAAAAATAAAAACGTACCATAAACTTTTAGTTGAACAAAACAATGATTTATATCAACAAATTAATGTATTAAATGATGCAATTGTGCTATTTTGAAAAGATACATTAGCTAATGATCAAAATGAACAACAATTAATTGATCAAATCGATCAACTTAATAATCATTATACTAAGTTATGTAATAAATATAATATTGATTGTTTAAGATTTTATTCAGTTAATGATGCTTTTAATCAACAATTAATTGATTTAAGAAATCAAAAAAATGAACAACTTTGGTTTAAGTATTCTAAAACCTATGTTCAATTATTATATAAAATTAGTAATTTACATTGGATCTTAAACAACTTATTAAATGTGATTAAACAAGTCCAATTAATTGATAATTACAACAATGCTTCAGCTTTAAATGTTGAAAAAAAGAATTTTTTAACATTAAGTCAAATCCAACAAATTAAAGATGCAATAGCTGATTTTGCTTTATTTAAGAATAATAAATTCTTAACAATGATCAATCAGAGTCAATTTAATGATCTGAATAATGAATTAAAACAATACTTAGCTAAAATCATTGATTTATATAAATTAAGTTCACAAAATGCAATTGGAGCACAATTGTTTGAACAATATAAAAATGTCTTTAAAAAAGATTATGGAACACTAAATTACCAACTCAATAAAACTAAAGAATTTTTATTAAAACTAAACAGTGAACTAAACAACTTTAAGTTTGATCAACTTTTAGTAAAGTGTGAACAAATTCAAGCTATTTTAGATCAACTTAGTTCGCAAATCATCAATCAAAGTGAAATTGTTGAATCAATTGATTTTATTTTTAAAACACACCAGTTTTATTTAGATTTAAGTTATTTTGTAAATGAACTTAATCAACTCCACTACAATCTAGCTGAATGATTAATGATCTACAATGATCTAGTTGATAAAATAGTTGAACTTAAAAATAAAAAATACCAAATAGAAGCATATTGCAATTCTAATCAAAGAGAGATGATTAACTGTCGCATTGATCAAAACTGATTAGTCGAAGACTTTGATTTTATTGAACACTTAGATCAATTAATTCACTTTAAGAAAAGAATTGATTTTAATGAAATTTTAGATACTAAGTTTAATCATCGGGTTTGTGAATTAATTAATCAACGATTTAGTATGATTATTAATTTAATTCATTACCAAACCCATTTATATAAACGGTTTTATAATGAATTAATCAATGCTTTAATAATAGCTGGATCTGATTTAGATTACATTAAAAATAAATATCCTATTAATAATTGATCTGAACTAATTAATGTTCAAGCAACATTAGTTAAAATGGCTGATGATCTATTTTATGATAAATCAAAGAAACAACAAACTAAAGTTTTTAGTTCATCAAATTAATTAAAAAACAACCAAGCATGATAGTATGTAGTGAACCCGATTTTTTGGACAAATTAATTCTTGTCTATTGTTATAAGGATTGATGCCTGTATTGTACAGGAGTCAATCCTTTTAATTTTACTTGTATTCTTTCGTTATTATAGTAATGAATGTAGTTTGTTATAGCTTGGATTAATTCTTCAACCGTTTTAAATTCAGATTCATGACCATAAAACATTTCGTTTTTTAGTTTACCGAAGAAATTTTCCATAGGCGAATTATCAAGACAATTACCTTTTCGCGACATTGATTGAATAATATTTTTCTCAGCTAGCATTTGGCGGTATTGGCGCATTTGATATTGTCAGCCTTGATCTGAATGCAATATTAACCCACTTAAGTCTTCAAACTTTTGAAAAGCTTCACCAATCATCTTAACTGTCTGTTGAAAGTTAGGGCTTGTTGAAATATTAAAAGCAATAATTTCTCTATTGTGCATATCCATAATTGGTGATAAGTATACTTTGCTATTAGTGATGCGAAATTCAGTAACATCAGTTGTTCATTTTTGATTACAAGAAGTGGTTGAAAAATCTCGTTGATAATAAGTTTTATGAGCAACTTGATCTTGAATCTTGATTAATAGATGACTCTTCACTACCCCATTTAAATCGCCTTTGTATGATCGATATTTAGCTTTAGGAGTTAGAGCAAATAATCCCATTAGTTTCATTAAACGTTTCACTTTTTTATGATTAATTAAAATCCCTCTATTTGCTAATTCTAGTGTGATTCTACGGTATCCATAGCGTTTTTTGTGGTGGTAATAAATTTCAGTGATAAGGCTCATTATTTCCTTGTTTTTCAGATCCTTACTTACCTTTTTAAGGTGGTAATAATAATCACTTCTTGAAATGCCTGGACAATTTGGATTGCTATTAATTACTTCTAAAATGAATCTCAAACTACATAACAATTCTTGCCTTAGTTCTGTGATAGCTTGAGCTATTTCTTCTTTTGTTGGTTTTCTCTTTTCTGAACTAAGGCATCTAATTTTTTTAAGTATTCGTTCTCTATGGTAAGGCGTAAATTCTGCTTTCGTAAAAGTTCATTTTCTTGCTTCAATGAGATGTTCGTCTTGTTTTCTTGCTTTTTGTTCATATGGTTTACGGCCCCTCTTTTTCTCTACAACATTATACCCGTTTTCAAGAAAAGATTTAATTCATGAGTGTAATAAACCAACATTAGATAATCCTAATTCTATCGATACCCTTACATAAGTTTCACCGTTAAGCAAAACACGATCAATTGCTGCTTTTTTGAATTCTTTAGAATATTTTTTATTCCTAGAACGATAAACAATCTTAGTTCCATGCCTTTCTATTAACCGAATAATGTATCAAACAACGGTTCTGTTTAAATTGTATTTCTTTGCAATTTTATTAAATGAAAAATCTTTTTCTTTGTACAAAGAGTAGATCTCTAACTTATCTTTGTATGTTAATTTCATGAAAAATGAATCCTTTCGTTGGTTGTCCAACTTTTAGGGTTCATTTCAACATCCAACTCCAAAAGTCTTTTTTTTTTTTTTTTTTGCAAAAGAAGAAAAAGTTTTTAAAATCACTCCATATTTCAAATAAATCCAAGCTTTGATAAAAGGAATTTTAGACATAATTTACTATCAAAGGATTTATAAATATGAGTAAATTCAAAAACAAAAAAGCACTAGCTTTATCAGTTAGTGCTATTATGGCAGGGGTTAGTGTTATTGGAGTGGTTGCAGCTTGTGCACCAACAAAGGCGAAACCAAATAAACCTTCTCAGGGTACTCAAAACCCATCTCAATCTACAAACCCAGGAAGTGGTTCTACAACAAATCCAAGTGGTCAAGGTTCGGAAAATAATACAACTAATCCATCTAATCCTGATTCATCAACTCAAAAAGACCCTAAAGGAACTGATCAAACTAACCAAACTCAACCAGGAAATCCTAATAATTCTGGTGGTGAAGCCAATTCTAAACAAAATGGGGAAGGCGAACAAAATAAACCAAATGTAGGTTCTGGTGCTAACCCTGATTCTGAAAAGAAAAATGATGATGGTACAACTCAACAAGGTAATACAGAATCGCCAGGCTCAGGTGATGGAGCTGGTAAAGAAGCAGAGAAAAAAGATCAAGCAGCACCAAATGTAGAAAAACAAGGTGGCGGATCTGGCGAGCAAGCTGAACAACCAATGAAAAAAGAAGGAGAAACACCATCAGATACTGATAAGACTTCTGAAGATCAGAATAAAAATAAAATGGATGAAAATAAGGATGGCGATTCTGCCGGCGGACAAAATTCTATGTCAGAAGATATGAAAAAAGATGGATCTGATAAGAAAGCAGAAGGATCTGATAATTTAGCTGGAAGTGGCGAATCGTCAGGTTCATCTAGCCAAACTGAAAATGGTTCTGCTCAAGGTATGACATCTCCACAAACACAAACTCAACCTACAACTAAAGAAGATGAAAAAGTTGTTAAATTTAGTAGTGTTCAAACTATTGTACCTAACAATGAAAACTATGTAGTTCTTCGTGTTAAAACAACTCCAAAGAATTATGAAAAAGTTAAAGATAAGAAATTTGTCTTTGAAGTTTATGAACCAAACAATAGCTATATTCCAGCAGAAAGTACTCCAATACAGGTTAACAAAAAATGGGTAGCAACTGCTGAAATCTCAAAAACTAATGAAGAAGTTATTTTTGATATTTATAGTCTAGATACATTCCCAAATAATACATACAGAATCAAAACTCTTTGAACAAAAGATGATCAAAAAAATAATCTTCTTCCTGTAAGTGAAGTTACATTTAAAATAAACAAAACAGCAGCACCTAAAGCAGCTTAACATCATTTTATCAAACCAAAAAAACCAGTGGACGCCCGCTGGTTTTTTTGTCTCTATAAATCCAACTCTCTGAAAATAACTTCTAAGCTTGGGTCAGGAGCTACAATTTCCTGTTTCTTATTTTTCTTAGATCGATCAATGTTTAAATCTTTTTTACGCGGTTTAATCTTGATCTTTCAATTATCATTAACAATCATTGATAATTGGATACAAATTATTAAATAATAAATAAAAGTAATAATAAATACTAAACTAGCAAAAGTAATGGTTCAATAAATTAATCCATACTTATTAAAGTTTACATAATCATAACTATAACTTAAATTAAAACGAACATTACTTAAAGGAATATTATGTTCACTAACATATAATAAAGTTAAACTTTTATCTTCAGCATTAATAATATTAAAATGATTAATATAAGGTAATAATAAATCAACTTTTTGATTAGTGCTTAAAGCACTATTAGCTAATACTTGACTCTTTAAATAACTATAATAACTGTTTTCTATAATTGTTGATGCATTTAATCCAGCAAAGATAATAATGAATAAATAAACAATACAAATAGCTATCACACTATTAATAATGATGTTAGTCATACTTCCTTTTCAAAACTTAAGCATTCCTACCATTATTAAGTAATAAATTCATGAAATGATTCAAGCACCTAAAACTGCAATTGATCCAATCCCATTTGCACTAAGTACAATTTCATAAACTAATTGATAGTTTAAATAGTCAAAGACATTTGGATCAATATAGTATTGATATGCAAAACTTAAAGGAGCAAATCTTTCAGTATGATTAGCTAAAAAACCAACTTGTGATGGTGTAGTTATACTACCAATAAAGAAATAACATAAGCTAACTGCACTCATTACAAATAATAAAATTAAAGCTGTATGATAACTAATAAGTTTTTTATTCATATTTATCCCTTATGATTAATATCTTTATATTTTAACATTATTAAAAAGTTATAGATGATAATATAAATATTTATTTATCTGTTAATTAAGATCAAAACAAAAACTAGCCATTGAAGCTAGTTTTATTGTTTTTAATTAACTGTTCTTTTTATTACATCCACAAGGAACATCTTCTAGTATTTGATTAGCTAAGAATTGTTCATTTATTACAAAATTAATGCTTGAAATAGTGTGTTCAAAATTAATATTAATTGTGTAATTAAGTTTTAAATAATCTTTATTAACTCTAACAAATAAGATGTTATTGTTTTGATCATAAACATTATAAACACTTCTTGCTTGCATAATTGGTTTACTTTTATCATCTAAAACAGTTAAACGAACAACCATCTTATTTAATTTAGTTTGATTCTTATCACTTAATATAGATGGATCTAATTTAAGAGCTAAGAATTCTTGTTTAAATTGATCTTGGTGTAATTGTTCTAAAACCGTTGGTTTGATTTTATATTGATAATTAGTTGCTGCAGCAACACTAATAAAGGTTGCTGTTAGTGCAATTGTTGTTAAACTTAAAGCAATAAAGCGTTTTGATTTTCATCATTTAAACATAACTTAATACTAGTATTGTTTAGCGTACATTTCTTCCCCATAAGCAATTACTTCAGCTGGATCTTTTAATCCTGTACCTGCAGGAATTAAACTTCCTACGATTACATTTTCTTTTAATCCAAGTAATAAATCTTTTTGAGAACGAGCAGCAGCATCTGTTAATGTTTTCTTTGTGTCTTGGAATGAAGCAGCTGATAAGAATGAACCAGATTTAGCTGGAGCTTGGTCTAATCCAAATACTTGATTAATTGCAATTGGTGGTTTTTTGTTTGCAATTAACATATCATGAGAAGCTTTAGTAAACTCATTAATACTAATTGTTTCACCCACAAATAAGTTTGAATCACCAGGGTTAGTAATTGTAACTTTGTTTGTTAATTGAGAGATAATAACTTCAATATATTTATCTGAAATTTCAATACCTTGTAAACGATAAACTTTTTGAACTTCTTTAATGATGTAGTGACGAACTTTTTCAATACCAGCTCATTTCAATAATTCGTTGATATCGATTGAACCTTCTGTAATCTTTTGACCAGGTTCAACATTATCACCTTTTTTAATACGAAGTACAGAGTTTGCTCTAATTGGATAAGTTATTTCATTATCTTCGCCATAACTAATAGTTACACTAATACTGTTGTTAAGGTCTTTATCAATTGATTTAACTTTACCTTTAACTTGTGAAATTGTTGCTTTTTCATTATCTTGTGGTTGGATACAGTCAAATAATTGTTTGATCCGTTCAAAACCTTGAGTAATGTTAGTATCCCCAGCAACACCCCCTGTATGGAATGTACGCATGGTTAGCTGAGTACCAGGTTCACCAATTGATTGAGCAGCAATAACTCCAATTGCAGTTCCTGTTTCAATTAATTTGTTTGTTGATAGATCAATACCAAAACATTTTTGACATAGACCATGAGTTCGTTTACAGTGAAGTGGACTACGAACTTCAACTTCTTTAATGCCAGCATTTTGAATACTTTCTGCTTTTTCAGCAGTAATTAATTCATCAGCTTCACAATAAACTTTATTAGAACTATCAACAATTGGGTTTAATGTATAACGACCAACGATACGATCTTTTAAAGCCTCAATTGAAGTGTTGTCTTTTGTGTTACGAATTTCACGAACAACAATTCCTGTATTTGTATTACAGTCATTACCATGAATAACAACACTTTGAGTTGAATCAACAAGCTTACGAGTCATGTAACCAGATTTAGCTGTTTTCATCGCTGTATCGGTCATCCCTTTACGAGCACCGAATGATGAGTTGAAGTATTCGAAGTTTGATAACCCTTCTCTAAATGAGTGGATAATTGGAGTTTCAATTGTATCACGAATAACATTTGATTGACGTTTTTGGTCATAGTTATATGACTTACTCATTAACCCACGCATCCCTGCTAACTGTGTAAAGTTAGAAGTATTACCACGAGCTCCTGATTTAGCCATAATCACAATTGGATTATCGTTATATTCTTCTGAATTAATTAATTCTTCAATATCTTGAGTAACTTTATCTTTAGTTTCGGATCATGCACGAATTACTTTTGTATATCGTTCATCATCAGTTAATTTACCATCAAGATAGAATTCTTTATACATTGCAACTTTTTCATCAGTTTCTCTAAAGTATTCATATTTCTTTTCATATAAAGGAATATCAAAAGCAGAAATACTTGTTGCTGAAATTGTTGAGTATTTAAAACCTAATTCTTTAATATTATCCATTGTCGCTGGCACTACTTCAATTTCTGAAGTCTTATATAAGTGATCAATTACATTAGATAACATCTTTTTATTTAATGGTGCATTTAAGTTATAAGCATTTAAGAATTTAGCTAATGATTCATGATATTCAACAATATCGTTGAAGTTATTATCATATAAATTCTTAACTGTATTAATGTAAGGGAAATTATCTGGGAATGCTTGGTTGAAAATAATCTTTCCAACTGTTGTAATTAATAACCCTTCTTTAGCAAATTGTTTGTTTGCAAAAGCTCTTGTTGTAATTGCAATTAAGTCATTAATTCGAACAGATTTTAATTTATAAGCACGAATTGCTTCTTCTTGTGTTCTAAAGATGTGGAAATTAGCTATTAATTCCTCACGAGCTTTACTTGGATCTGTTTTCATTAAAGCTTCTGCTTTTTCATTAAATCGTTCTTTTGTTAAATAATAAATCCCTAAAATCATATCCTGTGTAGGAGTAATGATTGGTTTTCCATCTTTAGGTCCAAGAATGTGTCATGAAGCTAATAAAATTGAACGAGCTTCAGCAACCGCTTCTTTTGATAAAGGAATATGCACAGCCATTTGGTCCCCGTCAAAGTCCGCGTTAAACGCAGTGGTTACTAATGGGTGTAATTTAATCGCTTTTCCATCAACCATTTTTGGTTCAAAAGCTTGAATCCCTAAACGGTGAAGTGTAGGAGCACGGTTTAGAATAACTGGTCTTTGTTTAATAACTTTTTCAATTACTGGTCAAATATCTTTGTGTTGAGCAATAATCTTTTGTTCAGCCACTTTAATGTTTGAACACATTGGTTGAATTTCATTACCATTATCATCATATTTACGAATCAATTCAGCAATAATAAATGGCCTGAATAATTTTAAAATCATTAAAGCTGGAATCCCGACTTCATACATTTTAAGTTCAGGACCAACAACAATTACTGAACGACCAGAATAGTCAACACGCTTACCTAAAAGGTTTTGACGGAATAGTCCTTGTTTACCTTTTAAGTGGTTAGATAATGATTTAAGTGGACGCTTATCTTTACCAGTAACTGGTTTTTTACGTGAGTTATTATCAATTAATGAGTCAACAGCTTCTTGAAGTAGACGCTTTTCATTATCTAACATAATTTCAGGAGCATCTGTTTCCTTCATTTGTTTTAAACGTTCATTACGGATAATAATTTTACGGTAGAAGTTATTGATATCTGAAGTTGTAAATCTTCCCCCATCAAGTGAGATAATTGGACGAATTTCACTTGGTGTAACCGGAATTCTTTTTAGTACCATTCATTCTGGTTTAGAACCAGAATCTTTGATTCATCTTACACATTCTAAACGACGTAATAATCTTCTTGTTTTTTGATCATAAGCGTTCTGTGAGCTTTGGATTTCTTCTTTGATTTTACGGTGTTCTTCTTCAAGATCAAGGTTTTGAAGTAATTCGCGAATCGCTCCAGCCCCAATTCCAAATCTAACTCCAGTGTGTTTGTTAATAAAGTCCATCACATCTTTTACAGAGAAAGGAATGTTTGAATCTTTTAACATTTGATCATAAGTCACAGCTAATCTAAACTCATAGTTTTGCATTAACTCTTCACGACTTAAACCCTCAGCTAATTTGTCTTGAATATTTCTAAGTGTTCGACGTAATTTGTTTCTTGAACGAATTGAATTCTTCTGTGAAGTTAAATCAAGTACTTCTTTTTTATTAAAGATAGATTTTCCTTCATAAGTGTTATCCCCTTCATCAAGTACAATGTAGTTAACATAATAAACTACTTGATCAACTTCTTTATATGTAACATCTAATAATAAAGAAATTTTAGAAGGTGATGGAAGTTCTTTAGTAAATCAGATATGAGCAACAGGTGAAGTTAATTCAATGTGTCCCATTCGTTCTCTACGAACGATTGATTCAGTAATTTCAACCCCACACTTTTCACAAATTTTACCTTTGTGTTTAACTTTACGATACTTACCACAGTAACATTCATAATCTTTTGATGGACCAAAGATTTTTTCATCAAATAAACCATCTGGTTCTGGCTTAAATGATTTATAGTTGATTGTTTCAGGTTTAGTAATTTCCCCTTTTGATCAACTTAGAATTTGTTCAGGTGATGCAATCCCCAATTTTAGTGATTTAATACCTTTATGTTTCATAAATGTTCACCTTTACTTTCTAGAAATTCTCTTCATCTTCATCATAGTATTGACTAGTGAATGTTTGAGTAATAGTTGGTTGATCAACATCTTCTTGATCTTTTTCAAGTTGTTCTTTCATCTTGTAGTCATTAATTGTGTAGTCGTTGATATCAACTTCTTCACCATCAGTTGTTTCTACAGTGATACATAAACCTAAACCTTGAATTTGTTTTGTTAATAACTTGAATGATTCAGGCATTCCGCTTGTAATAATTTCTTTGTTTTTGATAATTGCATTATAAGCTTGGTTACGCCCTTGAACATCATCAGATTTAATCGTTAAAATTTCTAATAAGTTATAAGCAGCACCATAAGCTTCAAGTGCTCAAACTTCCATTTCCCCAAAACGTTGACCCCCATTTTGTGACTTACCACCTAATGGTTGTTGAGTAATCTTAGAGTATGGACCAACTGAACGGCTGTGGATCTTATCATCAACCATGTGGTCAAGTTTTAACATATATGATTTACCAACAGAAATTAAACCATCAAATGGTTCGCCAGTTCTTCCATCATATAAAACTTGTTTTCCTTTAAGTGTTTGAGTATCAATACCAGCTTCATCCATAATTGATACTAAATCGTTATGGTTAACCCCATCGAACACAGGTGTTGAAACCTTAATACTAATATCATCAAAACTTAAACCTAATCGGTTAAGAATAATTGAAATATCAATTAAATCAACTTGATCATTGCTTGTAATATTCTTTTCTTTAATTAAGTCTTGAACATATTTATATAATTGTTCAGCTACATTAAGATCTAAACCATAAAGGCTTACATATTCAGAAGCATCTTTATTATCAAGTACAATTTGAATTAATTGTTTCTTACCAATTTCAGAAGCTGCATATCCTAAGTGAAGTTCAAGAATTTGTCCAATGTTCATACGGCTAGGTACACCAAGTGGGTTTAACATAATATCAATTGGTGTTCCATCTTTTAAGAATGGCATATCTTGAATTGGAACAACTTTAGAAACAATACCTTTGTTTCCGTGACGTCCAGCCATCTTATCACCGACTTGGATTTTACGTTTTTGAACAATATATACTTTAATGATTTCTAATACATCATCTGGTAATTCGTTTCCGCTCTTATCAGCTGATGTAATTCTTTTAACTGCAGCAACAATCCCTTCTTGTCCATGACGAACTTTAAGTGAAGAATCTTTAACAGTTTTTGCTTTATCTCCAAAAATTGTTTGAAGTAATTTATCTTCAGGAATCGCATCAACATTACCACGTGGAGTTGTTTTACCAACTAATACATCACCTTCACGAACTTCAGCTCCTACTAAAACAATTCCATCTGCATCTAAGAATCGTTTAGCATTATCTGATACGTTTGGCATATCACGAGTAATTTCTTCGTCTCCATTTTTAGTTTTCATACATTGAACAGTATGTTCATCAATATGAATAGAAGTAAATACATCTTGGTGAACAAGACGCTCTGAAATAATGATGGCGTCTTCAAAGTTGTATCCACGTCATGTTGTATAAGCAGCTAAAATGTTTCTACCTAAAGCTAACTCACCATTGTTCATCGCAGGACCATCAGCTAATGTTTGATTAGCTTTAACTTGTTCATTTAATTTAACAATTGGTGTTTGGTTATTACATGTATCTTGGTTTGATTTACGATATTTGATTAATTTATATTGATCTTTTTTACCATCATCTGTTGTAACTTCGATTTTTTCAGAGTCAACATAACTTACAACCCCATCATTTTTAGAAACTACTGCCATTCCAGAGTCATGAGCAATTTTATATTCAGTTCCTGTACCAACAATTGGTGCGTAAGGTTTGATTAATGGTGTTGCTTGACGTTGCATGTTTGATCCCATTAAAGCACGCGCCCCATCATCGTTTTCAATGAATGGGATTGCTGATGCTGCAATCGATACAATTTGTTTTGGATCAATATCAATGTAATCAAGTTCTTGTGGACTAAAGATCCCTGTTGAACCACGATAACGTGCTACTACTTGATCATTTAAAATCTTTTTATTTTCATCAACAGTTACACTTGATTCAGAAATAATAAAGTTGTCATCTTCATGAGCTGTTAAGTAATGGTATTCATCTGTAATCACACCATCTTTAACAACAAAATATGGGGCTGTAATAAATCCATTATCATCAACTTTAGCAAGTGTAGCTAAAGACATAATTAACCCAATGTTCATACCTTCTGGTGTTTCAATTGGACAAATACGAGAGTAGTGAGAGTGGTGAACGTCCCGGATATCTAAGTTAGGGTCTTCACGACTAATCCCGCCAGGTCCCATCGCTGAAATACGACGTTTGTTTGTTAATTCAGCAAGTGGGTTTTGTTGGTCAATGAATTGAATTAATTGGTGTGAGTTGAAGAAATCTTTAATTAGCATTTGGAATTGTTTTGTATTAACAATTGACTTAACACTAATTGCTTTTCTTTTTTCTTCTTCACTTAAATCAGATTCTTCTAATTCTTTATCTAATTCAGGGTCGATGTTTTTATCATTTATATTTGTGATGTTATTGTTTGAACCATCAGAAATCGCTAATTTTTCATTAATGAATTTTTCGATTCGTGCCATACTTGTACTTACACGAGCACGTAACAATTCATGAATTAATTTAAGACGCTTGTTACCGATATGATCAATATCATCAAAGTCTCCAATATCATGAATTAAGTTATAGATATAACTAGTTGTTGCAACTAAATCAGCAACTGTTAAAGTTTCAAGCTTACATCCAGGTTTAGTACCAATAATACGAGTTGTTTCAGTTCTAATATCATTATCTTTATAAACTGAAATTGCTTCAATTTCTAAATGTTGTTCTAATTCATCATTAATTGCATTTGAATTTAATCTGATTGTATCATTTCAATCAATGTTATCAGCTTCTGAATGTTTCTTAATTAATTCTAAGTCTTCTTTAGTAATTAAAGTACCTTCAGGAAGTAAAACTTCTTTGTTTTTAAGAACAATATCTTCAGCTAATACACGTTGTAATAAACGTTCAGTTAATAATAATTTCTTTTCGAACTTATAACGTCCAGCACTACTAATATCATATGAACGTTTATTAAAGAAGTGTTGTTGTAAAGCTAATTGGAATGACACAAAACCATAGTGTTTTAATGCATCAACATTCTTGATGTTAATTCCTAATAAGTCAACAACATCTCTTGCTGCTTTTTCAGAAATAATTTCATCTAAAATTTGGTTAATTTCATTAATTAAGTCTTGGTTTTTAGCAATAAATTCATCATTATAAACATCGCCATTTTCGTGCAACAATAAATCTAATTGTTCACTCTTTTCAACATAACTAAATAATAGTTTCTTTAGTGTTGATAATAATGGTGAGTTTCCAATAATGTATTCTTCTCTAATTTTATTAATATCTTTTCGATCTGCTTTTTCATTAATTTCATGAATTTCAGATAAGATCTTAATAATGATTTCGTTTTGTTCAGTATTTAATAAAATACTTTCACGATCATAATTTTCACTTCTTAATGATTCAACAACTTCGTATTCATTAGCAAAGACTCTTAAAATTTCACCTTCACTTAAACCAAAAGCTTTTAGTAATGTTGTAATAGATAAAGTTTGAGCATTATCACCAGATGAATCACGAGCAACAACTTGAATAACTTCTTTATCCTTAGGAATGTATCCAAGCATTAAAGTACCTTTTGAAGGATAGATTTCACAAATTTTTCCTTCAAATAAACGTTTACGTGAACCGTTTAATTTAATGTTTGATTTACTTAAAACATAAATCCCAGGTGATCGAACAATTTGTGATACAACAAATTTTTCAATCCCATTAATGATGAAAGTCCCTTTTTCAGTCATTTTAGGAACTGCACCTAAATAAATACCATCTTCACCAGTTTTAGAGTTCTTTTGAGCTCGTTTAACTTCTCCTGTGAAGTTATCAACAAGTTCTAAGTCGATATAAACTGGTGTTTCATATGTCTTAGCTTCATCTCGACATAATTCTTCAGTTTTAGCAGGTTCTTTAATTCTTAACCCTTTAAAGTGAAGTGAGTATTTACCTTGTGGAGATTTAAGCGGAAAAATACCACCAACAGCTTCTTTTAAGTCACGATCAATAAAACGTTTGAATGACTCAACTTGTACTTCTAATAAGTTTGGTCCTTCAAATTCTGTTTTAATTTTAGAGTAATCTCGTCTTGTAACTTTTTTAGTAATTTGTTTTATTCGAAAGTTGTTGCTATTTTGCATCCAAAAATTACCTCATTAATGTAAAAATGTCTATTTTATAGCGACAAGGGCTTAAATAGACATAATAATTTTAATTATAACATTTTTCTTAGTTAATTTATAAATATATCACAATCGGTTCAATTTCATCAACTTTTTTAAATAAAAGCTGTGCAACTTCTTCTTTTGTTTTAATTGGATGTTCTCGATATACAACATTACATCCCCTTTGAAGTAGTGGGACAGTTGATTCTTTTGGAATTACAAAAATAATTGTTAAGCCAATATCAATTTTAGATATTTCAATTAATGTTTTAGGGTCAGGGTTAATTGTATTTATAATTAATACTTTATGTTTTGTTGTTTTAGTAGATGATAATTCTAAAATTGCTTTTTTCTGTTCTCTTCCTTGTTCTAGTAAATTAAGATCTTTTTGTAGAAAATTAAGCTCATAATTTGTCGCTTCTACTTCTAAAATAATCTTCTTCATTACTTGAACAGCATTCACTGGATTAACTCCAGCTGCAGTTTCTCCAGACAACATTAAAGAGCTTACTTTACTACGAGTAGCATAGTAAACATCACTAACTTCTGCTCTTGTTGGCATTAAACTTCTTTCTAAAGAATCTAGCATTTGTGTTGCGACAATTACATACTTTTGTTTGTCATTACAAGTGTTGATAATTAGCTCTTGGTATTTAGGAATTTTAGCATAATCAACTTCTAATCCTAGATCCCCTCTTGCTATCATTACACCATCACTTTTATCAACAATTTCTTGGATGTTATTAATAGCTTCTTGGGTTTCGATTTTAGGAATTAATAAGGTGTTTGATTTAGGACTTATTTGTTTAATTAGTTTTTTAACTTCATTTAATTGTTTAATGTTGCTTAAAAATGAAAGAGCAATATATGGGATTTTCATTTTAAGAGCAAGTTTGATATCTTCTTCGTCCTTTTTAGAAAGAAAAGGAATTGAATAAGATTTACAATCTGGTAAATTAATTCTTTTATTTGTTGTTATTGTATGACTATTTTGAGCAATAGCATAAATCACCCCAGCATTTTGGTTTGATTCTTTAACTTTTAATACTAACTTACCATCATCAATAAAGATTCGATCATCTTCTTTAGTATCAAATGCCATATTGTATTCACCACTAGCATCAGATACACTAAACTCATTGTTAGCACCAATAATAGTTCTTGTACAATAAATTTTGATCTCACTATCTTTTTGAATTAACATTGGTTTTTCAAGTTCTGAAATTCTGATTTCAGGGCCTTTAGTGTCAAATAAAATATCAACCTTAGTTGCTACTTCTTTAGCAACTTGTCTAATTAATTCGACTCAAAAAATATTTGAACTAGCAGAGTTGTGGCTTAAATTAATTCTAAAAATATTAACTCCACTATAAATTAAATTCTTAATAGTATCAGCTACTTCATCAGCTGCTTTTTTATTTTCTTCTGATTTGAATTCTTCTCAGGAATGGAATTCTTTCATAATAGCAGGACCAACGGTTGCTATAATTCGTGTTTTAGAAAAAATAGTAGTCACCCCTCTCTTTAATAGATTGATCGATTTCTTATTTTAATATTTTCTTTTTCATCGATGATTACAATGTGCATTGAATCATCACCTGGATTTTTAATATATCAATCAATTACTGCATTAGACATCTTTTTAGCTAATATTAAGTCTTGTTCACAAACAGGTGCTCCTCTTTGCAAATAACCTAATCTAGTAATTCTTAAAGGAATATTTAACTCAAGAGCTAATTGTTCTTTAGCTCATCTATAAGATTCATCACTATATAGATTTTCTTGAACCATAATAACTGGATCATATCGACCCTTTTCAGCAAGTGCTTTCTTAATTAATTTAACAAGACCGGTTCGGTTTCTTCTAAAGTTTTGGTTATCAATTACTAATAAAGGATCTAAGTTTTCAACAGAAGCATGAGTTAATCAAGGACATAAACGACCCATTGCTTCAACTAAGTTAATTGCATCATGAGTTTTAGCTGTTAAGTTAAGATCATAAATTAATCGTTGATTATTTTCTTTAGCTGATAATGCTCCAATTGTAAGTTCAGTAATTGAATAATCATTATCTATACTACAAGGGATTATTGTTACTTGTAAATCAAGCTTAGATAAAACTTCTCCCCCAATAGCACTCCCATCTCCACCTAAAATAATTAATCGTCTAATATCTCTTTTAAATAAGTTATCTCTAATTCTTTTAGTATGTTCTTCATGAATGTTTAATTTATGAAAACGAGATGAACCAATGATCGAACCAGCATCATTTTGCCTTTTTTCATATTCACTTAAATCTGTGACTTCACTAATTAAATCATCATGTAAACCAGCAAAACCTTTTTTACCTACAAAAACCGTAAAGTTTTCTTTTAGTCCTTTAGCTAGTAGATAAATTAATTTATTCATCCCTGGACTATCACCACCTGATGAGATGATACAGATGTTTTTATTATTTTTTAAATTCATAAATTAATTTCCCTTCTAGTTCTTGTTCGATTTCAAGGATACGGTTATATTTAGCTACTCGTTCTGATCGAGAAAGTGAACCTGTTTTTATTTGTTTACTACTTGTACCAATTGCTAAATCAGCAATGAAATCATCTTCTGTATCTCCTGAACGGTGTGAGATGATTGTTTTTATGTTGTTATTATGAGCTAGTTTAATGGTTTGGATTGTTTCAGAAATAGTTCCGATTTGGTTTGGTTTAATTAAGATTGCATTAGTAGCTGAAGATTCAATTCCTTTTTTTAAATATAAAGGATTTGTGCAATATAAATCATCCCCAACAGTTTGAATATTTACTTCTTGATTGAATTTTCTAAATCCATCTCAATCTTCTTCATCAAATCCATCTTCAATTGAGATTATTGGATATTGATCAATTAATGATTTTAAGTAAGAAGTTCATTCAGCTTTATTAAATTCTTTAAGCGGACTTTGTTTTTTAAAAACATATTTATCATTATTAAATAGTTCAGAAGCTGCAACATCTAAAGCAATTCCTACACCATTTGTTTTAGATGGAGTGAAATTAGCTCTTTTTATTGCTTCTATTAATAAATCTAAAGCTTGTTGGTGATCTTTTAGATCTGGAGCAAAACCACCTTCATCACCTTTATTTGTTGATAGCTTCTTTTCTTTTAAAATTTGTTCTAAACTATAGAAAACTTTTGCACTTATAATAATTGCTTCACTAAAGTTTTTAGCTTGTGTTGGCACAATCATAAACTCTTGAAAATCTAATAAATTATTAGCATGAGCTCCACCATTAATTAAATTCATTAAAGGTATTGGAGCATAATAAACAGGTTCATGATCATTCATTAATTCTTCTTTAATGAATTGATATAAAGGTTTACTAAAAGCAAGTGCACACGCTTTAACTAAAGCAATTGATACTCCTAATAAAGCATTAGCACCTAGTTTTTCTTTATTTAATGTTGGATCTAGATCTTTTAGTTTTTGATCTAGTTCATAAAAGTTAGAAAGTTCTGAATTTAAGAAACAAGGACGGATAATTTCATTTATATTAGCTATAGCTTTAAAAACTGATTTCCCATTAAAAAGATTTAAATCATTATCTCTTAATTCTAAAGCTTCTTTACTACCTGTAGAAGCTCCTGATGGTACTTTAGCTAATACTGATTGGTTGTTGTTTAGTGTAATCTTAACAGCTACTGTCGGGTTTCCTCTTGAATCTAGAATTTGAAAACCAACTAAATCTTTTATATACATACCTCTTTTTCCTTGCTGTATAAATTAATTCTTCTTATACAAATTCCTATAGTATATATTATATAAATAATATAAATTTATTCCAATTTTAACTATTTTATAGTGATATTTAACCAGAATTTAATCCATAATTATTTTAAAATATTCTTAAAGAAATTGTAAGGAGAATTTATGCGGACAGGTAAATATATCACTAAGTATGATTACATTGCTTACTATACAAAACAAAAAGCAATGTGGTTTTTTTCAAATGCTGAAGTTAAAGCTAAAATGGAACAAATGTTAAATGGAAAATTTAATGAAGATGATAATGATGATATAGATGAAGAGAATGAAATAGATAATTATAGTTTTTATAAAGAATTAAAAGCTTATAAAGAGTTTTCAGAAACTGTTGAAGAACTAAAAGAAATTGATAAAAATAATCCAAAAATTGCTGAAGGTATTATTTTAGATCAAAAAAGTCAATTAGCTGTTAGAGAAAAATTCAGCTCAATTGAATTAGTTGTTAATTTTGAGGACAATAAATACAAAAATTGAACTAATGAACAGCTTGCTGATGAAACTAAAAAATATTGTTTAGAACATGATCAATTTATTTTATTTCAGCCAACATTTATTACAAGTTATATAACTTTAGATAATAAAGAAGTAGGGTTAATTACTAAACCAGATGCTTTTGTTAAATATAATAATGAATATTATGTTATTGAAACAAAAGGTACTAGTACAATTAAAAAACATCATTTCTTAGACTTGTTTTATCAATTTAAAGTAATTCAACAACAAGAATTCTTAGATACTAAAAATACTGTTGTTCAATACAACATTTGTATAGTAGATTTTGTTAGATTAAACAAATATGATGTTAGTTTTGCTATCTCTCCTTATATAAACCCACAAAAAAGCGGTCCTTCTTTTACTATATCTAAAAAGAATGAAAATAAACCCAGATCTGTTATTGAAAAAGAAAAAAGAAATGCTAAGCAAGGAATAAAGTTAATTGAAGGAGAAAATTGATCAATAACAATTGATGAAATGGTTTATGGTAGTTTTGAAACTATTGATTCATTGTTAGAAGAAAAAGAACTATCTAAACAATTTTCTTTTAAAACAATTCAAAACTTTAAAGAAGAAGCTATACAAGTACAAAACGATTTCTTAAAAGCTTTATATGAACTTCAAACCCATAAAGATCAATTATTAAGTAAAGATAAAACATTAAGAATTCCTGGTGATTTTATTTTTGGTCCGTCTGATAAAAATAGTTTTAAAGACACAGATATGTGATTAGAATTAAGACAAGTATATAGTCATATTAATCAATTAGTTCCTCAATATAGTGGTAAGGTATTTAAAACTTCTAACTTTATTAGAGATATTAAAAAAGATGATAATCCATTTAAAGAAGAAAATAAAGGATATTGATTTTATAATGAATATATTGATTTCTATAAAAATAAAGAAATTCTTATTGGACCAAAAGCTAGAGAGCTATTAAATACTTTAAAACCTAAACGCGTTTATTTTGACTTTGAATCAATCAACTCAGCTATTAGATCTATTGATAATTCTCTTCCTTTTACTCAAGTAGTAACACAAAACTCTGTTATAGTTGATGATAATTCAAAACCTTTATCTGAACTTAAATCTAATAATATGATTATTGATCCTAAGCTTGTAGATATTCAATGATTTAAAGATGTTATTGATAGTATTTATCAAGAAGATGATAGTTCTTATGTAGTTTATAACAAATCATTTGAAGCAACTAGATTAAAAGAAATGGCTGGATTTATTAATGAAGTCCAATATACTAATAAAGTTTCAAAAATAGTTAAAGATATGTTTGATATAGCAGATTTTTTCACTGTTAAAAAACACCCCAACTATCTTATTGTTATTCCTGATTTAAAAGGGTTTTATTCTATTAAAAAGGTTTTGCCATTAATAGCAAGAGATTATCCTACTTTTTTCACATTAGCAGGTTGTAAGGATTATAAAAAATTAACAGTAGGTAACGGGGCTGTTTGTATGAATGAAACTACAAAACGGTTTTTCAATAATTTCAGTGATCATGAATGAGAAGTATTTAAAGAAGCAGCAAAAGAATATTGTGAAAACGATGTTCGAGCAATGATTGCTGTAGAATTATATGTAAGAAAGTTGATAGAAGATTATGAATAAAAACGCTAGACAAAAAATTAAAATAATAAATACTGAAACGATGGAATTTGAAGTTTTAGAAACTTTGAATAAAGGTGAAAAAATTCGTTTCACAAACGAAGAAACAGATATTTTTACTGCTTTAAGTAATGAAATTGAAAAATCAAAACAAGAAATATTAGAAAAACTTAAAGAAGACCAAAAAATTATTATTATCAATGAATTTAAAGCTAATGATAAAGAATATAAAACTTTACAAGCATCTAGGGTTGAATTAGAAACCTTTTTAAAAAATAAAGCAGAAGAAGCTAAAAACAACAAGCTGCTTGGAGTAAAAGAATATAAAGAAAGTAAAGAGTTTCTTGAAATGGAAAAGAATATAGAAACTCTTAAATCAAAACTCAATAAAACCGAATCTGATTTATCTGTAATGCAAGAAAGAGAAAAGATTTCAAAAGAAGCAATTATCTCAGCATTTAAAGAAAGCATTGAATACAAAAAACTACAAAATGAAATTCACAACAAAGAAACAGAAATTACTAAGCTAACAGAACAAAATAAACTTGCAGCAACAACCGCTGTTAATAACTATCGATTATCTGAAGAATTTAAAAAAGAATATACCGATGTTATTAATAATAAAGATTTAGAAATAAATAATTTAAGAAACGAGCTTGGAAAGAAAGATAGAGAAAAAGCGGATGCTGTCCATCAAAAAGAAAAAGAACTAGAAGCATTCAAATCACGAAACCGTTGAACTTCAACTAAAGCTATGGGGCAAGAGTTTGAAGATTGATTTAAAAATCAATTTGAAAGACAATTTTCTTTTAATGAAAGAATTGTTTTAAAACCTGTTACTAAATCTAAAAAAGATAGTAGTGATGAAAAAGCAACAAAAGGTGACTTCTTATTAGAAATTTTTGAAAACGATAATCGAAAACCAGATGAATTATTATTAAATGTTCTTTTTGAACTTAAAACTCAGGATGATCATTCAGAAAACAAAAAGAAAAACAAAGACCATATTGATAAGCTTGATAAAGATCGTAAAAAAGAAAAAGCACAATTTGCTATTCTTGTTTCAGAACTAGAACCCGAAGATGATTTTATTTTTAAAAAAGTAAAAGAACATGATGATATGTACATCATTAGACCAGCATATGTTGTTCCTTTTATAGATGTTTTAATGTATCTAGCTAAAAAAGAATTACAAGTAAGACAAATAGGTTTACAATCATTTAAAGAAAAAGAACAAATAGAAGATGAAATAAAAGATTTTAAAAGTAAAGCAGATGATTTACTTGCAAAAACTAGTAATGACTTCATTAATATTTCTAAATATTGTGACAGTATAGATGAAACTACAAAAAAAATTAAGAGCATAGTAACTGCTAATATTAACTTGCGTTTTGAAAAAATTAAAACTGCTCTTGATAAGATTAGTCTTCTTAATTACAAAAAATAACTTTTCTAAACTTTTTAAAGATAATAAAAAAGCACCCGTAAAGGTGCTTGCTCGATTGCAAGATCAACTGCAACATTATTAAAGTAAAATTTAATGATGGCAGTTGATCTTTTTTCTACTAAATAAAAAATAAAGATTAGTTAGTTAGTTAGTTAGTTAGTTAGTTAGTTAGTTATATTATTATTATTATTATTATTATTATTATTATTTCTATTTTTAGTAAATAATTAAGGTTTATTTGCTTAATTTATAGAAGACAGAAAATTTCAAATGTAATTTTGTTAATGCTATATTTTTAAGTGGGTCAAATTTAATTCGGTTTGACCCTTTAAAAGGAATAAATTATGAAAGGTAATAATGACAAACAAAATAATAATTATGAAACTAACTATTATGAACTAATTGTTAATGATCAAACTTATCTAGAAGCTAAAGCTGGTAATAAGTATGCTTTCTATCTTGTTTATGAAACTAACTTGCACTACTTTAAGCGTTTCTTTTTAAAAGAAGTAAGAGATCGATTTCATAGTTCAGAAATCAGTTTTGATGAAATTAAATATGATTTATTTAAAAATACATTTAATATTTTAAAAACGATTAATGGAACTAATTTACAGATCCAATATCGGGCATTAATGAAAAATAAGATTAAACACCTTTTAGTTGAAGAATTAAGAAGGTTTAAAACTAAAAAGGAACAAATCTTATATAATAGTATTCCACTTGAAGTAGCTGAAGAAAAAGGGTTGATTATAAATGATAATCAAACCCCCGATCTAGTTTTTATTAGAGATAAAAATGATCAATTGGTTATTAAAATCATTGAGCTAATTAAAAACAAGTTACCAGAGTGATGTTATAACATTGCTTATTTGTTGCACAAGAACAAAGAAGTCAAAGAAATTTCACAAATTATTAAGATTCCAACACAAAGGGTATATTATGGAATCAGAAAGATTAAAAGATTAATTGCTGATAGTGAACAAGAACTAGAAACTTTTGAAATTTTTTAATCAACCATACATTCTTATCAAAATAAACAGATTAATAACAAAACAAAAACAAAACAAGAAATAACCGTAAAACAACCATTTAGTAATCAACTAAGTGGTTGTTTGTTTTTAATAGATAGGGGATTTGATGGGTTTAAGGGAGTTAAACGATAATTTAGTTTACTAGTCTTTTATAGTTGCTTGTCCATTCATAAGTAATGGGAGAAGAAAATCACGAAGTTTCGCTAGTTCCCTATTTTCGTTTGCTATATACATTAATTTTTGAAAAATATGGATTGTAGCTTGTCCAAATTGCTTTACAACTTCTTCCGAGTAAGCAAAATTGAAGTCATCTATATGGGCATTATTTATAACTTTTTGTATAGAACCAGTTGAAATTATAGTCATTTTTTTATTAAGTGTACATAGTGTCAAATAAATAAAAGGAAGTTCAATATGTGAATTTGCAGTATATGCCATTGCAGCTCTACCTAAAGAAATAGTGTGATCTACCACACATATATCTCCGATTTTCCCTGCTATTGAAATAAGAATATCATTTTTATGAGAAAGACGCTTGCTGTTATCTGTTTTAGCTTGACAATCAACAACAAAGCCACCCTTCATATCTCCAGCACCAGAACAGTAATCAAGAAGATTCTGTCCTTGTGTCGTTTTGTCTAAAATGTTTTTTCCATCAGGGCATTGTCCCCAAGTGATAGATGAAATCTCTTTGATGTTCTTATTCATCCAGTTTGCTGGAATATGACGTTTTAATATCTTATTTCATACCATCTGACCACCAACTGATTTATATGGTTTACCACCTTCATTTGGAAAATCAAATTGTAAAAAATAGTAGTCATACAAAAATTTCATTTGTTCGTATAAATTATCGTTTACTTAAGTATTTTATGTAATTCCATAATAATAAAATCAAAAGAAGCAAATAAGAATCATTTAATATTATTTTTATTTATAGGAGTAATAATGAAAGATAAATTTATAAATAATGTTATGCAAAAAATGCAAACATCCTTAAATAATAAACAAATGCAACAATTAGAAACAATCTTGAATTTTGAGCTATCAAATCTATTAAATGAACACCAAGAACTAGATAAAAATGATGATGAAATTGTTGGATTGTTTATTGATGCTAAAAAATTAGAGGGGTGTTCACATAACACTATGAAATACTATATTTCAACAATTGATTTGCTATTAAAACACCTTAACAAACCTATTAATGAAATTGACACAAAAGACTTAAGGAATTATTTATCAACATACCAAGAACAAAGAAATTCGACAAAAACAACGATCGACAACATAAGAAGAATATTATCAAGTTTCTTCTCTTGATTAGAAGATGAAAATTACATCATTAAAAGTCCAGTACGAAGAATTAAAAAAGTAAAAACCCCAATTACAATTAAAGAAACTTATTCTGATGAAGAATTAGAAATAATGCGTGATAATGTAGATAACAGTAGAGATTTAGCTATGATTGACATGTTAGCATCTACTGGAATGAGAGTGGGAGAATTGGTAAAATTAAATATTGAAGATATTGATTTTAATGAAAGAGAATGTATAGTTTTAGGAAAAGGAAATAAACAAAGAATAGTCTATTTTGATGCTAGAACTAAAATACATTTAAAGAACTATTTAAACTCACGAAATGATCAAAATAAAGCACTTTTTGTAACATTAAAAGCTCCATATAATAGAATTAGTATAAGTGGTGTAGAGTCAAAACTAAGAAAAATTGGAGAAAAACTTAATATTAAAAAAGTCCATCCTCATAAGTTCAGAAGAACACTTGCAACAATTGCAATAGACAAAGGGATGCCGATCGAACAAGTTCAAAGATTGCTAGGACATGAAAAGGTAGACACTACACTAAAATATGCAATGGTAAAACAAAACAATGTTAAATTAGCTCATCAAAAATATATAGGATAAAAAGGGAATTATATGAGTGAATGAAAAAAAGTAAATATTGGTAATCTCGGAAGAATAGTTACTGGAAAAACCCCTAAAACAGAAATTGATTCTTATTATGGTGGCGATATGCCATTCTTAACACCATCTGATGATTGAACATTTAAGTATGTTAACAACACAAAGAAATATATAACTGAAGAAGGTAAAAACAGTGTAAAAGGATCTCTTTTACCACCTAATGCAGTTTGTGTTAGTTGTATTGGTATAATAGGAAAAGTTTTGATAACAACACAAGAAACTGTTACAAATCAACAAATAAATTCAATCATTGTTGATGAAGAAAGATACGATGTTGATTTTATATATTATGCTATGGTTCAATATTCAAAAATATTAGAATCTTGCAATCAAAGTTCAACAGTAGTACCAATTATAAATAAGAGTACATTTTCAGAATTTGAGATTTTATGCCCAGCACTAAGTGAGCAAAAGAAAATTAGCAAGATTTTATCTATTATTGATCAGAAAATAAACCTAAATAATCAAATAAACGATAATTTAGTTTACTAGTCTTTTATAGTTGCTTGTCCATTCATAAGTAATGGGAGAAGAAAATCACGGAGTTTTATTAATTCTTGGTTTTTAAGAGCATTATTTGAAATATTTTCATATAGCGGTATAACTAATTGATAGTATTCCTGCAGAATCCTATGTTTAGGAATTAATATCAGAGCTTCTTCTATTACAGCTTTGTTTATATGTTTTTGACAGTTTCCGCTTGAAATAGTTGTAAAGTTTGAAATTAATCGAGATAAATATTGATGTATAAATGCACATTTGATTTGATTATTTTCCAAAATACCAACTATGGATTGGTTTGCACAAGAATTAATAGCTAAATAGCTAATTCTAATATTGCCAGTAATTGAAATTACAGTTGTCCCTTTTGTCATTAATTTAGTTGATGAGTTGACCTGCCCTTCTGAGGTAATCTTTTTAGCAGATGCTACAACAGGAAACTGAGAGATCTCGCCAGAATTAAGTCAATTAATATGTCCATTTCAGTATTGAGAATTTGTAGTACTAGGAGTGCCGCCTAACACAATATCACACAATTCTGACAAATGTTTAACTCCCCATTCTTTTGGAATATTTTTCTTTAGTGCAATGTTTCAAACCATTTCCCCACCAGATGATTTATATGGTTTACCATTTTCATCAGGGAAATCAAATTGGGTAAATCAATAATCATAAAGAAGCTTAATGTACTTCTCTAAATTATCGTTTATCGCATTGTTTAGCTCAATCTTATCGTCTATCATTTCCAAATATCGAGCAATTTTCTTTTGTTCTTCTACATCCTCTGGAATATCAACTTCCAAGTTGTTAATATCATTCTTGTTTACAGAACCAAATACTGTACCACTCTCCATTTTAATCAAGTGTGAAACATAATATTTCATTATATAAAACAAAAAACTCTGATTTCCGTTCTTCATTCTTAATGAACAAACGCCGCGCCCTAAGCACATATCCACCGGAGTAATATTAAGAGCTCCAACAGGTGCTCTAACGCTCATTATCACATCTCCAGCTTTTGCAAATTTTGTCATTACTCTTGTATAAGTATCAAAAGTAGGATATTTAGATCCAAATGTTCTATTTCCTTGCAAAAAAGGATAGCCATTCTTTTCTGTATTATAGTATTCAGATTTAGGTGATTGACCCATTGTTACATCTACAATTTCTTCAAGCTTACACTTCATACCCAATTGTCCCCAGTTTCTTCCTGATCTCCTCTTCCAGTTCATGAGATTTCTCAAACATATTCGAATGCTCTAAAGTCAATATTGCCATCTTTTCCTCAAAAGGCTCTCCGTCATCTTCTTGTTCATCAATACCTACATATCGTCCTTGAGTTAAGATATAGTCTTGTTTTGCTACATCTTCTATTGTAGCTATGGCAGAAAATCCTATTTTCTCTTCCAATATTCCATTTTGGAAATCCTCAAAGGTTTTTGCTAATAAGTCAATATCTCCAAGGCTTCCATCTTCCTGTATCAATTCTGTAAAATATCTATGTTTTCTATTAACCATATATCCCATTTTTCTGGCATCAATTATTCAATCCCAAACTTGTTATCATTCTCTCTCCTCTATTAATAAATATAGATTTATTATCAATCAAATCTTTAGGAGTTATCCAAGCGATGTTTCCGTTATAGTATTCTACTTTATTAGTATTAGGTGTTCCACCCCCAACAATCGTTCCTAGGTCTGAGATTTTACGCTTATTTTTTTTCATATTTAACCTTTTTAAGCTCTTTTAATATCTCCTGTTGAAGTCGTTCACTTTCTTTAAAATATTCTTCTAACTGAGTTTTATATTCATTCATCTTGGCTTCAAATTCTTCAGCAGTAATGTCAACATAATCAATCTTAATATCAAAATATTGACCAGCAGAAAGTGAATAGTTTTTCTCTTTTATTTCATCATAGCTAACAGCAATTGAAAAATCATCAATTGATTCTTTATTTTTAAAAGTGTTGATAATTAAATCAATATCTTCATTTAAAAGCCTTCTCTTTTTGTTTTTTCCATCGTTATAATCTTCACCTAGTTTTGAAGCATCTATTAAGATGACTTTATCATGATCTCTTGCATTATCAAAAAATAAAACAGAAACATTAGTACCTGTATTTGCAAAAACATTAGATGGCATACTTACACATCCATAGATTATTTTATCTTCAACAATCTTTTTAAGAATTTTTGATTCTATCCCAGATTTAGAAGTAATAAACCCAGTTGGAATAACAATAGCTCCCTTTCCAACTTTAGGCTTTAAAGAGTTAATAACGTGTTGAATAAATAAAGTGTAAATAGCCATACTTTCTTTCTTCTTAGCAGGTATATTTGGTACTCCTGCTCAAAATCTAGTAGGCATTGCTGCTATCTTCTCTCTTGTTTCTGAAAAATCCATTTTAAATGGTGGGTTTGAAACAACAAAATCAAACGTTCTTAAATCATTTCCATTATCATTTTTGTGATATGGAGCAATTAAAGTATCTCCTTGAATTATATTATCTAATGAAGATATCAATCCATTTAAAATAAGATTTAACTTAAGCATTTTGTTACTTCGTTGTGAAATGTCTTGAGCAAAAATTGAACATTTGTTTTCACCAATTTGGTGTGAAAGGGCCATAATTAATGTCCCAGTTCCAGCTGATGGGTCATAAATTTCAATACTATGATAATCAGCATTTTCATCAACCAATAATCTAGCCATAATTTTAGCTATTGATTGAGGGGTATAATATTCAGCATATTTACCACCACTATTTGTATTATAATCCTTAATTAAATACTCGAAAATTTCAGCAAAAAAATCATAATGTTCATTAAACACTTCTTCAAATGAAAAATTAACTAATTTATCAATCAATGCTCTTGCAAAATTAGAGCGTTCATTCTCATCTGTGACATAATTCGTTAATTTTTCAAAAATTGGAATTCTTGTATTTTGGACTGTTTGAGTTGCAAAAATATCTTGGTTTTTAGAAGCAATATCAACCATTGTCTGATCAAAAATCTTTGCAAAATCAGCTTTATTTTGTTGATTTCATAAATTTGAAATAAGATGTTCTGGGTTGAGATGAGGAACATTTGGACCTAGTTCATCTAATAAATCCGATCGTTGATCTAAATCCATTTGGATGTATGTTTCTTCTCATTTTTCTGCATTTCGTAATTCATTTGAAATTTGTTTTATTTCATACCCAAATTTATCATTTAAAAATTTATATAAGAAAACTTGAGTAATTATTTTATATTCATTACCATCATTACCAAGACCATAAACTTGACAAGTAGATTTTAATTCGTCAATTAACTTAGTTGTTTTTTCTTTAACACCAAGATTCATTATTGTTCTCCTGTATATTTGTTATTTGTTTAGTTATAGTTAAGTCTGTTGTATTCATTGATGTATTCGGTTTTGATTTTGGTTTCAATAAATTTCCGGTCTTCACGCTTAATATCTAAATTATGTTTTTTAACAGCTTTAACCACAATTTGTGATACCAATTGCTCAAAGTAATATTCATTTTTCAAAAGATCATTTTTATAGTAGACATTTTTATCTACTTCTTCTTTGATATTCTTTAATAAAAGGTGAATTTGTGTGTCTTTTAAAGATAAGTTATCTTTAATTCTTTTATGAATAGGAGGATACTTATAATCGTTGTTATATTTCTTGGCTAAAACTTCATTCCTATTTTGAATTTTTTCTAATTGTTTCAATAAAAAATCAAAAGTATTATTTAATTCATGATAATCTTGTTTATTAGAAACAGAAAATCCCTTTTTGTTTAATAATTCTATAAAAGCTTTCCAAAGACTAATAAATTCCGGATCCTCTTTATCTTCATTTTTATTAAATATAGAGATTATTTTTTGATGTTTTTCGTTTAAAACTTCTTCAGAAAGCATAGTGAGCTCATATTCGTTTGATTTTTGAAATTTAAAGCCAATACCAGACATCAGTTCATTAACAAAATACTTTACATCATTACTATTTTCAATTGCTTTTTTTTGATTAATAATATCAATTCGTTTTGAGATTATAGATATCATTTGTGCTAGATTATCAATTCTAATTGTGTTGAACTGCTTCTTAAGTTGATCGTTTCCGAATGTTTTTACAATATTAAAAGAATCTCTAGCATTTAATAATGATTTCTTTAATTCCAACAACTCTTCTTTTTCTTCAACTCTTGATATTTCTTTTGAAAAATCTTCTAGATTATCTGTTGTATATTTAAATACAAGTTCACGAGAGTTTTCAATATTCGCTATTAGTTTACTAGGATCTTCTAATATATCATTATATGTATCAATTGAGATATTAATATCAGCATCATTAAATCGATTTAATTCTTGCAGATAAGCAGCATTTGTTTGTTCGAAATTTTCTTTAATATCAGCAAAATCAATAATATAACCATATCTATTATCTTTGTATGGCCGATTAACACGCGTAATTGCCTGTAATAAGTTATGATCTTTTAGTTTTCGTCCTAAATATAAACGTTTAAGTCTAGGGGCATCAAAACCTGTTAAAAGCATATTATAAACAATCAATATATCGACTGTCATATTCTTTTTAAAGTCGTTTATAATTCGTTTTCTTGTTTCTTTATCATAAACATTATGTAGTATCAAATCAACTTTAAGATTTGATTTTCTAGTAGATTGATTATTTAATTCTGTTTGTGATTGTTCGAAAAGATTGAACAACGTTTGTGCTTGTGCAGCAGTTTCACAAATGATCATCGCTCCAATAGTATTATCGTTATTTCGAATTCTGAAATCATTTAAATCATTAATAATATATTTAGTCAACTCTTTTATATATGATTGATGCTCAATGATATAAGACTTTTTTATGTCCTTCTTTTGAACCAATCGATCTAATTCATTATATATTTTTGTTAATTTCTCTTTATAAAAAGTTTGAATATCTTCTATTATTATTTTTAAAGTATACCCATCTTTAACTGATTTATCATAGTAGTATGTATGGATATAATCTCCGAATATTTTTCATGACGCTTTTTCTTCTTTTAAAAGGGGCGTACCTGTTAGTGCAATCTTAATTGCATTTGGGTCGGCGTTGAATAAATTAGATAGAAAACTACCTTCTGGTTTATATCCGCGGTGGGCTTCATCAATAATAAAAACGCGTTGAAGGTTGGTTGCATATTTTGGCAATTCAACTCTAGTGTTATCTTCAGCAAATCTTTGGATATTAACGACCGTTATTTCTAAATTACCACTATTCCCTTCCTTTGAATTATAATTTCTGAATTGTTGCATTAACTCTTCTCTAGTGTTAGCTGTTTTAACTAATAATCCCCTAGATTCAAACTCTTGTTTAGCTTGCTCAAGTAAATCAATCCGGTCAACGATGAAATAAAATTTAGTAACTTTATTTCTAAATGCAAAATAATCATTGATATATCTAGTTAAAAAATATGATAAAGCAGTTTTCCCGCTTCCTTGCGTATGTCAAATTATCCCGGATTTTATGTTTTTATCTAACTTTTCTTTAATTGCTAAAGTAGCGAACATCTGTTGATATCGCATTATATGTTTTTGATTAATTGTAACTATTGAACCATCTACTTCTTTTGTTGAATTAATATAAGCTATGCCATATTTAATTAAGAATAATAATCGTCCAAAACTACATAAAGAAGTGATGATTCTATTTGTTGGTGTTGTTATGTCTAAATTACTTTGATATTCTTTAGTTTTATGTAAAGAGTGGTAATTAGAATTACTTAAAATTAATTTTTCTATTTCAGGATCGATGTCTTTGTAAGAATAATTTTCATAAAAATGAAATTCATTATTGTTTATTGGTTCTTCTCTGAAGCAATTAAAGAAGGCTTTCTTTTTGTCTATTGTTGAATAAAAAGCTCCCTCAATTGGAACAACCCCATCATTTGATGCATATTCCATATTATTAGAGAAAATCATTAACTGAGTAATGTTTAAGAATCTTCTGAATTTTTTATTTGGCAATCTTTCATTATTCATTCGTTCACTTTCTGCAACTATTCCACCTGGATTATTTGGGATTTTAACTTCGATGAAAGCAAGTGGCAATCCGTTAATAAATAATGTAATATCAGGTCTAAAAGATTCTCCTCCATTTTCACACGAAAATTCTGTTGTACAATGAAAAACATTGTTTTCTATATTTTCAAAATCAATTAGTCTTGTTTCAATAGAAAGTAGTCTTTGATAAAAACTTTGACCTAAATCATCATTATTTAATTCCATCTTTATTTCGGATAAAATTTGTTTAGGGTCATTTTTATGATTAGGATTTAGTTTTTTGAATTGTTGCTCAAAAACTTGAAGCAAAATATTAGTATCAGGATCATAAAGATCATTAGCTTGATCTTTATGAATAATTGGTAGATATTCATATCCTAATCTTGTTAAATGAACTAATGCAGGTAATTTAACCCTTGTATCTTCATTAAATTTATTTTCTGCCATATGAAAAGATGTGCTTTTTACAAAGCTCCTATTCAATTATTATAAAAGATATTTAAAAAATATGTTGAGTTTTAATAGATACTTTTAATACTAATTTATGATGTCTAATAATTAGTATGAATACCAATAGAAAATTGATCAATATAAACTTTATAAATAAATTATTTAGATGTGATTTAAGTATAAATACTTATATTTGAAGTTAGAAAAGAAGTATACATTTTATCTATTATTTAGAGAATTATCTACTCTTCTTATGTTTATGTTCGAATGTATTTGTTTTAATTTAATAATTAATGTATAGCAAATTTAAAAATATTTAGTTTATATTGGTTTTTAGATAAGGGGGCAAATTAATGTTTTTGTCTTATGGTAATTTGCTTTTATTGATTAGCTTATAGGTTTATTTGTTATTAAGACTTAGATATTTTTGAGTGATTGATATTTCCTTTTCTTAATCATTCGATTTTTAGAATAGGTGGGTTTCAAATTTTTTATGTTGCTTTTTACTCTTGTTTAGATGATAAAGAACATTAGTATTTGTGTTTAAGTAAAAGAATGTCTCTAACACAATCCCTAAAATTAGATAACAACAAAACAATACAAACCGGAACAACCAAATGAAATGAACCCTAAAAGTTGGACAACCAACGAAAGGATTCATTTTTCATGAAATTAACATACAAAGATAAGTTAGAGATCTACTCTTTGTACAAAGAAAAAGATTTTTCATTTAATAAAATTGCAAAGAAATACAATTTAAACAGAACCGTTGTTTGATACATTATTCGGTTAATAGAAAGGCATGGAACTAAGATTGTTTATCGTTCTAGGAATAAAAAATATTCTAAAGAATTCAAAAAAGCAGCAATTGATCGTGTTTTGCTTAACGGTGAAACTTATGTAAGGGTATCGATAGAATTAGGATTATCTAATGTTGGTTTATTACACTCATGAATTAAATCTTTTCTTGAAAACGGGTATAATGTTGTAGAGAAAAAGAGGGGCCGTAAACCATATGAACAAAAAGCAAGAAAACAAGACGAACATCTCATTGAAGCAAGAAAATGAACTTTTACGAAAGCAGAATTTACGCCTTACCATAGAGAACGAATACTTAAAAAAATTAGATGCCTTAGTTCAGAAAAGAGAAAACCAACAAAAGAAGAAATAGCTCAAGCTATCACAGAACTAAGGCAAGAATTGTTATGTAGTTTGAGATTCATTTTAGAAGTAATTAATAGCAATCCAAATTGTCCAGGCATTTCAAGAAGTGATTATTATTACCACCTTAAAAAGGTAAGTAAGGATCTGAAAAACAAGGAAATAATGAGCCTTATCACTGAAATTTATTACCACCACAAAAAACGCTATGGATACCGTAGAATCACACTAGAATTAGCAAATAGAGGGATTTTAATTAATCATAAAAAAGTGAAACGTTTAATGAAACTAATGGGATTATTTGCTCTAACTCCTAAAGCTAAATATCGATCATACAAAGGCGATTTAAATGGGGTAGTGAAGAGTCATCTATTAATCAAGATTCAAGATCAAGTTGCTCATAAAACTTATTATCAACGAGATTTTTCAACCACTTCTTGTAATCAAAAATGAACAACTGATGTTACTGAATTTCGCATCACTAATAGCAAAGTATACTTATCACCAATTATGGATATGCACAATAGAGAAATTATTGCTTTTAATATTTCAACAAGCCCTAACTTTCAACAGACAGTTAAGATGATTGGTGAAGCTTTTCAAAAGTTTGAAGACTTAAGTGGGTTAATATTGCATTCAGATCAAGGCTGACAATATCAAATGCGCCAATACCGCCAAATGCTAGCTGAGAAAAATATTATTCAATCAATGTCGCGAAAAGGTAATTGTCTTGATAATTCGCCTATGGAAAATTTCTTCGGTAAACTAAAAAACGAAATGTTTTATGGTCATGAATCTGAATTTAAAACGGTTGAAGAATTAATCCAAGCTATAACAAACTACATTCATTACTATAATAACGAAAGAATACAAGTAAAATTAAAAGGATTGACTCCTGTACAATACAGGCATCAATCCTTATAACAATAGACAAGAATTAATTTGTCCAAAAAATCGGGTTCACTACAAAATCTTAACCTCCTTTTTTTTTTTTTTTTTTTTTGCAAAAAAAACAATGAAGTTTCTATAATTCAAAAAGCTTTTTAAACTCTTTAAATTAAGGGTTAAAACTATCACATTACAATAACGTATTTAAAAGGTTTTTGATATGAGTAAACTAAACAACAAATCAAAAAAGGGAATTATTATCGGAGTAGTTGGTTTTATTACTGCTTCTACTATAATAGGACTTGCATCTGGAGTTACTGTAAGTAAACAAAACAACGATAAAAAACAATCATCTGAACTTTTAGCTAAGAAAACTGAAACAATCACTAAAATTAACCAATTACCAGAATTAAAAAACGAGCAAATAACAAAGTACACTAATGATGTAAACAATGCTAAAACTATAAATCAAGTTGATCAGGTTTTAGCTAATGCTATTGCTTCTAATAATGCTAACAAAACAACTAAAGCAGCGAATTCTTTATTAGATAAGAAACAAACAGTAAAAAATGAAGTTGATGCTTTAGTTGATTTGACTAATCAACAAAAGCAAATATTTAAGAATCTAATTGATCAAGCAGATTCAAAACAAAAAGTAGATTCGATACTAAACGATGCTAAAAATCAACAGCAATCTAACAAAGCCTTAGAAGAATTAAAAAAAGCAAAAAGCCAAGTGATTGAACAAATCAACGCACTTACTAATTTAACAAATGAACAAAAAACAAACTTTAAAACACAAATAAATCAAGCTAAAACAATTGATATGGCACAATCGCTTTTAAAAGAAGCTAATCGATTAAATGAAACTAATGAACAAGCTAAAATTCAAGAAACTGAAGAACTTAAAAATAAGAAGAATCAAGCAACAAACACTATAAATCAATTAACTGATTTAACATCTGATCAAAAAACAAATTATATAAACCAAATTAACTCTGCTAATTCAATTCAAAATATTGATTTAGTTTTAGAAAATGCTAATAAACAAAATGAAGATAATAGAACTAAACAATTAAACAATAGCGGTTCATCTAATGCTGATCAAAATACTCAATCTCAGAATAACACATCACAAGGTCAAAATAACAACAAGCCTATCTTAAATAACAAAAGTCCAAATGATCAAGATCTTGAAAAACAAAAGTTAGAGCAAGAGAGAAAAGAAATTTTAAATAGATATAACGACTTTGTAAAAACTATAGAAGATTATATTGAAAAGGAGCTATCTGATCAGAAATATAATGAATTAAAAACAAATCTTGAAAAAGTTATTGCAGAAACCCAACCAATTGTAAGTAATTCATCAACAACTAAAGAACAATTAGAGCAAGCTATTGAAAAATTAACAACAGTTAAAAAAGATGTTGAAAATAAGAAACTTGATATAGTAAAAGAAAATGCTAAAGAAAGTATTGAGCAGTTATCTAATTTAGAAAAAGCAAAGAAAGATGAATATAAACAAAGAGTTGTCGATGCTAACTCAGAGAATGATATAAATCTAATTTTAGAAGAAACAAAAAGCGATGATGAAAAGTCAAAAGCATTAAAAATACAAGCTGAAAAAGAGAAAGAAGAACAAGCAAAATTAAATAAGAAAAAAGATGATGCTATTAATAAAATCAATATGTTTTTAAGCTTAGATAAAACAAAACAAGAAACATTCATCAAAGAAATTCAAAAGATCAATGATACTAAACAAGCAGAACAAATCAAGAATATTCTCAAGGAAGCTGAACAAGAAAATCAAAAAGCCGAAACTTTGAATCAACAAAAAGAGACAGCTAAAAACAAAATAAGTGGATTTTCTTCATTAGATACTAAAAAACAAGAAGAATATAAACAACAAATTTCATCAGTATCTGATGAAGCGAAAGTTGATGAAATTCTAAAAAGAGCTGAAGCAGAAAACAAGAATGAAGAAAGTAAAATATTAAACCAAAAAAAGAAGAAGCAAAAAATAAAGTTTTAGAATTTGGTACCGAGGAACCAACATTCTTCAACAAAGCGTTTGAATATTATGAAAAAATAGGGAATGCTAAAACATTAAACGATGTTGAAAAAATACTAACTCAAGCACAGGAAGAATACAATGCTGTTAAAAGTAAGGTGAGTTAATATAATTAATTTATACAATTTATTGATAGAACAACAAAACTTCAATATTTAACATATGCTTAGTCATAAATATTTAAAATAATTTCTTAAAAACCTTAAACAAAGGCGCATCTCTTTTAAAAACATAAGGTTTTTTATTATTAGACATTAATAATCTTATTGCAAAACAATAAAAGAAACCAACCAAACTCTTTTGCGGAAATAAAGAAGATATAGTTCAAATATAGTTTTAATTTTACATACTTGTTAATTATGAAACGATGGACTAAATAACTTGAATTTTCTAAAATGAATTTATATCTACTACACCATTAGATATTTAATACTTTAGTTAGGAATCATCAATAAGTATTTAAGCTACATATTTTGAGATGTTATTAAAAATACTCTAAATAAAACTTGATTTTTATTGGTATAAAATGTGCTTGTTATTTATTTACTAGTATTAAAATTAATAGATTTTTGCTTTGTGCATAAGTCAATTTTTTATTCTAGAAAGTACTTTAATATATGAGCAAATTTATAAATAAGAAAGGTCTTATCTTAATGGTAAGCACGATCCTTATTGGATCATCAATTGTAGCAGTTGCTGCTGCATGTAATGATAAAACACCTAATCCATCAAAGAACAAAGAAACTAACACTCAACAATCTTCAAGTTCAACACCAAAAATTATGACTGGACAAGAAGATAAAATGAAACCTAAGGCACAAGCCAAACAAACAAACAAACAAACAAACAATAATCCCAACACAAGTCATAATCATAACAACTCAACAATGGAACCAAACTCAAAATCAGGTGATGAAATAAAGAATGGTTCAAAAACTGATGAGAATAAAAATAACTTAGGCAACTCTACTACAAACGATAGTACTAAAAAGCAAAATGCTAACCCACCTGTTGTAAAAAAACGGTAATCAAGCACCTATTCAACCAAAAACAGAAGCAGAAACAACACCTAAAAATCCAGATCAAACCAATGGAAATAAAGTTGATAAAAACTCAGCTGAAATTGAATCTGCTAGAAACGAATACAATAAAACAAAAGAACAACTAGACACTCTTCTTGAATCGTTAGATGAAAGTTCAGATTTTACTGCAATAAAAGAAAAATTAACACAAGAATCTGCAAAGATTGATGCGAATACAAAAGCCAATCAAACAAAAGATGGATATTTAAAAGCTAAGGATGAATTAGAAAAAGCTATTTCTGAAGCTACTAAATCAAAAAAAGCAAAAGAAAATGAAATTAACAAATTGAAGGATGAGACGAAAGAACAATTTGTTCCAATTGCAGCGAACCAACCAGAAATTCTTAACAGCAAGCAATTGACTGATTTCTTTAAGAAGTTAAAAGAAGCAAAGAGTACAAAAGAAATCAACGATTCAAAAGAAGAATTTAAAAAATATATAAACGCTTTTGAAGAAGAAAGTAACAAATACGAAGCTGGTAAAAAAGAAATTGATACTTGGATCGAACAAAATTTGAAAGACAATAAACACAGTGAAATAAAAAACAATCTTTTAAGTGAAATAGAAAGAATTCATAAAGTTATATTAGTTCCTGATTTCGATAAAGATAAATTTGCAAAAGCGTTAAAGGAATTAAAAGAAAAGAAACAAGAAGCTGAGTCTATGAAGAAGGAGTTAGAAGATCGACGTCAAAAAGCATTAGAAGAGATAGGGAAAATACCATCTTCGTATGAGAACGGAATTTTATTTGAAATAGAAGATAAAGAAGGATTTACTAAGCAAATTAATGATGCTAAAAACACATCTGAAATTGAAAAAATTATTGAAATTGCAAGAAATAAAGCAAAATCTTATGGTAGTAAATAAAACTATCTAGAACCTAAATAATCTATAAACTCAACAAATTATACTTCTCTTTATAAAGGGGAAGTTTTTGTTTTGATCACACCTTAATCCTTATAAATTAGCAAAAAAGACCCATTTTTGATTAAATATCAAACAGCCAAAAGCTTACCAAAGTAGGTTTTTTATAGATGAAATAATTTTTTGTTATAATAGTCTTCCAAGGTTAATTAATATATTTAATTAGATATTGGCACAAGATTTATTGGCTTAATATAATAGGTATTCTTATGAAATTAAAACAGAAAATTATAATTGGAATCGCGGTTGCAACTAGTATTGCAGCTACTGCTATAGCTTTAGGGGTTGCTTTTGGAGCAACTGGTTTTGAAAACAACACAAATGTTAAAACTGTTGTTTATAAAACAAAAGTTGATGAGAAACAAAAAGAAACTGACGATTTACCTCCTGAAATCGAAGAACCTAAAAAAGAAGAGAAAAAACCAGAACTTAAGCCAGAACAACCAAAAGAAGAAATTATTGAAGAAAAGCCAAAGGAAGAAAAACCTAAGGAAGTAAAGCCAGAACCAAAGGAAGAGCCGAAAGAAGAACCTAAAAAAGAACCAGAACCAGTTCCTGAACCAACGCCTGAACCTAAAAAGATAGAAGAGGAAGATATCAAAAAGAAATTCCCTGATCTTATTGAATCTGATACACCGATTGAACCTCCAAAAATTGAATTTAAACCAGATACGTCAAAAGAACCACTTTTAGCAGATGATCCTGAAAAACCAGTTATTGAACAAAAGATTCCATCTCCGCGAAAAACAAAAGTTCAATTTGAAGGTGTTGATATTGATGTAATTGTTCGAGACAAACCAAATAGAAAGTACTACCAATCAGATATCGACAAGGGACTAGTAGGTCCAGATCCATTTATTGCTGACACTACACCAGACATTGAACATGTGTTTGTAACTGAACAATTTAGACAAGCAGGAATTAAACATACTAAAAGTCGTTTTAAAGAATTTATTGGTAGTGCAGGAACAAGTGGACTAAATAAAGAGTTTAGAACAAGAAAAGCAGATGGTGACTTATCTTTATTAATTAGTCAAAACGAACAATATTGACAAAGACAAATTGAAAGATTCATTCGTTTATTTCAAACGGATCGTGTTAGAGATTTCTTAACTCCAGAAGGTTATGAACAATACCCAAATTGAACTGTTGATAAATTCAAAGAAGAGCTTGAAAAATTCGAACTACCACGACATCCATATGCTAGTGATGAATCGCACGCAAACGAAGTTAGAAAATGAAAAGCACAAATTCCTAAACGTGCTGAACAAATGCGATATGTTAAATTGCTTGCTCACTTAGATGAAAGCAAATTCAAAATTTATTCACCAGAAGCAGAAGAACAACTTAAAAAAGGGTATATTCCAGACGATCGAAACCTTTACATTAACGAACGTGGTGAAATCGATTCAAACGCTTATTCACCATTACCTGGTTATAATAAAGTTGTAAATTCAATTAAAAGACAAAACAAAGAACGTCGTGCTATTCCTTATGATTCTGAATACACAAGAACACCAGACCAAATTGTTCAAGGAAGTTATCCTGGTTGAACAAGAGAAGATGCTAAAGGTGATTCTAGATTCACTAAGTATAATATAAACAACATTCAAGGAATTGGCGTTTATAAATTAACACGTCCTCAACAAAGTGATGGTAGTATTAATGAAGCTTTAGTAGTTGAATTTGATTTTAATGATAATTTAGCTTATGAGAAATCTCGACAATTAGTTAGAGATCTTAAAAATGACGGTATCACTATTAATTCTTATCGATTTAAGAATGTTGGTAAGAAATCAAATGATCAAAAGATGATTGATATCTTAAAAGAATTACCTGAAACTTTAGATCAATTAGAAATCTTCTTTGAGAACCAAAATACTTCTTCATTATTAGCATTAAGAAGTAAGAAGTTAATTAAAGAATTAAGTTTATATACAACATCTAATGCTTTGGCTGAAGAATGATCAATTAACCCATTAGCTTTAATGAATGTTAGATGGATAAACAGTTTAGATTACAATGTTCCAGTTGATGCTCCACAAGGAGTTAGATACCCTTCTCGGATTGTATTTAATAATTTAGCTTTTGATGAAGAGAATATTGATACAAATTACACAACCGATTGAAAACGACGTTACAGACACATTAACAATGGATTAAGAATGGCTTATTGAGTTCGTAACAATGAAGGGATTTTCCAAACTATGGGTTCTGGACTAAATCCTGATCATAATGAAAAAGGAAATAGTTATCCAACAGGTTTAGATTTATCTAGAACAAGTCTTAAATCATTAAGAGGTTTATTGTTTGAAGATAAGAAGAATCCAGCAAATGGTAAACGATTATTAAGAAGATTAGTGTTAAAGAATAATAATTCAGAATTTGAAATTGATGCATCTGAACTAAATGAAGCACAATTTGATGTAATGGATCGAAGTCCAATGCTAATGCCACCAACTAAAATCCTTTTCTCAAACGGGAAAACAACTACTCATATAAGAATTACAGATACTAGCGGAGTTGGTTTAAACTCAACTGGTTTTGAAAACTTAAGTATCTTAAAACAATTAGCAGTAGATAATTTCGGAAACAATGAAATCAAAGTTGATAATCAATATGCTAATTTATCTAAATCACTAACTGAACGTGGTTATAAAGTATCTGGTGATCAACATCTAGAAATTACATAATAAATACAAATAGCTTAAAATATAAGTGAGGTGCTATATGAAAAAAGTAATTAATAAAAAATGATTAGGATTAATTGTTGGTTCTGTATTTGTTTTATCTGCAACAGCAGCTGTAGCTGCTTCATGTAATAATGAAAAGAAAGATGATAATCCTCAACTTAATCAACAATCTCAAACTAACTCAGTAACTACACCACTTCTTGATCCAAAAGATACATCTAAAGAAAGTTATAAACCATCTAATGAAGATTTAGCTAAAATTAGTAAAGCTGCAAATGATTTAAATGTTACATTTACTCAATTAGCAAACCGACCAAACTTAAAATCATCAGATATAATGTTTGATCAAATTGAACAAGAATCAATTAAGTTTGAAATCAAAGGTAATTATGCTAACGAATTTGAAGGTAAGGTAGCAAATATTGCTCCAGATCTTGATGAACATAACAATAATGTTTCATTCCGTACAGGTAAAGCAAAAATTATTCTTGAACTTAAGCATATTCCAACTAGTACTAGTGTAACTAAAACAGTATTAATTGATGACTTAAAAAGTAATCCCGCTAATGCTAACTCTAAAGGTCAAATTCAACATATTGCTAGAGCTCCATCTAAGAGTGAGGTTAATAACTATTTAACTACATATACTCAATTACAAAGATTTGAAAAAGATAATAACCCTTATGTTGAGAGTTTAAGAAGATACCGAGCTACAAGCCAAGGACTTCCAGCTGATGCTCCTTTATCTGATGTAATCAAAAATGTTAAGGTTACAGAAAATCAAAAAGCAGAATTTGATAAAAAAGCAAAAGCACTTAACTTAGATACATATGATAATCAAGCTGTTAAAGCTTGAACTATACCTAGTTATGATGAAACAGGAAAAGTTATTGGTTTAAATATTCAAGATAATCCTGGTCAACAAGCAAGTTGAGTTGATTATTACAATAGACTAGCTTATAGATCAAGTGGTCTTGCTAGAACATTAACCAACCAAACTTATAAAGATATAGCATTACAAACTTATATCATTAAATTCACTAATCAAGATCCAGAACATCCACATGATGAGCTTAAAAGTGTTATAAATGGTGGTACTGCTTGAATTCTTGACTATGAAAAACCAACGAATGGTAGTAAATACCCAACTAAATGGTATTTAGCAACTAACATTCACGTTGCTAATGATTTAACTGATGAAACTAAAAATTTATCTTTAACTAGAATAAATAATGATGTTGGTATTGGTAAAACATTAAGAATTGATGGTTTAGATGATAACTTTAGTACTTTCATATTTGATATGAAAAAAATGAAAAAGAAACCAAAAGTTGTTTATAAAGCTGTTGACTTCTTAAATAAAGATCCAAGTGATTACTTAGTTGAAGAACAAAAGCAAAAGTATAAAGATTACAAAGAATATGCAGATTTTGCTGTTATTGAAATTGATCTAAGTGGTGTTGAAGAAAATGCTTTAGATTATGGTAGAAATCCACTTTCTAATTTCCCTAGAGAAGATTTAAAAGACGGAGAAAAATTTGCTAGACATATGACAGATGGCTATGCAGAAAAGCCTGAAGAAAAGAAAATTAAATTCTTAAAAGAGTCATATTTAAAGAATTATAAAAAAATTGATGTTCCTTTAGCTGATCTTAGCAAGGATGCTAATAAAGATAAATATGATTTCTTATATGCTTTAGGATATCCATCATCAGTTGGTGATTACTTCTTAAAACAATATGTTGATGACGATCAGAAATTAGTTGCTAAATGACATAGAAGTCTTTGAATTAATCAAAATGAAAAATTCTATGAAAAGATTTCTGTTAATGAATTAACTAATGAATCAACATTTAGTAAAGAAGAATTAGAACGTGGTAACATTATGTCTTATCAAATTGGCCTAAGAACCTTTATTGATAAACCAGGGTTATCTGATGCGTTTATTGGAGTTCCGTTTATTACAAAAGAACCGCTAGAAACTAAAGTTACTGATGACCAAAATAATGAAAAATCAGTCAAATTAATTCAAATGGGATTACAATACTTACCTCGTCACTACGAACCAACAGGTGGTGCTTCTGGTAGTTCGATCAGAAACCAAAAGAATGAACTTGTTTCAATTTTCCACTCTTCTTTCTTAAATACAATTACTGGATTATCAGCAGCATTTAGATCTGAAGGATTTAATTATAACGGTTTATATGGTGATTACAATCTTCCGCAATATGATTTAATTTATGGTGGCGGACAAGATCAGAAAAAAGATAAATATGGATCATTTAAAGATGCATTAAAAGCGATGTATCCAAATAGTAATATGAAAACAGCTTTATTCCCTGAAGGTGTAGATCATGAATATCAAGAATTTAAATTTACTGAACTTGCCAAGCCATCATCATCATCATCATCATCATCATCATCATCAAACAACTAATTAATAATCATTTAAATAAAGTTAAAAAAACATTAGGTTATCACACAAGAAACCTAATGTTTTTTATTAACTATTTAATCAAAATACTATTTCTTAATCGCTTTATAAAATCAAGGAACAGAATATTTGAATGGATGATTTAAAGCTTGTCTTAAAATCATATGTCCTACAGAGTTTTTAAATGATTTAGAATCAATTGGATTTTCATTTTCTCAATTAATCCCAAAGAAGTTATTGGTTTGATTATCATAAAAATAACCAAAACTTTCACCACCCCTATTTCCGCCCCGTCATGTTGCTACATAATCACCATCACCAGCTCAAACAGCTGTTCCTGAGTTTCCTTGTCCAAATTTCATCGGTGAATAGTTTGGATATTGTTCGAATGAGAATTTTTCATCAAGGATTTTAGGTCTAAAATCAACATAACCTGTCATAAAACCTCAATTAGGGAAACCAATATGAGCAAATGGATTTAATACTGGCACAACATTATTGTAGTGATCAATTGATTGATTCATTTTAGTTGGTTTTTGATTTAAAAGGTTTTCAAACTTTTTAATTAAATCAGATTTAAAGTTTATTTTAGCGTCCATTAAAGCTTTATCATAAGTACTATGAGTTAATTGAATATCATAAGATGAGTTTGATGCATTTCCTTGTTTATTAACTAATTCGTTTACTGAACTATGGTTATAATTACTTGATCTATTATTTCCAACATAAAGTAATTTAGTTCATTTTTCTTTTTCTCTACTATCAGTAAATTGTAATGGTGTTGTGTTACTGAATTGTTCAAATTTATAACCATTATATAGTCAAGAATCTCACTTATTTAAAGGTAAACCAAATCATAATCAATCACCACCATGAATTTCAAGTGGTTCTTTTGAATTCTTTGGATAAACACCACTATCATTAGCATTGTTGTTAGCAGCAAATTTACCAACATGATAATTAGAAATGTAATATAAGCTTAAGTCACTTGGATCATCATTTACTTTAGACACAAACCCACCAGACCCATGTCCACCAACTCTTGTAACATATTTAAATGAGTTATCTCTTACCTTATTTATTAACTCTCAGTCTCGATTTGTAGTTCCTCAATCATCTCTTATCCATTGAACATCTGGAATGAAACCATCATGGTGTTTTCAATAAACGTTTTGGTTAGGGTTGTAGATTGTTTTATTTGCATAATATGATGCATCGTTGTAAAGTAAATGTAGATCATCTTTAGCAGATGTGTTAACTTTATTGTAATCATATAAATTAGTTTCACCTAATCCAAAATCAGATTCATTTTGAATTGAGTTAGTATATGACATACTAATTTTCATTGGAACATAAGGGATAATAACCGCTCTAGTTTGATCAAACATACTATTACCATTAGGATATTGGTTTTGTGGTAAACCTAACTTAATACCATATGGTGAATCAATTTTAAAACTAAAGTTAATGTTATTTTCTTGATCATAACTTATTGTTAATAAATAATTAATATTGATTTGTTTGTTATCTACTATTTCAGAGAAAGTGCCAGAGTGTTTAAATGGTGTTTTAATTAATTCTTCAAAATCAACTTTAACTTTTATTTTGTTATCTTCAGATAATAAAACTCTTATTGTCTTCTTATGATCAAAAACAAGCATATTAGCGTATAGTTCTAAATCAAGAGAGCGGTTGGTTGATTCCTTGCTTAATAATGTGTGTTTGATATATTTATTATTCATTGTTCAAACAGCTTCATTACTTTGTTTTAAGCTTCATCTTGCATCATGAATATGAGGTTCTAATTCTCTTATTCTTTTTACTTGTTGATTATCATAATAAACAGTTTTTAATTTATCATTGATATCTCAATTTAATTCTTCTTCTAAATTACTTGAATCTTGTTTAGTGTTGCCAACCAAATACCAGTTTTTAGCAGTTATTCATTGTTTGTTGTAATTAAGAACTTTAAAACGAACAAACATTTTATCAGCTTTATATTGTTTAACTTCAGCAATTTTAAAATAGTCTTTCTTTAATTTAAAATCTTTATAAATAATGAAACTATCATCAATTAATAAATCTTTGTTTAGATCGCTATTCTTTAAAGTTATTGCTTGGTTTAGTTCTTCCAGATTATTTTTTCATTCTTGTGCTGTTTTAGAAGCAAGAAGTTCCTTGTTAAATGATAAATTATCATATGTAATATTATTTAACATTATTTCTGGATATAGATTCTGTTCATAATCATTGATTATGTTATTTAAAGTAAAGACTTTATTTGGGCTATATCTTTTTGTTCTATCTTTTTTGTCAACGAACCCTATTCTAAAACTTATCTTATAGTCTTCTAATTCTTTTATATCATAGAAATAGTAGAATGTTTGAGATATTAAATAATTAGTGTCAGCGTTGGATAGTGATATGTTTGGTGGTGTTGAACTTCGGTATTGATCAATATATTCGCCTGGTTTTTGGTTTTCACTAGTTTGTCCAGTTCTTTCATGTTTTCATTTTAATGTTAAAAAGTAATTAGCTTTAATACTTGCTTTTTGGGCAAGTAATTTTTTGATGTTTAGATTTCTGTAAAGAGTAAAGCTTTTTTCATTAACAGCTCTACCTTGCACTTTTCTAAAATCAATGTCTGCTTCATTTAGTTGATTGGCAGCTTCTATGATTATTTGATCTAATTGATTAGTCGATTTAAAATCATCAGCTACAAAGAACTCATTATTTTTTGGCTTGATAAAATCTTCATATTGATATCTTTTAAAGTGTTCAATTTTATGAGTTATTACAACCGCATTATCAACTCATTTATATTCATTATTTTCATCTTTTTGTTGAATCGATCATTCGATTTCAGCAGCTCCACCAAATTGATCGCCAGCATCATAAGCCTTAATAAGTTTTTTAGGAGCAATTCTATATTTACCAAAGGTTGGTAAATCATATAACTGCTCTAATTTTTCAATAGCTTGATCTGGATAAATATCACTATGAGTTATTTTTGAATTTCGCTTAAGAAATATTCTCAATAAGATTTCAGTTTTTGATTTAATTATTTCTTCTGCTTTTTTATAATCAATTTCATCAGGATTATCAGTTGCTAAGAAATCAAAAGTTTGTTTAGTAGTTAATTCTTTTTCAAACAACACATTACCATTAAATAAGAATTGAACAGTTGCTACTAGTTTTTGATCTTTATATTCTAATATAGCTTTAATTTTGTATTCAAAACTCTCTTGTAAATATTTATGCTTTCTTGAAACAAACGGGTGTTTTTGATCACTATAAAAAACAAACTCTTGTGGTTTATTTACTTTATCAAGATCAAAAGCTGTTTTAAATTCATCAGCCTTTAAACGAGATAGTTCATAATAATCAACATCAAAAATCTGATCTAATTCACTAATTGCTTGTAATTTATTAATTTGTTCAACAACTTGTGAATATTCTAATTTAAAGTTAATAGTTTTTGATGATGTTAATGATTCGTTTATTTTATGAGTAATTTTATATGTAATGATTGATTCACTATAATCATTGTTTAGTTTAATGTTATCAACTTTAAAATCTAAGTCTAGGGTGTTTAAATTTTTAAGTAATATAGAAGCTGTTTGATTATTTAAAGATGTTACTTTCATAAACCTTTTTAAATCTAAAGCTTCTCATTTTTTAAGATTCTCATCAACTATATTATTTGCATTAAATTGGTTGTTAACGTGATTAGTAAATACAGAATTTAAACTTGAACTATCATTAGTTGTTTTCTCTCATTCACTAATTTCTTTATTAAGTTGATTAATTTGTTGATCAGAAGATAGCGATCAGAAATGATATTATTGTTTGTTAATAAGATTTTATAAAAAGCAAAAGCTTTGTTTCCACCATATTTATTTTTTACAATATTGTCTTTAATCTCTTTTATAGTTGCATTTAATTTAACATAGTTAGGATTAGTGTTTGATTGTTGTTTTAAGTTGTCTTTATTAATTGGTTTAGATTCTGGGGTTGTTTGGTTTTTGTTAATTGATTCTAATTGTTTGTTTTCTTTGTTTTCATTGTTTAATTGATTAGGATTATTTACTTTGTCTGTTTTGTTGGTAGTGTTATCTTTTTTATCTTTTTTATCTTTATCTTCTTTAGAGTTGTTGTTGTTGTTGTTGTTGTTGTTGTTGGTTGTCTTAATCAACTTCTCTAAATCTAAATGAAGTTGATTTTTAATGAATGATTGTAACTCTATCACTTTGATGTAATAAGAATCTAAAAAAGATGGATCATTAAGTTTAGATAAGTTTTCTGATTTTAGTAAGTCATCAATTTTTGGTTTTAGTTGTTGTCTTTGATCGTTTGATAATTTAGCTAAATCAACTTGCTGTAGAAGTTTAATGAATGCATCAATCTGTTGTCTAATTTTTTCTTTATTAACATCATTACTTTTATTTAATTGTTTTGTTTGTTGATCCTTCTTAGGTTCTTGTATTGGTTTAGAATCTTCTTTTGAACAAGCAATCAAAATAGATGCAGGAACTGAACCTACTACTAACCCAGCAATTAAGCTATAAACCACTTTTTTCTTAGTCATATTATTACCTTAAATCAATATGTTATTTAACATATTTACTAATCAATTAACAATTAATAACTAATTATAAACCATTATTTTAATAGCTAAAACTAAATTGGTTTTGAACATTTTAACAGTTATTCTTTTAATCATAGACAAATAAAAATCCCACTAGTTTTAGTGGGATCAATATTAATAACTTTATTTAAAAACTACCTGATGAAACAGAACTAAATGGCTTGTTCTTATCATCTTCTTTTTGTTCAATCTTCCGATTAAACTCTTCTTGTTCTTTTGTGTTCGTTTGGTGTGTGGCTAATACAAGTTCTGTTGCTTTGTTTCGATAAGCTAATTTTTCTTCAATTGTTAAATCAACAAATTTCTTTTGATCAGCTTCTATTAGTTCATTTTCTTTTGTTGTAATATTATCAAATAAATAACTAGATAAAGATTGTTTTTGAGTTATTACAAAATGATCATATTGGTTCATAATCTCATTGAGATTATTTAAATAGTATTCACTTCTTGGATCATCTTTTTCTTGTTCTAATTTAGCTATACTTGCTTTTGTTGATTGTTCTAATGAAATCTTAAGTGAATAGAAATTCATAAATCCAACAACAATAGTAGCAAATAAAATAACAACTACAAATAAAGCAATATACATATTTTTCTTTGCATTAAATGCAGCTACTAAATTAGTATGATAAGCTATAAATACTTGATCTGTTTTATAGGCATTAAAACTAGATGGAGCAATAGCATTTGCTACAGTATCACTACTTGCAAAATCTACTCCAATACCAATATAAGAGAGCATAAAAGCAGCTAAAGCAAAACCAGATGCTAAATACATTGTAGTAAACATATTATGTTTTAAGAACTTAGGGCTTATTGGATATTCTAATTTAGCTTTGATTTTTTTATTTGCAAAATAATATCCAACAATAATTCCTGCACTTAACATTAATAAGACAATAGGAACAATATATCCAGCAAGTGAGTATTCATTAAAAGGTTTTAAGCTTTCAATAAAATACCCATTATTATGATTAAATAATTTTTCTATATCATTTGTTTGTAATTGTTCTAAGTTGTTAATATCAATGTAAGGTTTGAATTGGTTATATCAAACACCAAAACCAACAGCAATACTAACAACTCCTAAAATTCCAACTAAAACAATTAGATAATTAACTAAGCGTTGTTGCATACTACTCCTTTCTAAATACAAGTATTAATCAGATTAGCTAATAAATATAAACTAGCAGTTTCAGATCGTAAAATCGTTTTTGTTAATTTAATAAATATTGTGTTTGTTAATTGTTTAAGTTCATCTATTTCTTCTTTAGCAAAACCACCTTGTGGTCCAACTACACAAGCGATTTTAGTAGCTATTTTAATATTTGTTAAATAATCATTAAAATAGTTAACTTGTTCATTCTCATAAGCAACAATGATTAAATCAAAATCAGATGCTATTTTAATCAATTGGCTAAAACTAGTTTGTTCATAATAATTCATTAAATTAGTTCTAGCTGATTGTTCACTTGCTTCTTTAATGATTTTTAAGACACGATTAGTTTTAATTAATTGTGAATCATTAACATACTTAGTTATTAATTGATAAAAGTTAACAATACCAAGCTCTGTTGCTTTTTGCACACTTCATTCAAAATTAGAAGGTTTAATACTTGCTTGAAATAAACTAATTTCTTTATTTAATTCACTATTAGTATTTAAAACAGAAATAGTATTAACTTGAAGTGGATCAAGATTAATGATTTCAGCTAAATATTTTTGGTTATTGTAAACAACATTAATTTGTGATCCAACTTTCATTCGCATCACATTAACTATATGATGTTTATCTTCTGTCTGTAAATAAACACGCTTGTTTTTAATTTTATTAACAAAGTAAGTTTGCATTATTTAATTAAACGATCTAAAATAGCATTAATATATTGAAATGAAATAGCATCACCAAAGTTTTTAGCAGTAATAATTGTTTGATCAATTAAAACATCTTTTGGTGTTTTAATAATGATTGATTCCGCATAAGCAGCAATTAATAATGATCGATCAACTAATGATAAACGTTCTCATGATCAGTTAGTATTTAAGAATGGTTTAATTAAGTTAATGATTTGATCACATTCTGCAATAACAAACTCAGCAGCTTTTAATCATTCATCACTAAAATCAAAATGTAATAAAGCATTTTCAACCATTTTTAATGGATCATTTTTGTTTTGTAAAAAAGCGTAACTAAATTGAAATAACTTAACCCTTTTTTGTCATTGTGTACGCATCTATAAATCAGCCCCTAAACTAATACGTTTAGTATAAATTCCTAAATTAGAATGAATAAAAGCTGATAGATGGTTTTGGATATTTCTAATTTCTGCTAAATCAATTAATTGGTTTTGTTTTGGTTTAATCATGACATTAATATCTAATTCATTATCATCAGCTAAGCTAACTTGTAATTGATTTAATTCTCAAGAACCATTTAAGAAGACAGATAAGTTTTGTTTGATGTATTGTTGTAAATCATCACAACTGATTTTAATGCTACCTTGCTTTGAATTATTAATTACAATTAATTTCTTCATTACTATTTAGCTCTTCCCACATACTGTCCATCAGCTGAGTTAATAACTACTTTTTCGTTTGATTTAATAAATTGAGGAACTTGGAATTCTCATCCTGAATTTAATCAAGCACGCTTTGTAGCCATTTGTACAGAGTTACCTTGAACAGCTTCTTCAGCTTCTTTAATTGTTACTGTTAATTGATCTGGTAATGAAACACCCATGATTTCATTTTCATAACGCATAATTGAAACTTCTGTTTCTTCTTCAATGAAGTTTTTTTCTCATTGAATTTGATCATAAGGAATTGAAATTTGTTCATATGTTTCATTATCCATAAACACATATCCAACTCCATCATCATAACTAAACATCATTTTTAGTTTTTCGATCATTGCTTGTTCAACTTTTTCACCAGTTAATACTTCAACTGTAATTGCCCCAGTTCTTAAGTTTTTAACTTTACATTTAACAATTCCTTCACGCATTGCTGTTTTGTTAAATGAGTTTTCTAATACTTGATAGATGTTATTTTTAAAATGAAAAGTGTGACCTGGTCTTAAATCTTTTGCATGAATAATAGTTGCCATTAGTCTTTACCTCGTTAAGAACACAATATATAAATTATACAAAATTAAGCATTATATATTTAGAATAAAAATAATAAACTAGTTGATTAAAAAAAGTAATTATTTAACGAATTAAGTAGTAGAGATAACTAAAGGAAAATATCATTATGATTTTTGCAAACAAAGGAATGTGCTTTGAAACCTTAATCAACCAATCAATCTATCGGTTTAATTACTCTTATAATGCTTTTTTTATTAAAAGAGATCTTAAAGTTAAAATCAATAAAATTGAAGACAATAAAGTAAGTGGGCAGTTAACTTCTAAATCACAAGCTGATTATTATGGTTTTTATCAAGGATATTATTTTGACTTTGAAGCTAAACAAACAGTTAATGATTATTTTGATTTAAACCAAATTAAAGATCATCAATTTAATCATTTAAAATTAATTGCTAATAATAAAGGAATCGCTTTTGTATTAGTTGGTTTTGTTAGTTATCAGAACTATTTTGCAATCAAAATTAATGACTTAATTAAGTATTATCAACAATACAAAAAGAAAAAGATCAGTTTAGAATGATTTCAAAATAATGCAATTACATTACATTTAATATTACCTGGCATCTTAGATTTTGCTGATTTAGTTAACCAATTAATAAGGATGTAGCTTTATAATATACAAATATAAATACTAAAATAAAGGAATAGATGAGATGGTTCTTAAAACTAAAAAACAAAAAATAATAACAGGATTATGTGCTGCTTTACTTATTCCTGCTTTAATATCAGTTCCTATTTTAGCTACTTATGTAAATCAAAAACAACCAAAAAAAGAAGTAAATAACCAAACACCAACTAGAATTAGTGAACTATCTGATTATGAACAACATATTGAAGAAACAGCTAATGATAATGCTGTTGATTTCTTCGTTAATGATTGATCATCTTCATTTGGGTATTTACACCAAATTAGTTTAATTTATGCTAAACAAGCAATTAATAAAACTAATAAAATAGCATCTAAGAAAACAATTGTTTTAGTACCTGATCCTGAATTTAGTCACTCTGATTATTATTTAAATCATAAGCGTGAAAACAAAGCAGCAACAAGAGCTAATTGAAACCAATTAGCAAATGATAATGTGTTTTTATACAATAGTTATAAAGATACTAAAGCTTATAAAGATAATCCACCAACAGTCCCAATTATTAGTGAGTTTAGTTCACAAACAATTGATTATCATCTAAGTTGGTTTGATCAAGATCAAAAATATAACTTCTATTTACATCATTTCTTTTTTGATCGATTAGTTGATCAAAATGAATGATATACAATTTTACGAATGATTAAACAAGCTAATAAGATTGTTTTAATACCAGATGGTAATGCTGAACTTAGATATAGTTATTACGATTATTTAAAACATATTAAAAACCTTAAACAAGCAAATATAGCTTTTGATAAACAAACACTTAATCAACATATAACTAATATTAAGAACTTAAAAACCGATCAAGAACTTAATAACTATTACAACAAACAGATGCAAGGTAACATTAGCTTACTAACAGCAATGTTTAATTCTGATTTATTTGTAGATATTGGAATTGAACCTGATTTTTATAAAACATCAGCTTTTAGTGAAATCTCTGATCATTTATATCCAATCATTAGAAGTAATTTAAACTTTAAATCAGTAGCTGATAAATTATTATTAACTGATGATGCTCGAACTCGATTCATTAACAAATATCAATCAAGTTTCTTTTTAAATGATAAAAAACTAACTGATTTTATTATTTCTAAAAATAAAACAATAGATATTAATAAACCAAATCTAGTTTTTGTTGGTTCATCACTTTTTTATAAAGAAGATCCTGAAAACATTGAACATGTTTACAAAGAACTAAGAGCATGAGTAGCTGAAATCAAAAAGAAATATCCTAATGCTAATTACATTTTTAAATTACATCCAATCTTTAATGTATTAGATCAAGAAGGATATATTAGAAGATTCTTTGATGAAGAGAATATCATTATCTTATCAAGTACCATTCCATTTGAAAACTTATTATTAGTTGATTATTATAATCATTTAAATAATAAAAATGATTTTAGTTTTTTAAATCAAAAAACTTATTTATGAGGTTTTCAACCAACAACTTCTTTAATTGTTACATCAACCTATATTCTCAACTCACTTGATTACAACAATAAAGCCTTAGATATGTTTGATTTAAATAATTTCTTAGTTGCTCAAACTTATGATGTAGTTAAAAGGGGAGATCATAAGATTGGAGTTAATTATAAACCAGTTAATATGAAACATATTGATACAAGCTATAAACCACTAGTTGAGCTTAAAAAACTAAAACCTTATAAATTAACTTAAAACATCTATAAAAAGCTTATTTTTTAAACTAGCAAAATGATTTGCTAAGTGTTAAAATATAAATAATGTAATATTTTGTATACAACAACGAAGTTAGGGATATTAAATGAAATTTTTTAGAAATTTGCTATGAGCAATTTCATTACCATTCGTTGCAGTTTATTTATTAGTTCTTATCGGGTTAGCTAGATTAACTGCCAAACGATATTTAAATGATAAAGATAGCGTTGATTTGTATGAACGTTATAACAAAGTGATGCGAATCGTTAATGGGATTTTATATTTAAAAAACATTAAAGTAGAAGTTCATAACACTGATTTTAAAATTGCTAATAAACCAATGTTATATGTTGGGAATCATAAATCAAATGGGGATGCACTAGTTTTATTAAAAGCTTTACATAAAAGAAGTATGCAATGCATTAGCTTTGTAGCTAAAGTAGAACTTAAAAAAAGCTTTTTAGCCCCATTGTTTGATTTATTAGATGTAGTTTATATTGATCGTAATAATTTAAGACAAATTATCACTACAATTCCAGATCAAGAAGCATTATTAAAAGATACTAATCGAGGACTTGTTATTTTCCCTGAAGGAACACGTAACTTTAGTGATGAGTTTAATGAGTTTAAAGCAGGAGCATTAACTGCTGCTTATATTACAAAAGCTACAATTCAACCATTTACTATCTTAAACTCAGCAGGTTCATTTGATAGTAAAGATCACAATAACAAACGATATAAAAAGTTATGATGAAACCAAAAGGTAATTGAAATCAAATTCTTAGATCCAATTAATGCTGTTAAATATATGAACATTAACAAAGAGAAAATGATCAAACAAGTTCAAAACAACATTAAATCAACATATGATGAACTAAAAAGCACACAAACTAAAAGCCTTAAAAGTAAAAAATAGTTAGGTTATAAAGTATGCAAGAAATTAAAAAAAGCATTTTTGAATATAAAACAATTGATTATAATGGTCCACTTGATACCTTATGTGTGTTAATTAAACAAAAACGAATGGACATTAATAATCTAGATATTGTCACCTTAGCTGATCAATATGTTGCATACATTAATGAATCAATTTTAAATACAGATCTTGATATATTAGCTGACCACTTAGCAATGGCTAGTTATTTAGTTGAACTTAAAACCCGATATCTTTTACCAAACCAAGATCCTGTTGATTTTAAAACAATTGAAGAAGATCGAAAAAACTTAATTGATCGATTGATTCAATATAATAGTTATAAAAAAGTAGCTGAACACTTATCTCAAAGGTTTGATTTTAGATCAACTATGTACGATCTCCCTCAACAAGACTATGAACCCTTTTATAGTGATCAATTTGTTTATAAACCACTTCCTAATAGTTTAAATCCAAACATCTTAAAAGAACTAATGGATAAAATTATTTTTGAATATGAACAAAGACAACAACAGATCATAAATGAAAAAGAAGTTGTTGAATATGATGTTAATTTAATAAGAAGTAGTTTAATTTATTATTTAAAGAAACAACCAGATTACACTAGTTCAATTATTAAATATTTTTTAGACCAACCATCAGTTAACAGAAATAGACGCTTTTTAGCAATTACTTTTTTAATTATTCTTGTTTTAATTAATTATGGTAATCTAACATATCAAGCACTTGAGAATGATTATTTAATTACTTATAATGAAGTTATTAATAATGATCAAAACACATCTAATGAAATTGATATAGAAGATAATGATTTAATTAAACAAGTTCAAGAAAGTACTGCTCTTTTAAGTGAAGCTGTTAATAAAAAATTAAGAGGTGATAGTGATGAATAATAATGATAAATTTAAAAATAAAAAAACTTCATTAGATGAAGATTTATCTAAATACACACTACATGCAAAAAATAAAATTGATGAAGATGATGATAATCAACAACTAGGGTTAAATAATGATGTTTATAATCATTTTGATGATTTCAATGATGAAACTGATAAAGAGTTATATTCATTATCTAAAACAAATAGAAACAAAAAAAGTAAAATTGTTATTAAAAACCAAACAGATGAAAGTTTAGATGATTCAACAGTTTTAGCTAATCAAGCTGTTGATAATAATTCAGTTAAAGTAAACTCAGGTGAAGAATTTTTAAAACTATTAAATTCAAAAGTAGCTAGAGATAAAGCGAATTTAGCAGCAAATAATACAGCTGAGCAACAAAAGCTTGAACAAGTTCAAAAAACAATTGAACAAACAGCTAAAAATTATGATAAAAATACTATTCGTAACAAACTAAAACCTACTAAAAACTTTGATCAACAAAAACAAGAGTTTGCATTAAACTATGATCAACAAGAAGATGATCTACAAAGTGAAGAAGTAACAATCACATTTAAAAATTCATACAAACAATCATCTTCTAAACCAAAAAGTAATCCTGTTAGTTTTAAAAATAGTTTTGAAATTAAACAGCTTAATCCTGATGAATTAATTAACTTAAAATCAGTAATTGAATCAACACTTTATTTAGCTGGTGAAACTGGTGCTTCAATGCACGATTTAAAAAGAACAACTCAACTTGAATCAAATCAAATCAAACTAATTCTTAACGAGTTACAAAAAGATTACGATCAACAAGAATCAGGGGTATTATTGGTTCAATTTGGTGAGAAGTTTAAAATTATTACACAATCAAAAAACAAAGAAGCTCTTGGTCGGTTTGTAACATCAACTCAAAAAAGTCCACTTAATCAAAGACTACTTGAAACTCTTACAATTATTGCTTACAACCAACCAACAACTCGTGGATTTATTGAATCAATTCGTGATAAAGATCCTAAACCTGCAATCGATTCTTTAATCAAATTAGGTTTAATTGTTGAAGCAGGACATGCTAAAACACCTGGTCATCCAATTTTATATGTTGTAACACAAAAGTTTTATGATATGTTTGGAATTAGAACAGTTGCAGACTTACCTAAATTAAATAAAGAAATCAAAGATTTCAATCCTTTAGAAGAATAAATCTAGCTTAATACAAATATTAATTAATCTAGTTTTACTTTAATGATAAAATATAAATTATGTGCGAAGAATAAGCATTTGGTGATAATAAATGAAATTAATAGAAAAGAATCAACTACTATCTAAAATTATTTTTCTTGTTCAAGCAACAGAGCAGGAATGAAAAGAAGCAAGTGATAAAGCGTTTGATAATGTTGCTAAAAAAGTTGCTCAAAAACTAAAATTACCTGGGTTTAGAAAAGGTAAAGTACCACTTACTGAAGCTAAGAAATATGTTGATAATATTGAAGTTTATAAAAGTGCTGTTAAATTAATTGCTCCAGATGTAATTAAATTTGTTGAACAAACTTCAGAATTCAAAGATGATGATTCAGAAACAATTGATGTTCCATCATTCGCTTTAGAAAATATTGATGATCCGCAAAACCCAATTTTTAGCGTTAGTTATGATATCTACCCAAGTGTGACAATTTCTAAATATGATGATTTAGTTTTATATTTACCTAACTTAGCTGTATCTGAAACTGAAATTGAAAATGAAATTACTCATGCTCAAAAACGATTGTCAAAAACTGTAGAAAAAGCTGAAGATGCAGTTATTGAAAAAGGGGATATTGCAACTTTTAGTTTCTTTGGTAAGATCGATAATGAACCATTTGAAGGTGGAGCTGCTGAAAGTTTTGATCTTGAAATTGGTTCAAACCAATTTATTCCTGGTTTTGAAGAACAAATGCTTGGACTTAAAAAAGGTGAAGAAAAATCATTAGATTTAGTATTCCCTAAAGACTACCATGTTGAATCATTAGCAAACAAGCCTGTTGTTTTTGATGTTAAGATCAGTAAGATCTCTACTGTTGTTGTTCCTGCTCTTGATGATGATTTTGCTAAACAACTTAATTTAAAGGATGTTGAAACTTATAATCAACTTAAAGCAAGAATTAGCGATTTAATTCTAAAAGCTAAAAAAGAAAACTACAATGAAATGGCTACACAACAAATTACAAGTGCATTACTTAGCCGTTCAACAATTACAGAAATTCCACAAACATTACTTGATCGAGAATTCACAACACTTGAACAACAAATCAAAATCCGTTTAAATGAAATGGGCGTAGATTTAAAGAAATATCTAGAAATCACAAACAAATCTGAAGAAGAATTCCGTACTGGTTTATATGAACAAGCTAAAGATACAATTAAATTAGCTTTAGTAATTAGTAAGATTGCTGATGAACAAAACATCGAAGTTTCTGATGAAGAAGCTAAAGAAAAAACTTTAGAAATGGCTCAATACTACGCAGGTGATCAAGAATTAACTAATAAGTACTTAGCTGAAAACTTAGAATTAGTAAAAGAATTCACTACTCACCGAAAAGTAATGGACTTTATTATTGAATTAAATAAAAACAACAAACCAGCTGAAGAAGAAATTGAAGCTAAAGAAGAAAAAGCAGCTAAACCAGCTAAAAAAGCCGCTGCTAAACCAAAAACAACTAAAGCTACTGAAAAATCAGAAAAATCAGAAACTAAAACAACTTCTAAACCAAAACCAAAACCAAAAGCAAAAAAATAATAGGTTAGTAAATATTAAGCTTTAAATATCAAACACCATTAAGTGCTTGATATTTTTTTTATCCAAGTTTCTATTTTAAATATTAGTAAAATTAAACATATCATAATTAGTTATCAATTAATACATAAAACAGTGATTACAATTAGCACTCTTTTATGCTATTTGCTAATTATTTATGTTATAATTTATGCTATATCCATAATAATCTACTCAGATTATAAAGGACAATGAGTTATTTATTATATAATAACTAATCATAATAAGGGAGGTCGTATATGAGCGAACTAAAACCAATTTTAATAACACGTGGAATTACAGTTTTACCATATGAAGAAGTTGAAGTAGATGTTGGTCGTCCTAAGTCTATTGAAGCAATTAAATTGGTAATGAAATCAACTGATCGTCAATTAATTATGATTACACAACGTAATTATGATCAAGATGAAGTCCATTTATTCCGTGATGTTTATGATGTCGGTACACTTGTTGAAATTGTTTCAATGATTGGTGATGATGAAGATGGTTATAAGATTGTTGTTAGAGGAATCAAACCAGTTGGAATTTTAGCTGATAGTCATAAAATTAGTGAGATTGAATATGAATATTATGATCTAATTGGTAATGAAACTTTATCATCTAAAGATTTAACTTTATTAGATCGTATTAATTCAGAAATTTTTGACATCGTTAATAACCGTGCTTATTCAAAAGACATCGTTATCCCTAATTTAATTGATCTCCTTCGTTTTGAAAAAGATCAATTCCCTTATTTAGTAGCTGCAAAGTATATTGTTGCAATTCGTCAAACTAAGGACGATATGATCAACTTTGAAGAAAAATCAGCTAAATATCGTTATGAAATCATTAATCAATCAAGTAGAGTTAATGCTGCAAAAGTTATTCGTTCTAAGTTATTTGATTTATTAGCTGATAAAGAAGCGATTAAGCGTAAAGTTGATGATGATATTAATGCTTTAATGAACGAAGCAATGCAAAAACAACAACGTGAATTCTTTTTACGTGAAAAACTAAAAACAGTTCGTGAACAACTTGGTGAACTTAGCTCTCGTGAAGATGAAGCTGATAAGATGCGTAAAAAACTAGAGAACAAGAAAATGCCAGCAGAAGTTAAAGAAAAAGCCTTAACTGAAATTTCACGTTTTGAATCAGCAATGTCAAGTAATGAATCTTCTGTAATCAAAGCTTATTTAGACTGAATCCTAGATTTACCTTGATCTGAAGAATCAACTGATAATACTGATTTAGAAAAAGTTAAAAAAGTATTGGATTCAAACCACTACGGTATTGAAAAAGTAAAAGAGAGAATTCTTGAATACATTAGTTTAAGAGTTCGTAACAACAACATTAAAGCCCCAATTATTTGTTTAGTTGGACCTCCAGGGGTTGGTAAAACTTCACTTGTATCATCAATTGCTGAAGCTTTAGATAAACCATTTGTAAAAGTAAGTTTAGGCGGGGTAAAAGACGAATCAGAAATTCGTGGACACCGTAAAACTTATGTTGGAGCAATGCCAGGACGAATCATTAAAGGAATGAAAAAAGCTGGGGTTGTTAACCCATTATTCTTATTAGATGAAATTGATAAGATGGGATCTGATCATAAAGGTGATCCAGCTTCAGCTATGCTTGAAGTTTTAGATCCAGAACAAAACAAACGATTCTCAGATCACTTCATTGAAGAAGAATATGATTTAAGTAAAGTAATGTTTGTTGCAACAGCAAACTACTACCAACAAATTCCATATGCTTTAATTGATCGTTTAGAGATTATTGAACTATCAAGTTATACAGCAATCGAAAAACGAGAAATCGCTAAAACACACTTAATTCCAAGACGATTAGCTGATGTTAAATTAGATGCAAATATGTTAGTGTTTAGTGATGAAGTAATTGACTTTATTATTAATCACTATACAAAAGAAGCTGGAGTACGTGAACTAGATCGTCAAATTAGTCATGTTGTTCGTAAATACATTGTTGAACAATTATTTCACAACAAGGATAAATTTAAACCAATCGTTTTAACAGTTGAAAAACTTAAAGAATATCTAGGTAAAATCAAATTCGATTACACTCATAAAGATGAAATTGCAATTCCTGGAATTGTTAATGGAATGGCATATACATCAGCTGGGGGCGATTTATTACCAATTGAAGTTAACTACTCTTCTAATGGTAAGGGGGGTAATGTTGTAATTACTGGTAACCTTGAAAAAACAATGAACGAATCAGTTAATGTTGCTTTAGGTTTTGTTAGAGCAAATGCTGATAAATATGGTATTGATAAAGATTTAATTAACTTTAAAGATATTGATATCCATGTTCACGTTCCACAAGGTGGAATTCCTAAAGATGGACCATCAGCAGGGATTGCTATTACAACAGCAATTATTAGTGCATTAACAAACCGACCAGTTGACACTAAAATCTCTATGACTGGAGAAATCATGTTACGTGGTTTAGTTGGTATTATTGGTGGAGTAAAAGAAAAGATTATTTCAGCTTATCGGGGTGGGGTTCGAGAAATCTTCTTACCTTATGAAGATGAACGTTATCTTGAAGATGTACCACAATACATTTTAGATGATATTAAGATTCATTTAGTTCGTCACTATGATGAAGTTTATGAAGCAATCTTTAACAAAAACAAATCTAATTCAAACCTTAACAAAAAAGTAGCTAAACAAGCCGCTTGTTAAGATTTATAAAATAATTAAATAGCTTATCTTATTCACAAATAGGATTAGCTATTTTTTGTTTTTGTATTATAAATAAACAACTAAAGTTAATTAAATAACAAGTGGTACTATTTTTGATTAGTTTTATATTTATTGTGCTATATTGTAATATCTTAGAACTTTTCTAATTATTTATTGTTCTAATTACTAAAGGAGAATTGATTATGAAAACTAAAAAGAAAATCATTATCTCTACTTTATTATGTAGTGCTGTTTTAGTACCAATTATTGGTTTGATAGCAAGTTGTAAGAATGAACAACAACAAAGTGTTAATCAAAATCAAGTTCTTGTTAACAAAGAAGATAATAAAACTAAATCAAATGATAAGAAAACTAATTCTAAATTAGATGATCAATCTAAACTAAAAGCACAATCATTAGTTGATAAATCTACTTTATCTAAGCAAAAGAACAATTCTGTTGTAGATTCTCAACCAAAACAAAATAGTTTAGAAGCTAATAAGGTTGGTGAAGGTTTTGATCCAACAAAAACAAATGCCCCTTTAGTACCTACTACACTTAGTGAACAAGAAGTAAAAACAAGAATTTTAAGTACTAAGCATCTAGCAGTTAATTATTATTCACATCCTGATTTTAAACTTGAAAGTAATTATGTAACTGTTTTAGGTGGAAATGATGATTCTAAAAAACAACCAGCTAAATTACAATTATTAACAAGTGATGATAAAGTTGTTGATGGGGTACGTTGATTTATAAGAGTTAGATATCCAGATGATCAAGTTTTTAGTAGTGAAACAAAAATAGAAAACGGAATCATTGATCTTAAAAAAGATGGGACAGTTTATGGACTATCTTATGAAGGTAATGATAAAGTAGCTGATGTTTGAGCTGAATATCAAGGATATTTATATAAAGCACAAGTAAGAGTTTATTCAAATAGTGAAACTATTAATGAACTAGAAATGATACAAACAAGAGAAGCCGCTAAAGAGATTACTAAAGATTGACATCATTTATCTGATTTTCAAAAAGCTCTTAAAGCTTATGAGTGAATGACTAAGAATGTTAAATATGTTGTTCGTGGTGATTTAGTTAGTGATCAAACACCATATTCATCACTTGTTGAAAAAGCTTGTGTATGTTCAGGATATGCTAAGGGTTATAAGATGTTGCTTGATGAATTGAATGTTCCTTCTCGTTTATTAGTTGGACCAGTATTTAAAGAGTATCACATTTGAAATCTAGTTGAAATCCAAGGTAAATGATATCATGTTGACCCTACTTGAGGGGCAAAGAATGCAACAAAAAGAGCAAACAAAGAACAAGAAACAATTTATAATTACTTCTTATTACTTGATGAAGACTTTGCAATGGGTCGTCAATTTAACAACCCATTTACTAAAGAACAAATGGGGACAAAATATCGAGGAGCTAAAATGAAGAATTTTGCTATCGATGAGACTGATATTAAAAGAGTGGTCCACAAAACCTTTGCTAAAAAAGGTGAAAATGATAAATGAGTTTCAATTCTAACTCCTTGACAATTTAATAATAGTCAATATCTTGAAAAGATTATTAAACAAGAAACAGGCACTAATATCAAACCAAACGAAGGTAGATTTTCAATAAGAAAAAATAACTTCAGAGATTATCGATTCATCCTTGAAAAACCATTAAATAAAACTAACTTCAAACAAGAAAACTTATCTATTAGTACAACAGCTAATAGTTTTAGTGATTATATTATTAAAATCAAAGCTAATAAAGAGATTAAATTAGGTTTAGAAAACATTGAAGTTGAAAATGCTTTTGTTGATAAGTTTGAAGAAACAATTGATGGTTATTTAGTTTATCTAACTAATTTTGATAAACCAAACGGATTAAACAATATTAAGATCGATATCTTTAAAATTGGATATGATTTTAGTTTAGATAAATCAGAATTAACATTTAATGTATTACAACAAGATAAACCAAAAGCTGAATTTAAAGCTACATCTAATTCATCTGCTATTTTATTTAATGTCAATTCATCAATGCAATATCGAACAATTATTGGTGATTGAGTAGATATTACTTCTAATCAAGTTGAATTTAATAACATAGGAACTCTTGATATTTTAGTTCGTAAAAAAGCTGATGCTAAACATATGGTTTCTAATATTCAATATATTGATGTATCTAAAGCAAGAGATATTTATAATGATGTTAAATATGTTAATAATCAATTGATTGGTGTAGATAGTAGTATGGAATATAAATTAGTTAATAGTTCTGAATGAAAAGATATAACATCAAATAGATTAGTTGGTTTAAAACCAGGAACTTATGAAGTTAGAATTAAACCAAATGGTACACAATTAGCTTCAGATCCAACCCAAATAGTTGTTAGTTAATTTAGTTTTTATTAACACTTCTAAAAATTAACAATATTGGAACACTAAGGCACAAAGTGCCTTTTTTTTTTTTTTTTTTTGGACGAAAATAAAAATTATAGAATTCGTTCATATTTCAAATAAATCCAAGCTTTGATAAAAGGAATTTTAGACATAATTTACTATCAAAGG
>NZ_CP009770.1:212027-216111 GCF_000941095.1 Ureaplasma diversum
ATGGCAGGGGTTAGTGTTATTGGAGTAGTTGCAGCTTGTGCACCAACAAAGGCGAAACCAGCTAAACCCACTGAAAAGAAAGTAGAACAGCCACAAACTAGTGGAACTGAATCTTCAAAAACAGGTAGTGGAAGTGGAAACGCTACAACTGGAACTAAACAAGGTTCTGAAAATAATACAACTACTCCATCAGCAGGTTCAACTAATACAAATCCAGGAGCAACACAACCTACAACTCCTGAATCAGGTTCAAAAACTAAACCTGAAGATTCTAAAGGTTCTGGAACTGATTCAGAATCTAAAAAAGATGACAAAACTGAAAATAAACCTAATCTTGGTTCTGACCCTTCTAATGGTTCTGATGATACTAATAAAAAAACCGAAACTGAAGGAAAAGTTGAAGAAGGTAAGAATGATAACACACCTAAAACAGCTGAAGAAAATGGTACACAATCAGATACACCAACTGAACCACAAGCCCCACCAGCCGCTAATAGTGGAAGTGATTCTACAAAAAAAGATATGGAAGCAGACCCAGGAAAAACTGATGCGAAAAAAATGGAAGGTTCAGGAAGCGAAGATCCTAAAGCAATGGGTGATACAAGTGGTTCAAATAATGAACAACAAAATTCAGAACTACAATTAAAAACTAAAAAAGATGAAGCTAAAGCATCAATTTCTAAATTAAGTAACCTTTTAGCTAATGATAAAAAAGAATTCGAAAAACAAATTGATGCAATTACAAAGCCAGAACAAATAAACCAAATTAATGATATTTTAAAAGAAGCAACTAATAAAGACACTGAACGTAAAAACAAATTAACGCCTACTAATAGTGTCTTAAACTATGATGCAACAAATAAACGAAATTATCTACGATTTGAATTCAAAACATCTAAGGAAACTTTTGATAAGATCAAAAAGCAAAAACTAACCTTATTACTTCAGGTTCGTGGAAAAGATGGAAGCCAGTATAATCCAGTAACAGATGCTGCAGCTACATGAAACGATGGTTCAAATATAGTTTATATTGGCACTAAAGATGGACTATATATACTTAGAATTGAAACAAATAGTTATTTTGTTAAAGAATTAAATTCTCCAGAAGGATATTACAAGCTTATAGGTTTATCATATATGGAAAATGATAAAAAAATAGAATTATTAAACCAACCATCTCAAGAAATTGAAGTAAGTTATAGTACTGCTTCAGCACCTAAAGCATAATATTTTTTCTAAATGAAATATCAATAACCAAATACAATAAAATTAGTACACACTACTTAAAGGTGTGTTCTATTTTTATATCAAAGTATTTAAATTAGAAGTCATATTTTTTAAATATAACCAACAAAAAATTTTCAGCTATTAAATTAAATTTAATTTAGTAGCAACTTCAGAACCTAAATAAATCAGCTTATATAATTGTGAAATAAGCCATTTTTTCTTTTTACATTAAATAATAAATATCAAAGATAATTGATTAGTATATGGTAGTATTTTTAGCTATTTTTAAATTTATTGTGGTATATTGTAATATCATAGATATTATGTAATCAATAATAGTTTTATTTACTAAAGGAGAACTGGTTATGAAAACTAAAAAGAAAGTTATTATCTCTGCTTTATTATGTAGTGCAGTTTTAGTACCAATTGTTGGTTTGATAGCTAGTTGTAATAATGAACAACAACAACAACAAAGTGTTAACCAAAACCAAGTTCTTATTAAACAAGAAAACAATACTAAAAATACTAAAACTAAATCAAACCTAAATAAAACTAGCCCTATCTCAAAAGAACAACCTAAAGTAAAGAGTGAAACTTTAGTTAAAAAATCTTTTGATTCTAACAACAACAATAATAATAATAATAATAATAATAATAATAGCTTGGAAGACAACTCTAAAACAAAGAGTGAAACTTCAGTTAATAAACCAACTACACCTAATCAAAATAACAACAATGTTGTAGTAACTAAACCAGAGAATTCACAACCAAAACAAAATAATATACAACCAATTAAAGTTGCTAGTGATTTTTATCCAAAACAAACACAAGAACCTTTAGCTTTTAGTACGCTAAATGAACAAGAAATAAAAGCTAGAATTTTAAGTACAGATCAATCAACAGTTTCTTATTATTCACATCCTGATTTTAGACTTAAAACTAATTATGTGATACTTTTAGGTGGGAAAGATGATTCTAAAAGAGAGTCAACTAAATTAGAATTATTAACAAAGGATAATGAACCAGTAGATGGGGTGCGATGATTCATCAGAACAAGATATCCAACTGATGATGTTTTTAGTAGTGAAGTAAATATAAAAGATAGTGTCATCACTCTTAAAAAAGACGGAACAGTTACTGCACTATCTTATGATGGAAATGATAAAGCTGCTGAAGTTTGAGCAGAATATAAAGGTTATTTATATAAAGTTGTAGTAAGAGTTTATTCTGATACTGAAACACTTAATGAATTTGAAATAAGAGAATCAAAAAAAGTTGCAAAAGAAATCGTTAAAGATTGACATCATTTATCTAATTTCCAAAAAGCTCTTAAAGCCTATGAATGATTAACTAAGAATGTTAGATATGAAGAAAGTGAAGATCCATTTAGTGATCAAACTGCATACTCAGCACTTGTTAAAAGAGCTTCTGTGTGTACAGGATATTCTAAAGGTTATAAGATGTTACTTGATGAATTAGGTGTTCCTTGTACTTTTATAACTGGGCGATTAGATCATCAGTATCATATCTGAAATGTAGTTGAAATAGAAGGTAAATGATATCATGTGGATGCTACCTGAGGTGCTAGAAGTGCAAGTATATCACTTAGTAATGAGCAAGAAACAACATACAATTACTTCTTAATACGTGATGAAGACTTTGCAAAAGGGCGAACATTCACTAATCCATATACTAAAGAAGAAATGGGTACAAAATATCGAGCCGCTAAAATGGAGAATTTTACTGCTAATGATATTGATGTCAAAAGAGTAATTCATAAAACATATACTAGAAAAAATGAAGAAGTTAAATGACTTACAATATTAACTCAATGACAATATAGAGATATTGAACATCTTCAAAAGATTGTTGAGCAAGAAACTAAAGGGAAGATTGACCGAGATGGTGGATCCCATTCAAATATTGAAGAAAACTTCAATCAATTCAGATTCATTGTTCAAAATCCATTAGATAAGAAAGAATATCAAAAAGCAAACCTAACTATTAGTGCAATCACAAATAATTCAAGTAACTACATTATTAAAATTAAAGCTAATAAAGATATTGAATTAGGTTTAGAAAATATTGAAGTTGAAAATGCTTTCATTGATAAACTTGAAAAAACAGATGATGGTTATTTAGTTTATTTAACTAATTTTGATAATCCAAATGGACCAAATAAAGTTAAAATTGATATCTTCAAAATAGGTTATGATTTTACTTTAGATAAATCTGAACTAACATTCAATGTATTACAACAACCAAAACCAAATGCTGTATTTAAAGCTTTATCTAACTCATCAGCTATTTTAACTAATGTTGATTCATCAATGCAATATCGAACAACTATTGGTAAATGAATAGATATTAATTCTGATAAAGTTGAATTAAATGATATAGGAACATTAGGTATTTGAGTTCGTAAAAAACCAGATACTAATCATATGCTTTCATATGTTCAACATATTAATGTTTCTAAAGGAAGAGATATTGATAAGGATGTTAAATATTACAACAACCAAATCATTGGTGTAGATAGTAGTATGCAATATCGATTAGTTAATAGTTCTGACTGAAAAGAAATAACAACAAACCGATTAAGTAATTTAAAACCAGGAACTTATGAAGTTAGAATCAAACCAAACGGAACACAACTGGCTTCAGACCCTGTTAAAGTAGTGGTTAGTTAAGCTAACTTTCTAATACTTTAAAAATTAACTATATTGGAACACTAAGGCACAAAGTGCCTTTTTTTTTTTTTTTTTGGAACGAAAATAAAAATTATAGAATTCGTTCATATTTCAAATAAATCCAAGCTTTGATAAAAGGAATTTTAGACATAATTTACTATCAAAGG
>NZ_CP009770.1:216161-392198 GCF_000941095.1 Ureaplasma diversum
ATTTCAAATAAATCCAAGCTTTGATAAAAGGAATTTTAGACATAATTTACTATCAAAGGATTTATAAATATGAGTAAATTCAAAAATAAGAAGGCACTAGCTTTATCAGTTGGTGCTATTATGGCAGGGGTTAGTGTTATAGGGATAGTTGCAGCTTGTGCACCAACGAAAGCCAAACCGAATAAACCTACTGAAAAGAAAGTAGAACAACCACAAACAGGTGGTAATCAATCTTCAAATCCTGGAAGTGGAAGTACTACAGCAGGAAGTAAACAAGGTTCAGAAACTGGTGGTTCAACTAATACAAACCCAGAAACTGGAAGCACTACAAATACAACTAAACAAGGTTCTGAAAACAGCGGAACTACAAATTCATCAGGCGGTTCAACTAACACTAACCCAGGAAGTGGGAATTCATCAAATCCAGGAAACCAAGGTTCACAAAATGGCGGATCAACAGAGGGGTCAAATGGTTCAACTAACACTAACCCAGGAACTGGCGGAGAAAACAATGGATCACAAAGTGGTGAAACACCAGATTCATCAAATAGTTCAACAAATACAAACCCAGGAACTGGTGGAGAAAATAGTGGTTCACAAAATGGCGGATCAACTGAAAATACTAAAAATAAAGAATTAGAAAATAAGAAAAAAGAAATTAAAGAAAAAATTTCTAAATTACCTTATTTATCTGAAGCTGATAAAAAGAGCTTCAATGACCAAGTTGATACTATTACAGATCCTTCTAAGGCTAATGAATTAGATACAATATTCACTAAAGCTCAGAAAAAAGATAACGAAGAAAAAGTTAAAAAAGAAGAAGCTGAAAAGGCAAAAGCTTTTGAAACTAAGAAAAATGAAGCAAAAGACGCAATAACAAAATTAAATAGTCTTTTAACCAGTGATAAAGAAAAATACAAAGAAAATATTGATGCAGTTGTAAAAATTGAAGAAGCTCAAAAAATTGATCAAATTGTAAAAGAAGCCACGATAAAAATAATGTACGTAAAAACAAATTCACTCCAACTAAAGCTTTACTTGAAGTGTTTAATGATCATAACTATTTAACTTTTGAATTTAATACTTCTATTGAAACATATAATGAATTAAAAAATAAAAAGTTAATTCTAGAACTTGAAGTTGCTGGAGAAGATGGTCTAACACATGTACCTAGCCCTGATAGTGCAGCAGTTTATGGTGAAGAACCAAATCAATACTATATAATTGGTGGCGTACAAAAAGATGGCTTAATTAATGTTAGAATTGGAACTCATAGTTATTTTGATGCTTCAACAAATTCAAAAAAAGGAAAATATAAACTTACATCTTTATACAGAGCTGATGACGGAAAGAAAACTAACTTATTAAACGAATCGTCTAGCGAAGTTAAAATAACTTGATAATTAAAAATATTTTAGTTAAAAGATTAAAACAACCTACTAACTTATAATATTGATTTCACTAATGATGTTAATTTCATATACAAAAAACCGACTGGAAAAGTTGGTTTTTTCTTTCTGATAATTTATATTTTTATCAAACAGATAACAGAGAACGGATTCATAAATAACAAAAAATACTAATCCTAAAAAATATCTTTAACCGGAACATTTACACACAAAGTCCTTTTTTTTTTTTTTTTTTGAAGCACGAAAAATTGAATTTAGAATTGCTTTATATTTCTCAAACCAAACTTTTAAAAAGGAATTTTCAACATAATTTTAACTATCAAAGGATTTATTAATATATGAGTAAATTCAAAAACAAAAAAGCACTAGCTTTATCAGTTGGTGCTATTATGGCAGGGGTTAGTGTTATTGGAGTAGTTGCAGCTTGTGCACCAACGAAAGCGAAACCAGCTAAACCCACTGAAAAGAAAGTAGAACAACCACAAACTAGCGGTAATGAATCTTCAAACCCAGGAAGTGGGAATACAACAAATCCAACTGGTCAAGGTTCAAACAGTGGTGGAACAACAAATGCTAATCCAGGAAGTGGTAATTCATCGAACGCAGGAAGCCAAGGGTCAGAAAATAACACAACAACTCCACCAAGCGATTCTTCAACTCCAGCTCCAAATCCAGAAACTACACCTAAAGATCCAAAAACTGATGGTGATAAATCAGATGTGGGTTCAGGTAACCAATCTGGTTCTAAAGATAAAACTGATCAAACTCCAGAAACTCAACAAAACCCACCAACTGATAAAGAAAAAGAATCTGAAAAGGATAATCCAAAAGTAGGAGAAACTCCAAAGGATTCAGGAACACCACAAAGTGATAGCTCTAAACAAGGTGAATCTACTGAAAAACCTGACAGCAAACAGTCTAACGGGCAAACAGGTGGTTCTCAAGGAGTTGGTTCAGCACAAAGTGACGGTTCAACTGGAGATAGTTCTACCAATGAAGTAGAAGAAAAGAAAGATGAAATGGTACAACCACAAAATGGAGAAGCTCAACAAGACGAAAAAGCCGAGCAAGATCTAACAGCTAAGAAAGCTGAAGCTAAAAAAACTGTTTCTGAATTAACTAATCTTCTAGATGCTGAGAAAAAAATGTTTGAAGCTAAAATTGAAGAAGTTAAAGAAGTTAGCAAATTAACAGAAATAGAAAAGATTGTAAAAGACGCTCAGGATGTTGATTCTAAGAAATTCCATTCTGTTGTTGTTCAAAGAGATCCAAAAAACGGTTATTTAACATTAACAATCAAAACGCCTTTAAAAAACTACAATGAAAATATAAAAAATAAAGAATTAATATACACTATTGAGCGTGAAGGTTTCCAACCTCTAACATCAGGCTCACAAACAGTAAAAGTTGGCGGAAAAGATGTGTATACTAGTGAGTTAGCTGGTGACCCAACACCATTCCAAGTCTTCCCATCTCTTCCATTCTTAAATAGTGAACCAGGTAATTACAAAATCATTAAAATAACTTTAAAAGATAAACCAGAATTCAATTTATTAGGTGCTAAATCTAAACCTACATTCAAAATCTAATTAATAAATTTAGTAAATAATCAATATACAAATTATTAACTAAAAACCCATTAATAAGACAAAATAAAAACCAAGCCAAACGGCTCGGTTTTTTTCTTTTTATCGATCCTTGTAAGCAGCTAAGACAGCTTCGTTTTGTTTGATTAAAGCTTTAATCTGCATACGTTTTTTGTCATCGTTTGTTTTTTCGAAGTCTTGTTGGTGTTGTGCAAGTTCTTTTTGAACACCTTCAACACTAACACTTTCTAAAGGAATAAAGTAGTCGCAAAACACACGAACTTGGTGTTTTTCTACATAAATAATTCCTTCTAAAAGAATCATTGGTTTTCGATTTGAACTTGGTGTTGCTCGAATGTATGCAACATGGTTAACAATGGGTGAAACTAATGGGTTGTGATCTGGTAAGATCGCAATTCGACCTTCAGATGTTTTCACTTCCACACTATATACATCCTCGCTATAAAGTTGAGCATGAGGAGTAACAATTTTTAGTTTTGTTAATTTACTCATTATTTATTACTATTTGCTTTTGCAAATACATCATCAATCTTACCAACATATAAGAAGTGTTGTTCGTGAATATCATCACACTCACCATCTAAGATTTGTCTAAATCCTTCTACGGTGTCTTCGATTTTTACTGAAAGCCCTGGTTGACCAGAGAATTTTTCAGCGACGTGACTTGGTTGACTTAAGTAGTTACGTACCTTACGAGCACGCATTACTAATTGACGGTCTTCTTCACTTAATTCATCAATCCCTAAAATAGCGATGATGTCTTGTAGTTCAACGAATCGTTGTAAAATTCGAATTACTCGTTGAGCAACTGTATAGTGTTTAACACCAACTACAGCTGGATCTAATAAACGACTTGTTGATTGAAGTGGTGAGATCGCTGGATATAGCCCAAGAGAAGCAATTGCACGGTCTAAAACCACTTTTGCATCTAAGTGAGAGAAAGTAGTTGCAGGAGCTGGGTCAGTTAAGTCATCAGCTGGCACATAAACTGCTTGAACAGATGTAATTGACCCTTTTTTAGTTGAAGTAATTCGTTCTTGTAATTGACCCATTTCAAATGCAAGTGTTGGTTGATAACCAACCGCAGATGGCATACGTCCTAAAAGAGCAGATACTTCAGACCCTGCTTGTGTGAAACGGAAGATGTTATCAATGAATAAAAGAACGTCTTGTCCAAAAGCATCACGGAATTCTTCAGCCATTGTTAAACCACTTAAAGCAACACGCATACGTGCACCTGGTGGTTCGTTCATTTGTCCGAACACTAGAGCAGTTTTATCTAATACTCCAGATTCTTCCATTTCGTAGTATAAATCGTTTCCTTCACGAGTACGTTCACCAACCCCAGCAAAAACTGAAAGTCCACCGTGGTTTTTTGCAACGTTGTGAATTAATTCTTGCATAAGGACAGTTTTACCTACCCCAGCTCCACCAAATAGACCAATTTTACCCCCTTTAGCAAACGGAACAAGTAAGTCAACAACTTTAATTCCTGTTTCAAGAATCTCAATAGATTCAGCTTGTTCTGCAAAACTTGGCGCAGGACGGTGAATCGGCATACTTTTACCAATTGGTTTAGGTTTGTCATCAATTGGATCACCAATTACATTAAACATACGACCCAAAACTTGTTTACCAACAGGCACATTAATTGGTTTGTTTGTGTTTATGACTTCTAAACCACGTTCTAATCCATCTGTAGTATCCATCGCGATACAACGAGCAATATTGTCACCACTAAGTTGGGCAACTTCAAGTACAAGCTTTTTGCCATTATTATCAACCTCAAGGGCTGTATTTACTTTTGGTAAGGCATCAGATGGGAATCGCACGTCAACAACAGGACCTAAAACTTGGTGGATTTTACCTTTTTTTGTTTGTAACATATTAATATCCTTCTAGTTTTTGGTTATTCATCATCACTACCAGCGACGATTTCTGTAATTTCACTTGTAATTTTACCTTGGCGTAATGTGTTATATGTAAGTTTGTAGGTGTCAGCAAGTGATCTGGCGTTTTTTGTAGCTGCTTCCATTGCATTTCTACGAGACGCATTTTCACTAATGTTTGAATTCAGTAAAGCATCAAATAGCACAATGGCAACATAGCTAGGTAAAATCATTTTAATAATATCTTCCTTGTTAGGTTGGAAAATAATATTATCATGCTCTAATTCTAAACCAATGTTATTCTTTTTAATAACTTCATCCTTATTAAAAGGAAGTACACTAATAACTTCTGGCTCAAAACTAATTGCGTTTACAAATTTTGTATAAACCACTTTAATAGTATTAACTTCACCATTTAAATATAATTCAAGAGCCTCTTTACCAATAGCAAGTGCCATTTCAAAAGTCATATCATTATCATTTAAATTTAAGAACTTATTAACTTGGTGCTGGCGTTTTGTAATTCGCATATTATCATTACCTTTTCTACCAATTGTAAAGGTAATATCTTCTGATTTAATTAATTCATTAACTAAACGGTTAACATTAAAGTTATAAGAACCTGCTAACCCCATTGTTGAATTAATAGTAATATATAAAGTACGTTTTTTAGCATTAGGAATGGTTAAAAAATCAACATCTTTTACAACAGATAATAATAAACCGATAACTTCATAGTAGTTTTCATAATATGTTTGAATATCAGCTAATTTGTTACGTTGTCGTTTTAGTTTCGCAGTTGCAACCAATTTCATTGCATTAGTAGTTTTAGCTGTTGATTGGATAGATGCGATTTTACGTTTAATCATATCTAAAGACATATTAGTGAGCCTCTAGATTTAAATGTGAATTGTTTGCAAGTTTATTTTTCTTTTGGGCTTTTTTATCAGCTTTTGATTGCTTGATTGCATATTTTTGTTCTGCGCTTAGTTTTGGTTTTAAAACTGTAATAAGCTTAACGACAATAATTACAAATGTAATCATTTGTGGCATCATGCAAGTTATGAATATCCAATAGTATGCATGATAGTTGTCTTGGTAAAGATCAATCATTTTCATACGTGTTTGAGCCATTTTACTTAGTGAGTTATTATGGCTGTCAACAACAGATGAATCAAGATTAGCAAATGCATTAGTGAATTTATAGAATCATGATTCTTGCCCCCCGCTTAACACTTTAACAGCAAATCCTCATGTACCATTATGGTTAATAGAACCTTGTGAGTGAGAGTGCATAAAGGCATGAACAGCTTCATTAAATTCTTTAGGGAATTTACTTATAGCTTGATGATCGTGTTTAACTATTGCATTAATAGCATCTTCAAAAGCTTTATTGCCATATGTTGTTTTAAAGTTTTCAATCGCTTTAAATAAAACTTGATAGTTAGCATGAGGATCATACTCAACAAATGACATAAATGATTTTTCTTTAGCAATATTTGCTACATGGATTGGTTCAATTAATTCTCCATTTCCATCCACAGCAGCACGTGCAATTTCAAAACCAGGATTTAATAGACAAAGAACAGTAAAAGCAGCAGTTGCTGTAAAAATGCATACTACTAAAGCGGCAATAAATCAAGGTGTAAATATTTGCTTCGCCTTTGATTGAGATGTAAACTCATCAAATGTTTTATTACGCTTAAATTTCATTATTTTAAGTAAGTAAACCCGCTAGGGCCCCTTTTCATATCAAAACTTGCTAATTCCTTAGGATTACGATATTTATATACACGAGATGCAATCAAAGCATGTGCATCAGTATGATCCATAAAGTAGTTTTTAAATACTTTGTTTGTAGAAATAACTGAGTAATCTTTGTAGCTATCTCACATTCTTGAAACTTTACCCTTTTTAATATCTAGTAAATCAAATTCACCAAGAACTTTTTTAATTGGTGAAGTTACATAAACAACTACACGGCCAACAGGATAAACTGGGGTTACTTTAAAGAAGATAGCAGATTTTCCGTTGTCAAATAGTTCTATAGCTTCATCTGGTGAAACAGAAATCATAACAGTTTGTTTTTCAATACCTTCAATAGCTTTTTCTGATTTTACTAAGACTTGTTGCTCACGAGCTTGAACTTCATCTTCTGAAGCCGCTTGTGCCATCTTAATTTCTTCAGCAGCGTGTATTTCCTCAGCTTCAAGTCTTAATCGCTCTGCTTCTTCTTGAGCTCTCTTAGCTTCCTCAGCTTCAAGTCTTAATCGCTCTGCTTCTTCTTGAGCTCTCTTAGCTTCTTCAGCTTCAAGTCTTAATCGCTCTGCTTCTTCTTGAGCTCTCTTAGCTTCTTCAGCTTCACGAAGTGCCCTTTGAGCTGCTAATCTTTCTTCTTCAAGGCGTTGTGCTTGTAATAGCGCTTCTTCTTGTTCCTTACGAGCTGCTTCTTCTTGTTGGATTAATAAAATACGTTGTTCTTCTTCAGCTTTTAAACGCGCTTTTTCCTCTTCTTGAGCTTTCAATGCTTTTTGTTTTTCCTCATCACTAATTACATCGCAGTGGCAAGGTTTACAACAGTAAGCACAAAAACTTTGATGTTCAGTATCACGATAAATAAACTTACTAATTTCTAAGTGAATTGCTTTAATCAAAGCAGGTTCAACTTCCATTGTAATACTTTCTTGGCTTTCGATTATATTATAAAGTTCAGTATTAGATAAATTCTTAATTAAATATTGATTAAATTCAGAACGCTCAAAAGCATCTACATTTTCAATCATATTTAGATTTGATGCATAAGCAATAATTGCTTCATTAACATTAAACGGTTCTAATTGTTCATCATGATTATGACTAGTTTTTTTAAATTTTAACACTTCTAATTCACCTCCATAATGATTAGTATTTGAGCAATTGTGGTGAGTACATTTATGTTCTTGCTCATTATTATTTAAACTATCTTTTGAGCAACAAACTTCTTTTCCACAACATTCGCTTACTTCATGTTCTTCGATAACTTCAAATTCATGTTGGCTGTTACAGGGAATATTAGCATTCATCATACTACTATTTGATTCAAAAGAATCAAATGCTAATTTTTCTTCTTCACTTGAGGCAGTATGCTCTACATTATTGTGTAAGAAAACATTAATTGCACGTTGAATTGCACATCTAAATGCTAAAGTGTTTTGTTTATCAAACGCCTGTTTCTTTTCAAGATCAGCACGTAAGTTAGTGCCCTTCATATAATCAATTAAGAATTCTTTGAAATCTTGGATTTTTTCAACAGGAACTTGTGTAATCATCTTTTCTTTAACAGTAAATAAAATGATTGCCTCATCAGTTTGTGAATATGGTTTATTTGGCGCTTGTTTAATAATCGCCATTACTGATTTACCCAAATCTAAAATCCGTTTCGTCTCTTCATCTAAATCAGAACCAAATTGACTAAACGCTTCAAGTTCACGGTAGTTAGCTAATTCTAATTTTAATGAAGCTCCTGTTTGTTTAATTGATTTGATTTGTGCAGCAGATCCAACCCGGCTCACTGATTGACCAGCATCAATCGCAGGACGTTGCCCAGCGTTGAATAATGAAGTCATCATAAATAATTGACCATCAGTAATTGAAATTACATTAGTTGGAATATATGCTGAAATATCTCCAGCTTGTGTTTCTACAATCGGTAAAGCAGTAATTGAACCCGCCCCTAAATCATCATTTAATTTACATGCACGTTCTAATAAACGGCTATGTAAATAGAAAACATCACCTGGATAAGCTTCACGACCTGGTGGACGACGAAGTAGTAATGATAATGTACGATATGCGATAGCATGTTTAGATAAATCATCATACACAATTAGTACATCTTTACCTTCATGCATTCATTGTTCAGCAATTGTTACTCCGGTGAATGGAGCTAAGTATTGTAATGCTGGTAATTCAGATGCATTTGCAGCAACAACAGTTGTATATTCCATTGCCCCTGTTTTTTCTAAAGTACGAACAACATTAGCAACTGTTGAGTTTTTTTGACCAATCGCTACATAAACACAATTAACATTTCGACCACGTTGATTAATAATTGCATCAATTGCAACAGTTGTTTTTCCTGTTTGACGGTCACCAATGATTAATTCACGTTGACCTTTACCAATTGGAAACATTGCATCAACTGATAAAATACCAGTTTCTAATGGTTGATGAACTGATTTACGATCCATAACACCATGTGCAATTTTTTCTACAACATCAAACTTAGTTGCATTAATTGGCCCTTTATTATCAACGGGTTTACCAAGCGCATCAACAACACGACCCAACATACAATCGCCAACTGGGACTTGTACAATGCGATTAGTACGGTAAACTTTATCACCTTCTTTAATACCTGAGAATTCTCCTAAAATAACAATACCAACAACATCTTCTTCTAGGTTTAATGCTAATCCTTCAGTTCCATTTTCAAAACGAATAATTTCGTTTAGCATCACTTTATCAAGGCCATCAGCTAAAGCGATTCCATCTCCTAATGACACAACTGTACCAAACTCATTAACTACATGCGAATTAGTGTATTTTTTAAGTTTAGATTTTATGTCATTAATAATTGAATTATTTTTATTATTTATCACTTAACACACCCTCTTTCTCGTTAGTATTGATGATTTGTTTTAATTTTGTTCGAAGAGAAGAATCAATCGTTTGAGAATTAATTTTTAAAGCAACCCCGCCAATTAAACTAGGGTCAATGATACTTGTGAGAATGATATTTTTCCCATAAATCTTAGTTAATGCATTAAGAATACGATCTTTTTGTTTTTGAGACAACTCATATTTTGAACTAACTTCAATTCTAGTTATACCTTTGTCATAATTCTTAATTCTTTCACTAATTAAGCGTGAATATTTTTCTAATTTACTTTTCATACAAAGACTAATCTTCTAATAAAAATTGATTTAATTTAGTTTTGATCGATCCATCAGCTACCTGTGATTGAAAATTAACTTTAACTCCCCCTAAAATTGATTTATCAATATAAACTTTCGGGCGGAATGTTTTGTTATATTTTTTCTCATAGGCAGTTTCAATTTGATGAATATGTTTTGGTGATAATTCGAAAGCTGAAGTAATAATTAAATCTTCACAACCTAATTCCTCACCAATTAAATCATGAGCCTTTTTAATAATGCGATTAAATAATTTAAATAAATCACGATCGATTAGTAAATAAATTAAATTTAATAAGCATTGCTCAATCTCTTTACCAAAAACGTCCTTAGCAATGTTTTTACGAAATTCACTATCAATAGTAATATCACTTAGCTCATCAATAAAATTTGGAGCTTCTTGTATCACGGCTGCTAAGATGTTTAAATCATTTTCATACTTAGCAAGCTTTTTTGCTTCTTTTGCTATTTCAAAAATTGAATAAGCAAATTTTTCTACAGATTTGACTAACTTCACTTAAATTATTTCTTTAAATTAGTTTCTAAATCCTTAATGAATTCATCAACTAATTTATCATTATCTTCTCTTGAAATTTCTTTTTTCATCAATGCTTCTGCAGCAAAGAATGCTGCTTCACGAGCTTCAGATTGAAGACGTTTAAGTTCTGCTTCTTGTTCATGTGCAAAATTAATTCTTGCAGATGTAACGATTTTATCTGCTGCCTCACGAGCTTCTTGTTCTAATTGAGAACGATAAGATTGTGATTCAGCTTTTGTATTCGCAATAATTTGGCTAGCTTGTGTTTGTGCACTAAGGTGCTCTTGTTTTGCATTTTCTAAGTAAGCGATTGCTTCAGCTTTTGCTTCTTCAGCATCTTGAATTTCTTTAGCTATATATTCACGACGCTTGTCCAACATTTTATTTGTTGGTTTTCAAATTAATCATAAGATTAATGAGAATACCAAACACATTGCTCCAACTTGTGCTAAGAATACTCATGCATTAGGGAATAGAGTATTAATAATTTCAGTTGGATTTAGTTCAGGAATATCTGCTGTACATGATGCAATGAAAGGCACAAGAAACACACCAAGTGCAAGTGTAGACAAACTAGCTACTAAGTGTTTTTTGTTAATTTTCATAGATTTTGCCCTCATAATTTATTTTTTTCTTTAAATTTATTGTAATGAACGAAATAAACTACTAAGCAACGAAAATAATTAAAATAGAAACAATTAAAGCATAAATCGCAACGGCTTCAGCTAAGGCTAAACCAACGATCATTGTACTTAAAATTTTTGGTTGAGCTTCTGGATTACGAGCAACCGCTTGAACTGAGTTAGCAGTGGCAAAACCTTGCATTAAACCTACTGCACCAGCAGCCAACATTGTTAAACCTGCTCCTAAGTATTTACCTAAATAAGCAACTGCACCACCATTTTGAAGTTGTGTACCAGATACCGAATCAACGTTTGGTAATGAACCTGCATCAAGATGTGATGAAATAACATTAGTTAAATCAATAAAAGACATATTTGTTCTCCTTGTTTTTATTATCTAGTTTTGTGTATTTGAATTTAGAAGATTAAGCAACAGAAACCATTTGTTCTTTTGCCTGATGTTCCGCTAAACGTTTAGCTGCTTCTTTTTCAGCTTTTTTGTGAGCCACATGTGCATGATGTTCTTCAGCTTCTTTAATTTCAAGACCTCAATTAATGCTTGTAAGTAATGTGAACACGTAAGCTTGAATTGTTCCAGCAAACATTGTAAAGTAACCAATTAAAATTGGTAGAATTGTCACTGCTCCAATGATTGATATACCAATCCATGGTAGTGAGTTAGTGAATCCTGCAAATGCTCAGAATGTAATATTCAATAATATTGCAGCAGCAGTAATATTACCCCATAGACGGAATGTTAATGAAATAATTGGTGATAGCTTTGACACAATTTCAAGTGGGTTAACCATCACAGGAATACCTTTAATTTTTAGAGTAAACTTCAAGAAGAATGAAGCTTTTTGGTAACGTAAAGCGACAATTTGACCACCAATAACTGATGATAAAGCCATTGCTAATGGTACCGCAGATGCTGTTGTTGCTTCTTTAAAACCAAATAGCGAAACCATATTAGCTGTAAAGATATATGAGAATGTAAATAACACAAACGGCGCAAACTTAACATATTTTGCCCCCATTGTATCAACTACTAAGCCTCTAAAGAAATTTACAATAATTCCAATGATAATCACAAAGCGGTTTGGGATATCATGAACAGTTAATTTACGAACCATTGCAAAGTATACAATTGAAATAGTTGAAATGATTAAAGTAACCATAATAATCGCACCAATGTGCGGTAAAGCAATACCAATATCAAGTGGGTTATAACTTTCCATTTTTTCACCTCCTAATGTTTTAGAGATTTTTTGGTTTTTATGTTGTCATATATTTGTGTTCCTAATTGTGCTACTAACAATAATGCAGTAAGGACAAATAATGTAACCTCATTAAAAACTTCAGCTCCAAAAGCAAACCTATTTAATAAGATTCCAATTACAAGCGGCAATAATCCTGCCATATTAAAAAAAGCATATAAAATTGCAAAACTTGATATATTATGAAATCTAAATCGTTTTCGTTTGCCTACTAGATTGATTGCCTTATCTACTTTTGCTTTAAATAGTTTATTAATGATCCAATGTTTAAAGCTAGCAAGTAGTAGACATGAGGGAACAGTTAATAGATAAGCATAAAAAAATGATTCGCCGTTATTTAATCAAACCCCTAAAAATATGCACACTATTAAGCTTAGTGTTGCAATAGGTAGAAAGATTGATAAATAGGTTTGAATCACTTTATTGTACTGCACTATTATCCATACACTCTTAAACAAATTAATCAGCCAAAAGGGTTTGGCTTAGTATTATTATAATAAATTTCAAACCTTTTATAGCATTTCCTTATCTTTTTTTTAATTTATTCTTAACATAGTTAGATTTAACTTAGCTTTTAATTAATAATTAATTAATTTTTTATTTATTTTGTTGGTTTTTAGTAAGATATAAATAATAAACCGATCAAGAGATAAAATAAAAGATAAGGAAAAAATAAAGTGTTAGCTAATAAACTTTTTATTCAAATTATAAACAAAGAATCAGATGATCAAAAACCTAATTCTTCATTACCAATTATCTTAGAATATAGTGGTTTAGAAAATCAATTTTTATTATCTAAAATTAAAGAAATAGATGGTTTAGAACTTATTCATAATCAAGATGATGCAATCTATTGTAAATATCACAATATGAACTTATTAATCTGGATTCCAGAAATAGTAGAAGCAGCTAGTTTATTTGACAAAAACCAAACAGCTCTTAAAGTTAAAGGACTTGAAAACTTTAACTTAGTTAAACTAGATAAAGCAAAAACTGAATTTTATAGTGAAGATAAAATAAGAAGTTTAATTACTTTAGTTAACGCTATTATTATGATTGATCATTCTTTATTTAAACAATTAAATTTCTGAACAATTCATCTTAGTATTATTAATTGAAGCTTATATTTTTCAACCTATCTAAAAATCGATCATTTTTATACAAATGACTGGAAAAAAGATGTGTTTGGTTTTATTAATTATCAACAAAAGAATGAACTTAAAATTACAAACACATCTGATTTTGGTTTTGTTAATTTCATTATTAAATACCATCATAATGATCGATTTAATGAAGCTTATGTAGTAGCTAATGAAATACTAAGAGAAGTATTGTTAATAGGGGATGAACCTTGAACTAATCTATACCAAAAACTAAGTAGTAAATATAGTTTACAAAAAGTACAAGAACAACAAAAAATTACAATTTATGTTTTATTAAGTTTATAAATATGTAATAATTTTTATCGTTTTATTATGATTAAAATAAAGATGAATAGTTACAATAAATCGAAAACGATCCGTAATTACTTTTATACAACTAAGCAATATTTATATGTATTGTTTAGTTTTTGAATCATTTTAGCTATTGGTTTATTTATCTTTAATTGTTTATTTTATAACCAACAATGGATTTGAGAAATAGTTAGAAATAATATGAATCATTTAATTATTAATTATTTATATTTTCCTATTAGTTTGTTATTATTAGCACCAAGTTTATTATTAAGCGGGATCTCTTTACAAGCAAGTACTAAGAATCAATTAGCAGGACCTACTACACTTGGGATTTTTCCTTTGTGTGTACTTGGTTTATTATTAGCTCAGATTATGACTACTACTTTTTCATATCTATATATTGGATTTGGTTTAGGATTAGTTTTTAGTATTTTAGTGTTATTGATCCATTTCATTATTATTAATAAATATCCTAATAAACCAAGTGTTTCACTTGTGTTTGGATTTGTATTAGCTACTGTGATTACATCAATTAATGTATTAATAGCTACTAACTTTAAACAAGTTAATATTAGTTTTTTACAACTATTAGGTAATAGTAGTATTAAAGTGTCAACTAACCGGTTTATTTTAGGAATAGTTACTTTATCAGTAGGGTTGTTGATTTTAGTGATTAATGGATCTAAAATCAAATTAATTAATCAGAACTATGATCTAGCAACAGGGCTTGGGGCAAGAGTTAATTTAATTTATTGAAGTAATGCAGTTGCAAGTAGTTTAATTGGGATCAGTTGTTGTGTATTAGTTGGATCAGTAGCTTTAGTAGCGATTGTGATGCCTCATTTTGGAAGATTATTATTTAAAAGGTTTAATTATCAGACTCAAATTTGAGCAAGTATTTTAGCTACCATTATTTTTTTACAATTTGCTCATTCAATGGTTAGTGCTTTAGTTAAGATTAATTTAATTTATGTAACAGCTTTTATAGCTGCTATTCCTATGATTATATTAGTTAAGAAGCAAATGAAAACTTAAAGGGGTTAGTATGAACAATATTAGTTATTTCAAACCCCAACAAAAACCTAAAACTACTAAAAAGATTATTGTTAGTATAAGTTTAATAATAGGTACTATAGGGATTATTTTATTAAGTGTGGGATTAATATCACACTTCAGCAAACTTTTTATTTTATGAGAAAATTGAAAGTTTGTATTACAGTTAGTGATTTCAGGAATCTGTTTAGGAATTGGTGGGTTTTTAGTTCAAAGGATCACTAAGAACAGAGTTGTTGACACTTCACTTATGGGGATGGGAAACTTTAATTTAGTTTTAATTTCTTGTTTATTAGTATTTTTAGATTTAATTAAGTTTCAAAACCATCAACAATTAGAATATATTTTTCCTTTTATTTTCTTATTAGGATCATTAATAGTTAGCTTCTTAATTAATTATGTAGCTAAAGATAATGGTGTTTTTATTAGTAAGAAAATAATTATTGCTGGGATCATTATTAATTTATTAACAATTATTTTTGCTCAATCTGCAAGATTGTTTATGAGTCTTGAAAATAGTGCAAGAATTAAAAGTTTAGTATTAGGGAATATAGCTATTAAAAGTGATTTTGAATTCAGTGTTAGTTCATTGTTTATGTTAATAGCTATTGTTTGATTAGGACTAAGAGCTAAATACATTGAGCATATGTGTACATCTGAATTAATTGCAATTCAGTTAGGGATTAACACTAAACAACTAATGCAAGAAATCTTAGTCTGTTTAAGTTTACTTGTAGCTGCAAGTTATAGTTTAAATGGTAATTTAGTGTTTGTTGGGATCTTTGCATCACACTCCGCTTTTAGAATTACAAAAAACCAGATCTTTAAAGGCATCTTTATTAGTGGTGGGTTTGGTTTAATTAGTACTTTATTTGCTTTATTAATTTGTAAAGGTTTGTTTAATTTAGAAGCTAATCAAACTTCAATATTTATTCCATTATTGTGTGGAGTATATTTATTAATTAATCTTTTTATTAAAAGAAGACAATAAAAAACCAGGAGCATTTCCTGGTTTTTGTGTTAACTTTAATTTATTTTTAATTAAGCTAATTCAACTTTTGCGCCAAGTTCGTCAAACTTCTTCTTTAATTCGTTTGCTTCTTCAACCTTAACGTCTTCTTTAATTACGCTACCAGCAGTTTCAGCTGCAGCTTTAGCTTCCATTAATCCTAATCCAGTAATTTCACGGATAAGTTTAATAACACCAACTTTGTTAGCACCAGCTTCAAGTAATTTAATAGTTACTTCAGTTGGAGCTTCAGCAGCTGCAGGAGCTGCTGCCATTGCTACAGGAGCTGCAGCTGATACACCAAATTCAGTTTCGATTGCTTTAACTAAGTCGTTAAGTTCAAGCATTGACATTTCTTTAATTGCTGCGATAAATTGTTCAATAGTTAATTTAGATGACATAATACATTCCTCTATCTAAAGTGATATATAAATTAATTTGAATTATGATTCTTTCTTTTCAGCTACAGCTTTAAGACCATATAATACATTTCGTAATGGAGCTGTGAAGCAAGAAAGTAACATTGAGTATAGTCCTTCACGACCAGGGATCGCTGCGATTTGGTCGATCTTAGTTTTATCAGCAAATTTACCTTCAAGGAAGGCACCTTTGACTTTAACGAAATCAAATTCTTTTGCCACATCGTTAACAGCTTTAATAGCTGCAATTTCATCATCCATTGCAACAGCAACTGCATTAGGACCAGTTAGTTTGTCTTCAAAACCTTCATAAACATTAGCTTCTTTAAAAGCACGTTCTGAAATACTATTTTTTAAAACAAATAGTTTAGAGTTTGAAGCATGTAATACATTTCTTAATGCAAATACATTTGCTGCTGTTAATCCGTGGTATTCAAAAACGATAAATGACTTAGCGTTTTTTAAAACAGTTGCAATTTCTGCAACCTCTTGTTGTTTTTTAACAACATTTGGTCTAAGATTTGTCATTCTTTCTACCTCTATATTTTATTTTGGCAACATGCACAAGGCACTAAATATATTTTTTAGTAAGTGAATGTTAATTAAAATAACATTCATTTTAGATAATAAACCTCGGTAACAAATTAAGCCATTATTATAGCAGTTACTGTCTTTGGCATATTGCTAGTTAGAATTATACCATATTAGAGTATCTTTATTATGACTTATCTTAATATAGTAAAAGAATATATTATTTATAATAACTTATAGATTATTTATTAAATATATTAATAAGTGTTTAATTAAAAGATTTATAGTAATAAATTAAAGAGAACATTTAAAACTAAATTAAAACAACTTGTCAGACAAGTTAGATTTAAAACTAATTTAAAGATTATATAAGCATGAAAAAGTTATCTTTTTTGTTGGTTAATCATCATCTATAAAGATTTATAATAATACTACTTTATTAAAAAACTGTTGAAGTAGAGGGTAAAAAAATCTATGAAAGAAAAAGAACCAATTAAAAGAGTAGTAGTTGGTTTAAGTGGTGGGGTTGATTCTTCTGTTAGTGCTTTTTTATTAAAGCAACAAGGATATGAAGTAATTGGTTTATTTATGGTTAATTGAGATAGTGTTGCTAACCAAGAAACCAATTACTTATCAGACTCTAATAAAAAAGGATGTGAATCCCAACAAGACTATTTAGATGCTAAAAAAGTAGCTAAAAAGATCGGGATACCACTATATCGAGTTGAATTCATTAAAGAATATTGAGATCAAGTATTTGTTCACTTCATTAATGAATATAACAGCAACAGAACACCAAACCCTGATATTTTATGTAACCAGTTTATTAAGTTTGATAGCTTCTTAAATTATGCTAAAAAAACATTTAATTGCGATTATATCGCAATGGGCCACTATGCTCAAGTATCACATACTGATGATTTAAGCCACTTACTAAAAGCAGTTGATGAAAATAAAGATCAAACATATTTTTTATGTAATCTATCACAAGAACAATTACAACAAACTCTTTTTCCAATTGGTCACTTAACTAAAAAAGAAGTTAGAGCAATAGCGCAAAAGAATGGATTAATTACAGCTTCTAAAAAAGATTCAACAGGTATTTGTTTTATAGGGGAGCGAAACTTTAGAAACTTCTTAGCTAACTATATTCCTAACCAACCAGGAGATATAGTAGATATTATTACCAACCAAAAGGTTGGAGAACATAATGGAACAATGTACTATACAATTGGTCAAAGAAAAGGACTTAATTTAGGAGGGATGGAACAACGATATTTTGTTTGTCAAAAAGATATTACAAACAAAATCATCTATGTTTCACCATTAAGTTTACAAGATCAATATTTAATGAGTACTAAAGCTTATATAGAGAACGTTAACTTCATTGAACCATATAATGAATATGAACCAGTAGATGTAAGGTTTAGACATCGGGGTGAATTAGTTAAAGTAACTAGTTTTAAAATTATTAAAGATGATGTATTAATAACATATCAAAAAAGTAAATCAATAACTCCAGGGCAATATGCTGTTTTTTATCAAAACCATAAATGTATTGGGGGCGGGGTTATTAAAGCTACTAATGCTAATAACCAAAAGCTTTAGTTAGTTAGTTAGTTAGACTAATTGCTAATCTTATTTAACTTAATCAATATAAACATTAAAAAACCTTAAAAAAGACACTAAAAAGTGTCAAAAATAAAGGTGTTATTACCTAATAAATATATAATTATAAGATAGAGATATAGTAGCTAAGTGAAGCTACTATTTTTAATCCCAATCTAACTTCTATAATGTCCTAAAAAGTGTATCCATAAAACTATATATAAAAATCGTACTTTTAGGGATATGTAAAACATATATTTTTTTATCAATTGTGTTATCCTATAAGTGAATTCGTGAGTGAAAGACACAATTCGTATCTATTTATATAGAATATCTTATATAAAATATCAATATGAATTAATGGACAAAATCTGTCCATTAAAATACTAGAAAGGTAATACCTATGAAAACTAAAAAAACGTTTCAAAAACGTTTATTAGCTTCTGTTTTTGGAGCAGTAGCTCTAGCAGGAGTTGTTGGAGCAGTTGCCGCTTCATGTACTGACACTAAACCTGGTCAAGTTAATTTACAACTTTCACAAATTAAAGCAACTTCTGACGCAAGTTCTACTAAAGCTCAAGTTGGTCCAGATTATGAATTAGAATTAAGTGATAAGAACTCATTATTTAGACCTGCTATGACTGACCCATACAAAGCATTTGAAATGATTGCTAAGAATTTTGATGCTGCGGGATATAAAATTAAAGAACATGCTCCTTTAAAAGATAAAGGTTTTGAAACTTTCGAAGCATACGCAAAAGATGTTAACACAAAAATTAAAGCTTATGTTAGAGCTATTGCTAATTTAGATTCTATTAAAGCATTACGAGCAAAAAACACAACTGTTTTATACGCTGAAACTACAGAACAATTTGATAAAGATAATGCTGCAAAGATTGATAACTTCTTCTTCCAACAACCTACTTTATTCCCTATTCTATATGCTGATCCAGAATCTGAAACACCAGGATTTGGTATGCATATGCCAACACCAAACAGCCATAGTGCAGATAAATGATATGACAACTGATACGGAATTGGTGCTGCTACAAATAGTGACCCACAAGCAGGAAACACTTGAAGAACATCTTTATATGAAGGTTACAGAGGAACTGCAGACTTCATTTTCTACAACTATAACTCAAATAAATTATTAACTAACACAACTAAAGAACAATTTGAAGAATTATTCAAAAAGACAGTAAAATCTGACAAGATCATTCCAGTTGATTTCCAATTTGATTACGCAAGTATTTGAGGACCAGTTGGTACTATGTACTATGCTGAAGCATTTGCAAGACGTTTAGGAGCAACTGAACAAGAATTACAATCAGTTGCAAATCTTAAACCTGCAATTCCTAAAAAAGAAGAAATGGCTAAAATTAGACCATCAGGTGAAAATGGTGAAAATGTAAACCTTGCTGTTCACTTCTACAACTTATGAGATCATATGATTATGTTAGGAATTACACCTGACTACTCTCAAACAAATGATACTCAAGGTAAATACAAAAATGTAGCTGGAATTTTTGCTCAATACATTGATGAAAGCAAAACTGACTTTGTGTTATTAAAAGATAGAACTCCTACTCCTGAAGCAATTGCATCAGCTAAGTTATATGCATATGCAGCAAATGAATCTTATTGAAATAAATTCATTCAACCAAACCTTCCATCTGGTTCAACAGTTAAAGGTGTTTTAACAGAAAGAGGAGATACTGCAAAAACAACTACACCATTTGATCAATATTTATACAACAGAAAAACAAATACATTACACAAAGCTAAAGCTAAAGCTGGATATGAAGCTAAATTTGAAACTTGAAAAGGTAATGCAAGCTAATAACTCTTTTCTTAGCTAATTAATTATTTATGGCAAACTTTACTTTTGAAAAATTTAATGAAACAAAAACCGAAAGTATAAAAACAAGCCAACCAACAAATTTAATTCCAAAAAATAACAAATTCAATTGACGAATTGTTGTTTTTTGTTCTATAGCCATAATTTCTATATTTATCCTTATTATGTCTTCATTTTTTAATGAAGGTAAGTTGATAGATGTAAAACAGACTTTATTAAACATTACAATTAGTCCACACATTTATGCTGTTAAATTTATTGGTATTCCACTTGCTATTTTCTTAACATCAATAGGTTTTGCATTTAGTGGATATAGCATGCAAGCTGTTTCACGAAACCCTTTAGCAACTCCAACAACTTTAGGGTTTATGCCTGCAGCTATGCTTGGGATGTTGGTTTCAAAAGCTATTATTACTAGTGAAATTTATTTACCAGTAATTTTAGGAATATTATTTGCTTCAGCTATCATTGCTTTGAACTTCATAATGATGAAGGGAAATATTTTTGAAGCTGGATTTAAACCAATTCTAGTTGGTTTTGCGATTGGTGGAATGATGAATGGTGTCATCATTTTATTAGATCGTTTTGTAGATCAAATAAAGGTTAAAGAAATTGGTTTCCTTTACAACCCTATTAACTTTTATAGTGTTGTTCAACTTTATATTTGTGGTAGTTTAATTTTAGTTAGTGGTATTTGTTTTATGATAATGGCTCCTTATTATCAAATTATTGAAAGAGACGTTATCTTAGCTAAATCTCTTGGTATTAAAGTAGATTTAGTATTCTGAATGACTGGATTATTTGCAGTAATTTGTACTGTTTGTTCAATTATTTTAATAGGACCATTAACACTTATTGGAATGGTAACACCACATGTTGCTCGTATTCTAAACCCTAAAGGGCGAACTTGAGAAAATTTATTAATTTCAATGTTAATTTCTATTCTTTTAATCGCTTCATCAAGATGATTATTAGATACTTATACAAGTTTTAATATTAACTTCTTCTCATCAGTTGCAGCTTTACCTGTGTTTGGTTATATCTTCTTCTCAAAGAGGTATCGTAAACATGTTGAATAAAGATGCAATGCAAATGAAAAAACGAGTTTTCATTCCTTATAAACTTTTACCACTTACAACATTAATCGGTACTTTAGTAGCAATTGCTGTTATTTTAATTTTAATTATCTTTGTATCTACAGTTCCTTTAGATTACAACATTAGAGCTAAAACAGTTTCAAGAATTGTAATTCAATTAATTATTACTGGTGGTGCACTTGGTTCATCAAGTTATTTATTACAACGAATTGCTAAAAACCGTTTCGCTGATGTTTCTATCTTAGGTATTGGAACAATTAACTTGATCATTTTATGTGCATTAGCAATGAATGTTGATATCATACAAGCTAATGAATTTGAAAAACTTAAAAATCAAGAATCATATTCATTCATTATAGCTAGTTGCTTATTAGCCATTTTCTTCTTTTTAATTGCTCGTCAGCGTGAAAACTTCAATTACAAGAAATTAATATTAATGGGTGTTATTTTAACATTCTTCTTGTATGCGATGGCTCAAACAATAAAAGGATGATTAGATTTCCATACTGCTCAATATGTAGCTGGAAAAATTATTGGTACAGCATCACAACAAACTGATACTACTATTATAATTTCAGGAACTATCGTAATTGTAGGTTTAGTATATTTATTAATTAATTCATACAAACTACAATTGATTGTTACAAACCAACAATTAGCTAAACAATTAGGTGTTAAGATTAATTTCCACTTATTTATGACTTTAGCAATTATTGGGGCAATGGTTGGTGCTAGTTATTCTCTTTCTGGAGACTTTGTTTATATTGGATTAATTGCTGGAAATGCAGCGATGCGAAGACGAAATAATAATTTAGGATTTGGTACGATAAATGCTGCAATGTTTGGTATTATCGCTACTCTTCTAACTTATTGGATCTCAGTTCCATTAATTAATCTAGAAGTTGAAAAAGTTGGTGCATTAGTGCCAATTATCATGGGACCATACTTCATTTATCGAGTTATTCGAGCCTAAAAGAATTTTGCGACTACAAAGTCGCTTTTTCTTTTCTATATCTATTTTAGATATTGCTTTATTATAGGGTTTTTAGTATAATTTTAATCGTGTGTTGACTTAATACACTTTTATTAGCATGTGGAAGGATTTTAAATAATCCATTAAACCACGTAGCGAATATCAATTTTATATTTTAATTATGAAAGAGGTGTTGCGTGTGGCTCCTAAAAAGAAAGAAGTTACAAGAATCGCAAAATTAAACCTTATTGGTGGGCAAGCTAAACCAGGACCTGCTTTAGCTTCAGTAGGGATTAATATGGCTGAATTTACTAAGTCATTTAACGATAAGACTAAAGACCAAAATGGTAAAGTAATTCCAGTTATTATTACAGCTTATAAAGATAAATCCTTTGATTATGTAATCAAAACAACTCCAGTTACTTATTTATTAAAAGAAGCAGCTAAGATTACATCTGGTGCAAAAGATTCTAAAAAACAAAAAGTGGCTACAATTTCTCGTGAAAAAGCACTTGAAATTGCTCGTTACAAACTAGTTGATATGACAGCTTATGATGAAGAAGCAGCATTAAGAATGATTGCTGGTTCTGCAAAACAAATGGGTATTGAAATTGAAGGCGTTAGTCCTTATAAGCAAGAAAAGAAGGTGAACTAATGTATGGCAAAACTTTCTAAAAAATTAAAGGCAGCTTATCAAGATTTTGACAAACAAAAAGCATACCCATTACTTGAAGCTATTAAATTAGCTCAAAGCAAGTCAATTACTAAATTTGATGGATCAATCAATATTGCTGTTAAATTAAACTTAGATACTACTAAGGTTGAACAACAATTACGTGGTTCAATTTCATTACCACACGGAAATGGTAAAGCTGTTCGTGTATTATTATTAAGCGAAGATGTTACAAAAGAACAAGCAGCAGCTGTTGGTGCTGATTACTTTGGTGGTTCTGATTACATCCAAAACATTGAAAAAATGTTAAACCAAATTGATGTAATTATTACTAACCAAAAAATGATGCCACAACTTGCTAAATTAGGTAAGGTGTTAGGACCTCGTGGATTAATGCCAAACCCTAAGATTGGTACTGTAACTAATGATGTTCTAAAAGCAGTTGAAGAATTTAAAAAAGGTCGTTTAGAATACCGTACAGATACATATGGAAACATTCATATGGCAATTGGTCGTGTTTCATTTGACCCTGTTAAGATTGAAGAAAATGCAAATGCATTAATCAATTTAATTCGTGCTAAGAAACCATCAACAGTTAAAGGTCAATACATCCAAAACATTTCTGTAGCTCCTACAATGGGACCTGGTGTTAAGGTTGTTATTTCTAACAATTAATTAAAAAAGAACTCAACACAAACACCAAGCTAAAACTTGGTGTTTTATTTTCAATAAGGTGTATAAATATTAGTTATATAATATATAATTAAAACTTAAATTGCACCAGATAGGAGCTGATAAGTTAATGAGTAGTAATGAAAGAGAATATCATATTTCATCCCTAGACCAGGCAATTGATGCTTCTAAAACAGCTATTGAATTTGAAAATGTTGTTTTTTCATATACAGAAGATCGTGTTGTATTAAACAATGTTTCATTTAGCATTGATGCAAATGAATATGTATGTATCATTGGACATAATGGATCTGGAAAATCTACTATTTCAAAAGTATTAACAGGTTTACTTAAACCAGCATCTGGTGTAATTAAGTTATTTGGTATTGAAATTAGTGCTGTTAACTTAAAATATTTAAGAAACAACATTGGAATTGTTTTCCAAAACCCTGATAACCAATTTGTTGGGATAACTGCAGAAGATGATATCGCTTTTGGATTAGAAAACCGAAAAGTACCACAAAATAAAATGTGAGATATTATTAATGAAGCAGCAGGTGCACTTGATATTCAACATCTTCTTAAAAAAGAATCACTTGAACTATCAGGGGGACAAAAACAACGTGTTGCCATTGCTTCTGTTTTAGCAATTAATCCTAAAGTTATTATCTTTGATGAATCAACAAGTATGTTAGATCCTAAAGGAAAAAGTGAACTTAAGGATTTAATGGTTTCATTACGAGATGTAGCTAAAAAAACAATTATTTCAATTACGCATGATATGGAAGAAGTAGTTCGTGCTGATAAAGTAATTGTAATGAACAAAGGTGAGGTTCAATTTATTGGTAAACCAAAAGATATTTTTGCTGATGAAGATAAATTAGTAAAAATGAAATTAGATATTCCTTTTACTTTAAAATTAGCTAAATTACTAAAAGACAAGGGAATGAAAATTGATTTAACCTTAGATAATGAGGAGTTAATTAACCAAATATGTCAAAGTTAAATAATTCCTTTCTATTTTCATTTAAAAAAGCAAGTAAACCAATAAGAACTGTTGATCCTAATCTAAGTGTTAAAGTAAGTAATTTATATGCAATCTATGATGAGAAAGCTGAAAACCAATTAGTTGCCTTAAACAACGTTTCTTTTGATTTCTTAAAAAATAAAATCTATTTTATTATTGGAAACTCAGGATCTGGGAAAAGTACATTAGTAACTCATTTTAATGGTTTATTAGTATCAAGATATGGATATGTTCAAGTTGGAGATATTGTTGTTGGGGATCATTTTGATTTAACTGATAAATTATTAGCTGTTATTGATAGTAGAGATCATAAAGTTAATAACTTATTATGAAAGAACCAATTAGATCAATGAACCTTTTTAGTTTTATATTCTAATGAAGTAAATACACACCAAGCTAAGATCTTATTTGAAGCAATTTATAAACATAGACCAAAATCACTTTACTTTTTAAAGAATCCTGAATTTATTAAAAACCCTTATGTTCGTGCTAATACTAAAGTAGCAATTGTAAGGGTTAATAAAGATGTAATTTTAGAAATTAATGATAAATTAAGTTTTGATGACCTACAAGCTTTTGAATTTGTTAATAAACCAATTAAAACCAACTATAAGCGTTCTAAGAAATTAAAACGATTTAAAGATCTTCGTAAAAGAGTTGGATTTGTGTTCCAATTCCCTGAGTATCAATTATTTAAAGATACGATTGAAAAAGATATTATGTTTGGTCCAATGAACTTAGGTGTAAGTAAAATTGAAGCTAAAAAACGAGCTAAGATTTATCTTAACAAGTTAGGTTTAGATGATTCATATTTAGAACGTTCACCATTTGGTTTATCTGGGGGTCAGAAAAGACGGGTTGCCATTGCTGGTATTTTAGCAATGGAAAATGATGTTTTAGTTTTTGATGAACCAACAGCAGGTTTAGACCCAGCTGGTGAACAAGAAATGATGGATATCATTACTGATGCTAAAGCTAATAATAAAACAGTCTTTGTAATTACTCATACAATGGAACATGTTCTTGAAGTAGCTGATGAAGTTGTTTATATGGATCAAGGTGAAATTATTAAGCACGGAACACCATATGATATTTTCTTTGATGATGAAATCATTAATAACTCATCAATTCAAGTACCAAGAGTAATTGCTGTTATTAAATCATTACTTAAAGCTGATCAACAAAAATGAGCTCCGCTTATAAATGAATTTAAACCTAAAACAGTGCAAGAGCTAGCTGAAGCTATATCTACAATTAATAAACAAACAAAAAGGAGAAGTAAATAATGAGTTCAAATGCTTATATATTTAGAAGATCTCCGATTCATTCGCTAAACCCAGCGATTAAGTTTGTTTCATTTATTTTATTGATTGCAATGATCTTTTTACCATTAGGTTTTTTTGCTCAGATGATCATTGGGACTTTTATTTTAATAGTTTTCTTTGTAGCTAAATTACCAAAACGAATTTTATGAAATATTTTAAAGTCCGTACTGTTCTTGTTTGCTCTTCTATTGTTGATCAACTGAGCAACCTATAAAGATCCAGCTGCTATTTATGATATAAAAAGTCAAGCTAAAGTTATTTTAGGTTCAACACAATGAATTAATGGACCAATTTCATATCCACAATCTTTACCAATTAATGATAATAATCCAGCATCACTAACCAATAATTTAGTATCAACTATTTGGGGTGGAGAAATTAAAGGTTATTTAGATGCTAATACCATTAAAAACTTAATTAACCAACCTAATTATGGTATTGATAAGTTTTTAATTGAAAACAAGATTAGTGCATCTAGAGTTGATAATGTTTATAATGCATTAGCTAATAATGTTAAAGCTAACTATCTTAATTACTATGGATCTGAAGCTTTTGAATTAGCAAACAAAAAGAGTCTACCAATTGCTCATTTAGCTCGATATATGTCAACAACTCCTTGAACAATTAAAGGAATTAAACACTTTGGATTAGTTTTATCTGGAGTTGGTGATAGTGTTGGTTTAGCTAATACAGCTATTTATTACACACGAAGTGTAGTTGCACTTTCTCCAATTGCTTTACAATTAGCAATTTATATTTCTATTAAGATTTTCTTAATGATTACTTTATCTTCAATTCTAACTTCAACTACTTCATCTATTGAATTAACTAATGGATTAGAAGATTTATTAAGTCCTTTAAGAATTTTAAGATTACCAGTTTCTGAAGCTTCAATGATGATAGCTATCTCACTTCGTTTTATTCCATCATTATTAGATGAATCAAAACGAATCTTAAATGCTCAAGCCTCTCGTGGGGTTGACTTTAATAATGGTGGACCTCACCAAAAGATTAAATCATTAGTTTCTTTAGTTGTACCACTATTCTCAATTGCATTTAAAAAAGCTGATGATTTAGCAAATGCAATGGAAGCTAGATCATATAACCCACGATATGCAAGAACAAGATATCGTTCATTCCCATTAACAATCATTGATTTCTTACAATTTGCTATTTTATGTATTGTTGTTGGTTTCTTGATCTCTTTAGCTGTAATTAAGCTTTATTTCACACCATTTGGTTTATTTGAAGCTTCTGCTCTTTTCTTAAAATAACAAAAAATATAACTAACTATAAGCGATTAATTGTGCTTATGGTTAGTTTTTGTTTTATAGTGAATTAAATGATATATTGGTTTAGTTTTGAATGGTAATTAGTACTTTTTAATATAAAAGGTTGGTTTAGTATTTAAGTGTTTTTGAATATATACTTCATTAACTAAAACTCTAAGGATGTTTTGAATTGTTGGTTTTGATAGGGTTGGAGTTAATTTAATAATCTTAGAATCTACTACTTTTTAACTTGTTCTAGAGTACTAGATTTCTTAGTTTGAAATCTTTAATTAAGCTAATTTGTTTTTTGTTTTGTGTAATAATACTTTCTAAACCATCTACTAATATTCACTAAATAGAATCAAAAATAACACCACTTTTAAAAAGTAATGTTATTAGTTAATGTAAATAAAAGTTAGGCTTAATGTTGTTCAAAAGCTCTTATTAAATCTCCTAAAGTTCTAATCTTTAAGATTTCACTATCATCTAGTTGAAAACCTACTTTATCTTCAACTTTCATAATTAAATTCATTGCAGCAAGAGAATCAATACCAATGTCTTTTAATGTAACATTTTTATTGTTCATATCTAGATTGATTTTATGTTCATTAGCTACTTGTTTAATAATTGCTTCAATATTCATATAATGATCTAACTACCTAATTCAATAACAATTTCATCATAGAACCGTTGTTCATTTTCTAGATTGTAATTGTCTAAATATCAATTAATAATTATTATAATACTTTTTAAATCTTGACTTAATTTATATTTGATATTTACTCTTAAATGCTTACTTAAATGTTTGAATTCTGGATAAGATAAAATAGCAGATCGCATGATTGATTCAATTTGACTTTTAAATTTATCTTCATCAAAATTAATTGCTGCATCATAACTATTAAAATATTTAGATCAATTGATTAATTGATAAAAAACTGGGTTGTTATTTAATGAGTTAACAAGATTAAACCGTTTAATAGGAATTGTTTTAATAACTTCTACTTCTTGTTTTTGTTCTTTTTCTTTAGTTTCATCGTTTTGTTTATCAAACGGGTTAATGGTTGGTTCATTATTAGTTGGTGTACTTTTTGGTTTAGTTTGTTTATGTGTGCTTGTCTGATGGTTTTTAGGTTTTGTGCTAGTTGGTTGTTTAGATGGATCAAACGATTTATGAGTTTCTGAGCTAATTGTTTTAGGTTCAGAACTTTTTATTTCTTGGTCATTATTTGGTTGAGTATTTTCTAGTTTTGCTTGATTATCAGATTGGTTTTGGTTTTGGGTAGATTCTGGTTGTTGTTGTTGTTGTTGTTGTTTAGGTAATTGATTAACAATAGTTGTTTGTTTATCTGATTCCTGTTTGTTTTCTATTTTTGTTGTAGAATGATCAACTTGAAGATCAGATTTAGTTGGTGGTTGTTTAATTGTTGGTTGTTTAGGTTGTGTTTGTTCGGTTTGTAAATTGATAACTTTGGTTTGTTTAAGATCAATTTGTTTAGTATCAGCTGTTTCTAATTTTTGACTAATAAACTGTTCAGTTGTCTCATTATAAACTTTAATACTATAAACTCTATAAGCTCGTTTTTTACTTAAGTTTTTAAACTCATAAATTAATTTATTAGTTTTTGTTTCTGGTTTTTGTAGTAAGCTTTTATATAACATATTTTTATCATCAATTAATTCTAGATAAGATTGGGAATTAATTGGTTGTTTTGTATTAACTTCAACAACTAAATCAATACCAGCTGCTAAATCATCTTGATTATATAATAATTGTTTAATGGTTGGTTTTTGGTTAATATGAGTAATATCTTTATTAACTAATTGATTACTATCTTTTTGAACCTTAATTACATCTTCTTTAATAACATGTGGGTTAAATACTTCAGTTTTTGGATTCTTAGGAGTTGGTGCTTGTTCTTTGATGATTTGTTTTTCAGCTTGTTTTTGTTTTGGTTCAATTGTTTTAACTGGGACATTAATATAAACAGGTGGTTCTATTTTTTCTTCAGGTTGTGGTTTTAATTCCTGTTCTTTATCTTGTTTTATTTCATCTTTTGGTTGTTCTTCTTTTATTATTTTTGGTTGTTGGTTTTTATCTTGATTTAAAGATTTCTTGTCATCATTCTCATCGCTTAAATTTTCTTGTTTCTTAGGATCTTGGTTTTGTTTTGGTTTTAGATTAAAAACAATACCAAGTGCAGTTGCAACCCCAATAATAATTAAACAAAAACAAGCTACTAAAGCACTTTTAAGTCGCTTTTTCATTACTTAACCTCTTTAAAGTTTTCATAATCATCAATCTCAGCTTTAAAAACTTTAATAATTGGTTTATTAAGAGTAGTAAAATCATTAGTAAAATTTAAGATAAATTCAATGTAATGGTTTTTAGTTGTTGAATAGTTAGTAATTAAAAATACTTTAAGTCTTGCTTTTTGTTTTTTAGGTAATCAGATCTGTTTGCTTGCACGCTCATCAAATACTAGTTCATCTTTAATAAAGTCATAAACCATTCCTTTATCAATTTCTAATTCAATATAGTTATTTTTAACCATTCTTTCTAAATTTAGTTGAGCGTGCGTTCATTTTAGTGATTTTTGCTCATTAGCTAGATTTCAATAAGTTAGTTCATAAGCTACTTCACGTAAAGCAATTCTCATCTCAGCTGGTTGATAATGACTTAAATAACTAATTCATGGTAGTTTTGTAACTGCTTTATTTTTAGTTAATCTAAGAGTTCGATGATCAATATCATTATCATGATCTCACCATAAATCAGAATAAGATTCATTTGCAGTCACTTCTTCTTCATTATTAATTTCACTTATATCAAAGAAGTTACTATATAAATAAGAAGCATTTGCTTTTGATCATCTAATATTTAGTTGGTGAGTAAAAACAGCTCAATCAAAAACAGTTGATGTTTTAACATCAGAGTTAATAACATGAGGGTTAACTGCAATATTAAAACTAAAGTTAAGCCGTTTCTTATAAACTGGTTTATTAACTAAATTAACCTTTCTTAGATCAATTCGCATACTTGATGTATATAATGTCTTTTTAGCTGTTGGTAATGATAAATTAGTTTGATAACTTTGGCTTGTTAACTCTTTAACTGGGATATTATTAAAATCTCCTAATGTTGAACTAACATTGATCACAAAATGATTAAGTGGTAAATGGTAGTTATGGATTACTTCAAAATCCACTTTAACTTCTAAAACTTCATTCTTGATCTCTATTTTAACCTCAGGTATATAATTAGTTGATGCATAATGATAAAATAGTCGATCATAAATATCGATGCAATAATTTGATTTAGTTTGACGATTATTAGTTGATATATATTGAATATTAGCATTATTAATGAACATAAAAGTATTGTGTAAAAAGATATTACACCCTCCTCATATCCCTAATTCGAGTAAGCTTTAAAGAATTTGAACAATTAACTCATTTTTTTATTCTATTAACTTATTTGTTTTGGTATAATTGTAGAGTTATGCACCTGTAGCTCAGTAGGATAGAGCATACGCCTTCTAAGCGTACGGTCAGGGGTTCGAATCCCTTCAGGTGCGCCATTAAAATTCATTTTGTGCCATCAAAAGTGGCACTTTTTTGCTAAAATATAGCCATTGCACCCATAGTTCAATCGGTTAGAATATATGCCTTCGAAGCATAGGGTTGGGAGTTCGAGTCTCTCTGGGTGCGCCATTATTAAACAATATCCTCCTTTCAAAAAGAAAACTAGGTTGTGATGGACCTAGTTTTTTATTATATTTATGTACCTTTATTAGCTTATATTGCATATAATTTAAATAAAGAACCAATTAAGATTGGAATTTAGGTTATGTTATTATCAATTCTATTTCATGTCTCTAAGAATGCAAACCATCTACAAGCTAATTTATCAGGTTTTTTAGACTTTGTACTAAAACATCCTAAGCAAGTTGAATTAATTCTAGTTGATGATGCATCTGATTCGCAAGTTTTAAGAATTGTAAAGCAAACTATTGATCCTAGTAAGCATAAAATTAAATACATCTACTTAAACCATCAACTTGGTCATGCTTATGCTTATAATTTAGCTACTAAGCATGCAAGAGGAAAATATGTTTGATACACTGGTAGTTTTAATGTCTTAAACAGAGATCTCGAAGATTCATTACTTAAACAAGTCCATGAAGACTTTGATGTGATTAGTTTTAATTTAGCAGATGATGTTAATAAAGCAACAACAGCAGTTCATACTACATTTAGTCCTGAAATGATTATTAATTATTGAGAATCAATTTCTAATAAAATCATTAATCGAGCTTGATTAGTGGCAAATGATATTTCATTTGCTTATGGTAAATGATTCCCAGCTCTTTTTAACTTTGCTCTTTTTAAAAACTTTAAGACTTGAAAACATATGGATGCTTGTTTATTAGCTAATACTAAACAAGATTGTGTAATCTATAACATTTATGATTTATTACAACAAATTAAACCCCTTTATCAAGCTTTTGTGAACAATAGTTGAAAAGATGTTTATAATCAAGAACTATGTTATTGAGCCACAGGGATTTGTTTACATACATTTATGCGACAAATCTATAAGATCTACTCTAATGAAGATGTAGATCAAATTAAAGATAAAGAACAGTTGAATATTATCCAAAATGCTTGTGAGAATGCTCTTAAGTATTTACAAACATATTTTTCTAACTATGCATCTAATAAGTATGTAAAGAAATATCAAAACCGTTTATTTAAATATTTTTTAAAATAAGAAGGAGCGTTTAAGTGTCTTTAGATGATTCACAACCAATTACAGTAACTAATGATGAATTAATAGAAAATAAACAACAACAAGAAGAAGAAGAAGAAGAAGAAGAGTATGAACCAGCCAGAGCACTTAAACGCTTTGGTGTTGCTTTTTGTGACTTCTTGTTTGTTTCATTAATCTGTTTTTGTATCGTTTTCTTATTTTTTATTAATTCAGCTTTTAGTATTAAGGATCTATTTTCTAAACTAGATCCTAATAATATTAAAACCCCAGAACCTTGAAGAATCTTTATGATTACAGTCAGTTCTTTTATTATTTATAATCTATACTTTTGAATCATCCCTTTATTTAATAAGGGAAGAACCTTGTTTAAGATGATTTTTAAGTTAAGAGTGATTAGTACAATTAAGCAGAATTGTACTAAAACCCTGGCTTTAGCTTTGTTTAAACATAATTTATTAACTTGGTTTATTTTTATGTTAATTAGTTTATTAATAACTAGTTTTACTTTTATTTTTAAAGATAATCCTAAACTTTATTTAGAGTTTGTGCAAAGTTCAATTAGTTTAAGTTCATCAAAGAATACAAGTTCTACTTTAGTTGAAATCTTAAGTGTATTAACTAAATCATTGTATTCAATTACAGGTTTAATTTCTTCAGTTGTACTTATTCATATGTTTATGAATTCTAAAAAAACAGCTTTACATGATCAAATTGCTAAAGTGGTTGTTTTAGACTTAACTAAAGAACCAACTTACAAAAAACCAACAAATCCAGATAACCCACTTAAAAAGCATAATAATTTAAAACAATTTGCTACTGAATTAGATAAGATAAACAATAAATAAGGAGTTGTAGTATGTCTACTAAGATTGATTATTCAAAACTTAATCCCGAACAAAAAGAAGCAGTAACAACCCCAGCTGATGCACAAGTTTTAGTTGTAGCAGGGGCTGGAACTGGGAAGACATCAGTGCTAACTCAACGAATCGCTTATTTAATTGCTGAACTTAATTTTGACCCTAAAAAGATCTTAGGGTTTACTTTTACTAATAAAGCAGCAGATGAAATGAAAGAGCGAGTTAAAAAAACTATTCCAGTTAGTTTACCGCACCTTGGTACTTTTCATTCAATCTGTATTAAAATCCTAAGAAAAGAAATCCATTTATTAGATTACAAACAACAATTCCAAATTGTTGATGAAGATGACCAAGAAGTATTAGTTAAAGAAATTATTGATGAACTAGCTTATGATAAAAAAGAATATAAAGCTAAGGATTTAATTTCATTATTTTCTAAATTAAAATCAATGCAAGATTATAGTGGATCTTTATTAGATGATCAATCTAATTGAATCCGATTTAATATTAAAAGTAGAAACTATGCTCGTAATCTAACTAAAGCTTTTAGATTATATAATGAACGATTACATCGTTTTAATTACTTAGACTTTGAAGACATTCTTAATTTCACTCATAAGATCTTAAGTACTAATAGTGAAGTATTAGCTCATTGACAAGATCAATTTGACTATATATTAGTTGATGAGTTTCAAGATACTAACCCAATTCAATATGAATTAGTTAAATTATTAGCTAATAAACATAAACGTCTATTTGTAGTTGGTGATCCAGATCAAATGATCTATTCATTTAGAGGGGCTAAACAATCAATTATTAATCAATTTAGTAGTGTATATGAAAATGCTTTAGTAATCGTACTTAAAACTAATTATCGATCAACTCAACAAATATTAGATGCAGCTAATCAATTAATTAATGTTAATACACGATTAATTAAAAAGGAATTAGTAAGTTTTAGTGGATCTGGAAATAAACCAAAATATCACAGAGCTGATGATTCAATGAAAGAAGCAAGTTGAGTTGCAAATGAGATCAAAAACTTATTAAATCCAAATAATAACTTTAATGCTAAACCACAAGAAATAGCTGTTCTATATCGATCTAACTATTTAAGTCGAGAAATTGAACAGGCGATTATTCGTGAAGGAATTAATTACAACATCTTAGGTGGTTATAAATTCTATCAAAGAGAAGAAATCAAAGACATCATGGCTTATTTAAAAGTAGTTAATAACTTTGATGAACTATCTTTATTAAGAATTGTTAACAAACCAAGACGGGGCATCTCAAACGATTGTTTTTCTAAATTAAAGAAATATAGTCAAGAACAAGAAATAGAAATGGTTCAAGTTTTTGAACAAATTGAACAATTAACTGATTTCTTTGGAGCAGCTCAAATTAAAGCTGTTAAAACATTTTATGATCAAATCCTAACTATTAGAATTAAAAATGCTAACCAATCATTTTTAGATTTAATAGATTTAATTACTGAAACTTTTAAATATAAAGATTTCTTAGAAACAAATTATCCAGATAAGTATCAAGATAAAATCGAAAACATTGATTCATTAAAGAGTGCTATTGATTATTTCTTAAACAAAAACAATGATGCTACATTAACTGATTTTATTAATGAAGTAGCTTTATATACTGCTCAAGATGATACAAAAATTAAAGAAGATGCAATTACATTAATGACTGTACATACTTCTAAAGGTTTAGAGTTTGATTATGTTTTCATCATTGGAATGAATGATGATGTATTCCCATCTCGTAGAGCAATCGAAGAAGATTATAAAGCACTTGCTGAAGAGCGAAGAATTGCATATGTTGCTTTAACTAGAGCAAGAAAACAACTTTATTTATCTTCATCAAGTGGTTATAGTTTTGTTAATAAAGTTAACAAAACAGAAAGCCGTTTCATTAAAGAAATGGGTTTAAATAATTTAGATATTGTTAAAAGTAACTTAATAACTAACAAACCAGCTAGTATGTCTTATTCTGAATACATTAAACAAGAAGAAGAGCGAAGTTGGTTTGATACCCAAAAGCGTAATGAAGCAATAGCCGCTAATTACTATGATGATTTAGAAAATAATTATGTAGTTGGTGAACAAATTGTTCATGATGTTTTTGGTATAGGAACAGTAATTGATGTGATCGATGATCGAATCAAAATTTATTTCACTAAATTAAACCAATCTAAAGAATTAGCATATAACCATAAATCGATTAAGCGAAAAAGTGCTTAATTAATTTATTAAGTTTTATATATTTAATTGGTATTTGGAGTAAAAATATGGACAAGAAAATTGTTCTAAGAGAGAGAGAGAGAGAGGAGTTAAGGTTTAAGGGGTTTGATAATCAATGAATTAAAAACAAACTAGCTTCGTTGGCTACAATTTCACGAGGTACATCCCCCTTACCAATCAGTGATTATATAACATCTTCAGAAGATGGAATACACTGGATCAAAATTGGTGATGCTCCATCATTAGGGCATTTTATTGAAAAAACTTCTGAAAAGATCAAACCATCAGGGATAGGTATGTCTTTAGAAGTTTATCCGAATGATTTGATTTTATCAACTCAATGAGTTTTGGTAAACCTTATATATCTAAGATTTATGGATGTATTCACAACGGGTGATTACTAATTCGTAGTAAAGATAATAGAATTAATTCATTTCTTCTTTGTTATTTACTATCTACACAACAAATGTTTAAACAATATAAAAGCTTAGCTGTTGGTAGTCTTGTAAATAACCTTACAATTGATATTGCTTCAAATATTGAAATTTATACCCCTAACGAATCTGAACAACAACAAATTGGAGAATTATTCAAGAATTTAGATCAATTAATTCAGTCTAATCAAAATAAACTAGATAAACTTAAAGATATTAAGAATGGTTTATTAGATAAGATGTTTCCTACAATTAAAATGATATTCCAAATCTAAGATTTAAAAATTTCAAAAACAAATGGAAACATCTACAAATTAGAGAAATATTAAAAACGGTTGGTTTTCAATCGTATCAAAAATCACCAGAACATTATGGAGATTTTCCAATAATTCAACAAGGTAATAACGCAATACAAGGTTATGCTGATGGTTCGCCTTTTTGAAAGTACAAAGATATAATAATTTTTGGAGACCACACATTATCTTTATATAAACCACAAAAACCATTTTTTATTGCATCAGATGGTATCAGACTTTTAAGAAGTATGAATGAAATTAATATAGATTATTTGTTTTTTCTTTTAGAAAAGAATATGCCTGCACCTGAAGAATATAAAAGACATTTTTCTATTATTTCTGAAATATATGTTTCATTGACATTAAACACTCTTGAACAACAAAAAATCGCCAACTTCTTCATTCAACTAGACAATTTAATCTCACTTCAATCTAAAAAAGTCCAAAAACTAAAAGATATTAAAAACGGATGTTTAAATAAGATGTTTGTTTAATTTTTATAAAATATAAATTATTAGAATAGAAGGAACTATTTCCTTTTTTCTTTCCTTATCGTGTCCCATAAAATAAAAATCTGTCCCAAAGTGTTAAAATATTATTAACGAATTAATAGGAGAGATACAACAATTTTATGAAAAAGGCACAAGTTATTAACTTAATAAAATATCATACTGAAGAGAATAATATTGCATTTAGAGATCAAGCATATGAAATTGCTGATGAATTTGAAAAAAATGGAGATTTAGAACTAGGACAATATATAATGGCTCTTCTATCATCTACTAATACATTTGTTGCTAGAATGAATGAGCATGATCTAACATTTTTAAAGAAGATGGAAAATAGTAGCGATCCATTAAGATTCCCAGAACAAATTAAAGATGATGTAATTGGTATTATTAATGCAATTGAACATAACTTTGGTGTTAATAAGTTTTTGTTTATTGGTGATCTGGGAACTGGTAAAAAACAAATAGCTAAACAAATATCTAAAATCTTAAATAGAGATTTACATATTGTTGATTTTAATATGCTTGTAGATAATAAATTAGAACAAAGCATAAAAAACATAGCTACTTTATTTGATCAGATTAATAATAACATTAATCCTAATAAATCAATTATCTTGTTAGATGAAATAATACCAATTGGATTAGATCCATTAAATTGCAATGATTTAAGAGAAATAAGAAGAGTTACAAATGCTGTTGTTAAAGGTTTAGATTCGCTTAATGAAAATGTTTTATTAATAGCTACATCAAATCTTTATAAACATTTAGATAAAGCTTTAATTAAAAGATTTGATGCTGTAATCGATTTCAATCGATACAGTAGAGAAGATTTAATAAAAGTTGCAGAAATCTTTTTAGATTTCTATTTATCTAAATCATTATCACTTACAAGAAATATTAGAATCTTCTACAAAATCATTAATTTATTTGACAAAATCCCATATCCTGGTGATCTTAAAAAGATCATTAAAACATCAATTTCATTTAGTAATCCAAATGATCAGTTTGACTATTTAAGAAGATTATATTTAGCAGTTACTAATTCAAGTTCAAAAGATCTAAAAACATTACAACAACAAGGTTTTAGTATAAGAGAAATAGAAATATTAACAGGTATTTCTAAAAGCCAGGTCAGTCGTATTTTAAGTAGTAGTTAACTATTAATGAGATTACTAACTAAAAACAAATAAATCACTTCAAAATTCTTTAATCCTTAAATATCATCGATTAAATTATTTATCTAATAGGTTGTATTTATCATCTAATTAAATAATCAGTGTTAATATTAATATATCTAGTAATTGAGAATAATTACATAGTAGGGGTGTGATTGTAATGATATATTCAAATAAAAGGAGATTATATTTAAGTGGATGATTTCAAAAACATCATCCTGTTTCTTATAATATCCCAATAAAGTTTCATAAGTTTTTAATTCTTTATGAAATGATGTGTAAAGTATTAAATCAAGAATATGATTTTAGTAATTTAGAAGGATGAGCTAATGGACCTATTTTTAGTAGTGTATGAGGAGACTATAGTAAAGATCGATATGAATTTGATAAGTTGGCTCTAATAGAACTAGCATTAAAATCATTTAACATTAATGAAGAAATAGCTAAAAAGTGTGCTTTTATTGTTGATTCTATTTCAAGTGATGAATTAATTGAAATCGTACATCAACTAAATATTTGAAAAGCTAAAGAAGATGAGATTGTTTCAAATACTTATCGACTATCTTTAGATGAAAAAGATTTTAATGAAGCTGATCAATCATTAATTATGAATTTATATAATATGTATTCAGTTGATTTAATAGATAACTCAAAAGTTTTTCAAATCAATGAAAAGTATTTTGTCTTTAATAAAGATCAATATGATTTATTAACTAAAGAACATAAAGAAATCTTACAAGAGCTTTCTTTAAACAAAGATTTAATTAATCCTGTTTTTGTAGAAATAGATAGTGATGGAGGACTTTTAATTGATTAAACAAAAAGATGTAATCTTACTTAAAATCCCCTTTCCTACTATTTCTGATAAATTAGCTTCTCAAGCTCATATGTATATCTGTGTTAAAACTGAACTTAAACAATATTCATTTGTTAAATGTCAAACCCTTAAACCAATTCATCTTATTAAACAAGTTGTTAAAAACTTTATTACTGAACAACCAGATAAAAACCGAAACCCATTTATAAAACCAACTTTAATCGATTGTGACAAAGTCTTTTTAGTCCCATCTAATTCATTATATAATCCAATAAGAACAAACATTAGAACTGATGTTTGTGATGAAGTTATTAATCAAATCAATCATAGTTTAAATCAATACAATTACAAAAGAGTTCCTCTTGATGAAAATGAACTTAAAAACATTAATCAACCAACTACTTCTAAAACATTTACTAACTCTAAAAACTAATCTTTTATTAAATCAATTAAGCAAACAAAAAGAAAGGGAAAAAGATCCCTTTCTTTTTTAAGTTTGTAGTGAACCCGATTTTTTGGACAAATTAATTCTTGTCTATTGTTATAAGGATTGATGCCTGTATTGTACAGGAGTCAATCCTTTTAATTTTACTTGTATTCTTTCGTTATTATAGTAATGAATGTAGTTTGTTATAGCTTGGATTAATTCTTCAACCGTTTTAAATTCAGATTCATGACCATAAAACATTTCGTTTTTTAGTTTACCGAAGAAATTTTCCATAGGCGAATTATCAAGACAATTACCTTTTCGCGACATTGATTGAATAATATTTTTCTCAGCTAGCATTTGGCGGTATTGGCGCATTTGATATTGTCAGCCTTGATCTGAATGCAATATTAACCCACTTAAGTCTTCAAACTTTTGAAAAGCTTCACCAATCATCTTAACTGTCTGTTGAAAGTTAGGGCTTGTTGAAATATTAAAAGCAATAATTTCTCTATTGTGCATATCCATAATTGGTGATAAGTATACTTTGCTATTAGTGATGCGAAATTCAGTAACATCAGTTGTTCATTTTTGATTACAAGAAGTGGTTGAAAAATCTCGTTGATAATAAGTTTTATGAGCAACTTGATCTTGAATCTTGATTAATAGATGACTCTTCACTACCCCATTTAAATCGCCTTTGTATGATCGATATTTAGCTTTAGGAGTTAGAGCAAATAATCCCATTAGTTTCATTAAACGTTTCACTTTTTTATGATTAATTAAAATCCCTCTATTTGCTAATTCTAGTGTGATTCTACGGTATCCATAGCGTTTTTTGTGGTGGTAATAAATTTCAGTGATAAGGCTCATTATTTCCTTGTTTTTCAGATCCTTACTTACCTTTTTAAGGTGGTAATAATAATCACTTCTTGAAATGCCTGGACAATTTGGATTGCTATTAATTACTTCTAAAATGAATCTCAAACTACATAACAATTCTTGCCTTAGTTCTGTGATAGCTTGAGCTATTTCTTCTTTTGTTGGTTTTCTCTTTTCTGAACTAAGGCATCTAATTTTTTTAAGTATTCGTTCTCTATGGTAAGGCGTAAATTCTGCTTTCGTAAAAGTTCATTTTCTTGCTTCAATGAGATGTTCGTCTTGTTTTCTTGCTTTTTGTTCATATGGTTTACGGCCCCTCTTTTTCTCTACAACATTATACCCGTTTTCAAGAAAAGATTTAATTCATGAGTGTAATAAACCAACATTAGATAATCCTAATTCTATCGATACCCTTACATAAGTTTCACCGTTAAGCAAAACACGATCAATTGCTGCTTTTTTGAATTCTTTAGAATATTTTTTATTCCTAGAACGATAAACAATCTTAGTTCCATGCCTTTCTATTAACCGAATAATGTATCAAACAACGGTTCTGTTTAAATTGTATTTCTTTGCAATTTTATTAAATGAAAAATCTTTTTCTTTGTACAAAGAGTAGATCTCTAACTTATCTTTGTATGTTAATTTCATGAAAAATGAATCCTTTCGTTGGTTGTCCAACTTTTAGGGTTCATTTCATGTTCCGCTTGCAGTAGGTTTTTTGTTCTTTTTGTTGTTTGGTGTAAATTTCTTTTTAATTAAAATGAAAGATATTAAAAAGATATATGTAATTGAACTATTTTGTCGTTCTTAATATTAATAAATTATGTGCTTCGTACTAGCATTAATATAACTAATCGCTTTATTTTAATATTATTAACTACGATGCATTAACAGTTTGTTTTGTTGTACTTCCATTAAATTTAAGAGTTTTACCATCAAGATTAATAATATGATATTCCTTGTCAGAGATTAAAACTAGCTTGTCTATTTCTACATCACCACTAGTGCTTTTTCTACCGATCAAATCTGCACCGAAATCAATTTTAGTATCATCATTTTGAAAAACACGATTTTTCAAATACTTAGGAAAAGCTGCTTGGAAATAATTAATATTTTGTTTAGAATTTTTGATTAATAATATTGATTTTGGATCATTATTAAATCTGGCATTTATATTTTTTCCTTCAATTAATATTTGTAAATTTTTAATTTCACTATCTTTATTATTAGTTCAATATTGATATTGCAGTGTTTTTAATGTTAATTTATTTTCTGGCTTTGATGCATTATTTACCATTTCAACATGTTTCATAGCTTTTATTATTGCATTATCAAGTTCAGTTTTTGCCTCTAAATATTTAGAAGTATTTTGGTTAGTTGCATCCTTTAGTACCTCTTCATACACTTTAATTTTTGATTGTAGTTCAGTTCTACCATCAACATATTTTGGTTCATTCATCGAACCTGTAATATATAAAGTAGCTGTTGCTTTAGATGTTGTATAAGCAGCTTCTGCTTCTTCTTTGGCTTTTTGATCAGCACTTCTACCAGATGCTAAAATTCGTTCAATATCATCTTTTGTTTTAGCATTATCAATTCGGTTCTTGTATTGGTCTTTTTGATCAGTTGATAGATTAACTAAAGACTCAAGAGATGTGTTTGCTTCTTGTTTCTTTTCAGTTAATTCTTTTTCTTTGTTTGCTTTATTTTGGTTGTTTAGTTGATTTGCATTTTCAATAATTTTGTTAATATCTTCTTGACTTGATGATTTAGCAATTTGTTCTTTAAACTTATTCTTATCATCTTCTGATAAATCTGCTAGTTGATCAATTTGGTTATTAGCTTCAATTTTCTTGCTGTTTGCTTGTTGTTGTAAAAGTAATCTCTTATTCGTCTTATTAGTTTGAACAAGAGTTTTAGCTTTTTCTAAAACAGCTTCAACCTTTTGTGTTGAATCAGTAGCTTCAACTTCTTTTAAAAGAGCTGTTTTTTGTTCTGGTGTTAAGTCAACTAAATCATTAATTTGATTTTTAACTTCTGTTTTCTTAGAAGTTAATTGAGCTTGATTAGCTTTTACTAAAGCCACTTGAACTTTTTGTTCTGTATCAGCATCATCTATTTCTTTTAAAAGTAATTCTTTTTGTTGATTGTTTAAACTAACTAATCCACTAACTTGATCTTTAGCATCATTCTTAGATTTTATTAATTGAGCTTGTTGATTTGCTTTATTAGTAGAACTAGTTTGATTAGCTTTAGCTAAAACATCATCAACTTCTTGAATTGATCTTGCTTCATTCACTTCTTTATTAAATTTATTTACTTCTTCAGGTTTTAAACTACTTAAACCATTAATCTTATTAACTGTTTCAGTTTTCTTAGCTAAAAGTTCTGATTCTACTCTTCTATCATTTGCTTGTTTATTAACAGCAACCCCTGCAACTACTCCTGTAATTGTAGATGCAACAATAAATCCACCTACTCCAATTAGTATTCCTTTTTTGCTTTTGCTATTTAGTTTATTCATCTAAATCACCTCTTATTTAATCCTTTAAACTAAGAGTTAGTAGCTCAAATAACTCTCTGATTAAAGCTTCAAAAAATGGGTAAATTATAAAAATTCACTTTTGTTTTGCAAAAAAAAAAAAAAAAAAAAAGCCATTTATCAATTAATTGTTCCGCTTAAGTAGAATAAAAAGCTTTTAGATTTATTAGATAAATGATGATATTAATCAAACCAATCCCTTATTAAAATCACTTGCTAACATACTAATAAAACAAAAAACTCCACCCCATTTAATGAGATGAAGTTTGTTTGTAAAATTAATTAGTGCTTACGCATTTCATTTTAAACGTGCACCGTTTTTATCACGGAAACACCCTAGTATGATTTTAATAAAATCAACTAAAGCTCCAATTCCTAATAAACCACCTGTAAGTAATCATAAAATACCAGTTCCAATTTTACCTACATAGAATCGGTGAATTCCTAATCCACCAACAAAGAAAACTAGTAACAATGCTACAAGGTTAGATTTATTAGAAACTACTTCATTATTTGGTGTAACAACTACTGTGTTCATATAAACTCCTATTTATTGTCAATATAAGTATTTAGATTGATTATATTAGTTGTGTAGATATACACATCTATAACCATTTTAAATACTCTTATTAATATACTATTTTTCTTATTAAAATAGTTAATAAAAATTAAAATAAGGTACATTTTTAACAAAATAACTTGTTTTTTAAACAAATAATTTAATTTTTAAATTTTATCTTCTAGGAACTAAAAATAAATTAAATTAGACATTTTAACCCCTTTTTAGTATCAAACCCATCATAAACTAATCAACCATTAACAATACCAAACCAACTACCTTAACCGATTCACTTAATAATTTTTCTTTATAAACAAACAAAAAACCTATATCTCTAGTTAATCTAAAAACATAGGTTCTTTTTTAATATAGTTAAATTTATACAATAGTAATTTGATCTACATCAAGTGTTTTATCTAAATGTTTATTATCAACATTGATTTCAACTGTTTCATTAAGTATTCCATTATGATGAATTGATTTTAAATTAGTAGCTACTTCTTGATCTAAGATGATCATACTTAAATTATCAAAATCTTGTTTCATTACTTTTTGTAATTCAGCTAATTTAGTATCATCAATATCAATTACCATAATAACATTCATTTCTTTAAGACCTGAGTAAATATAATTCATTAATCTTAATAAACCATAATCAACATTCATATTAAATATAAATCGATGATTAAATTCTTTTACTCCTGGGATTAATTTCACTTCTCTTTTAAGAATAAATTTAAAAGAGTTGATTTTATTCATTCTTGCTACTAAGTATTCTTCAACACTCATTTTATTAGTTCTTGGTCTAATCTTTTTAACCATATAGATATATAAGAAACTAAAGAACATAAAAAACATGGTTATACAAAGGGGTGCAATAACACTTGAATCACTAAATTGTTTTTGCCAAATACTTGCTATTTTATCTAAAGTATCAGCATCAGGAGTTTTAGATGAAAATGGATCACTAAAAGTTCCTCTAATTTGTTTAACTGTTAGAATAGTAGCTTCAATAATTGGTTTAGCTACTCCTGCAAAAATACAAGCAAACAATCCTACAATACATAATCAAAAAAAGATTTCTACTAATCATTCTTTTCAAGATCGTTTTGCTTTTGATATATCTGGATTTAATTTATAGTTAGTTGTTTGAAACCATCAGTTCATAAACAAAAACAATGGTCTTGATTTATATCTAATATGAGCATCAAAACTTTGTCTTACAATTGATAAATACCTTTCATTACTAAATAAAGGTCCACTATCATGTAAGATCTTAGTGTCAAATTTTCGCATCTGATCATACGATTTATTGATAATTAAAATAGTTTTCATTTATACTCATCCTTTAGCTATTATTTTACAAGATTTAGCTATATCTTTGACTAAATGCAACAAAATGACTTATTTTTTGTAATATATAAAGATATTAATAAGCTATGAAAAACATTTTAAATATTTACAAACCAGTTGATTGAACATCAAATGATGTTGTTCAAAAAGTTAAAAAACTAATTAAAGCCAACAAGGTTGGTCATGCAGGAACACTAGATCCAAATGCAGATGGTGTTTTAGTTTTAGGTATTAATGAAGCTACTAAACAACTAAACCAATTACTTTTAGATAATAAACAATACTTAGCTACCATCCAATTTAATACAGCTACAGATACATATGATGTAACTGGTACAATCATTCAAACAGATAATACAATAATCAAATTAGAAGATATTAAAAAAGCATTAGAAGAATTTAAAACAAACCAATACTACCAAACCCCACCAGCTTATAGTGCTATTAAAATCAATGGACTTAAAGCTTATGATTTAGCTCGAAAAAAGATTGATGTTAAACTAGAATCAAGATTAGTTAAATTATTAGATTATGAAATAGTTAGCTATGATCAAATTAATCAACAATTAGTTATATTAATTGATGTATCAAAAGGGTTTTATGTGCGTTCATTAGCTGTTGATTTAGCATCTAAATTAAACAGTTGTGCACACTTAGCTAAACTAACTAGAACAAGAAGTGGTAACTTTGATATAAAGGATAGTATTAAAATTGAACAAGTCTACGATTTTTGAACTCAACAAAACCAATCTAAAATCAATTAAACAACTTAATTTAAAAAAGTTAGTGATTGGTTTTTTTGATGGTTTACACTTAGGTCATTTAAAACTTTTTAATTTAAATAATCATAAACAAATTACAAACGATTATAGTGTTCTTACTTTTTATTCTATTCCACGTAAAACAAACTACTTGTTTAGTTTTAATGAACGGATCAAACAATTAGAAAAGATTGGAATCAAAAACATCTTAGTGTTTGATCTAGAAGCTAATAATATGAATGGAATTGATTTTATTAATCAATATTTAAATGAACTAAATATAGAATCAATTATAGTGGGTGAAAACTTTAGTTTTGGAAAAGATCAACTAAGTGCAACTTCTCTTAGACAACAAACTAAAGCTAATGTAGAAATAGTACAAATTGATCAAAGATATGCTAGTTCTAAAATTAAAGCAGCAATTTTAGAAAATGATTTTAAAACAGCTAATGAATTATTAGGATTTGCTTACTATCGAACTAATCAAGTAGTATTAACTTCACAAGTTGGACGATTAATCGGATTTCCTACAGCTAATATTGAATTAGAAGCTAATTTAATTAATTTAAATAGTGGTTCTTATGTAAGTAGTGTACTTGTTGATCAAAAAAGTTATTTAGGAGTAAGTTATATAGGTATTCCTAAAACAATTAAATCAAGAGTATATAGTATGATTGAAGTTCATATCTTAGATTTTAATCAAGATATTTACTACCAACCAATCCAAATTAATTTCCATCAATTTTTAGCTGTTAATCAACGTTTTAGTTGTCAAGAAAGTTTAATTGAACATATTAAAAATTGTATAGAACAAACTAAAGAATTCTTTAAAAATGATCCTAGTTTACCTATAGGTAAACATTAATTTCTTTAGTTGATTTAATGATGTAATATTTAACTAGCATATAAATATGATTTATAATAAAAATGATTTCTTAAATCAATATATAGGATAGGAAATATAGTATGTCAAAGTTTAAAAAAGTTCATAAATTATTACTTTTAGGTAGTAGTTTATTAATAAGTGCAGCTGTAGTAAGTGCAATTGCTGCAAGCTGTAATAATGAATCAAAAGGTGGCGGAAGCACTCAACCTGGAACTGGAACTCAATCTGGAACTAAAAAAGTTAAAAAGAGTAATTTAACAACTGAACAAAAACAAGCTGAATGAAAAGATAAAGCATTAAGTTATGCTGCAACTCAAAAATCAGTTAACCCTGATTATGTAAATATTATTACTCAAAAACCAAATGTAGCTCTTGATCGAACTTCAGGAAGTTTAGAACAATCAGATGCTGCTTACTCATTTGGGATTGCACCGCATTTATCTCACTTTAAATGACAAGGATCAGGAAGTGCAGATTCAAGTAAGGGAACAAATGTAGTTGTTCCTCACTATTTAAACAAGTATTATGATTCATCAATGACTGAAGGATGAGTTGGTCGTATTAATGAACAAGGAATTCAAACAATTGTAGAAAAGAAAATTGGTGTTTTATTTACTACAGAATCTAATGTAGAAGCTAGATATAAGAAATTAGCAGAAGATAAAACTATTGGAGCTGTTGTTGCTCAATCTCGTTCATCTGGTTTACCATCTAAATATCCATGAGCTCACAAACCAGCATTTATGTTTGATGATAAAGCAAACAAATATTTACACGAAACAGATGATTCACACGCTGGTAACCCAAACTATTTAGTTTCACCTAACTATGGTTTAATTTACACTGGTCAAATGCTAGATAAAGTTTATGATGCTTCTAAATTTGAACCAGTTAATAAAGCAACAATTGATGGACAAACTGGATTTACTTCTTTTGAAGCATATGCTAAAAAAGCTGCAGAAACCGCAATTGTTAAAACAAGAGAATGAACAAGAAAAAACCAACAATGAAAAGATAAATCTGTTGTTGTGATGATGCCAAACCCACAAGCTGGATCAGGAATTATCTTTACAAACGATATAACTAATGAAACTAATAAATACAATCTTGGTAATGTATTCTATGTTCAACCAGTATATCACCCATGAGTATATGGATCAATTGATCACGAATTTGTACCAGGATTAGGTGCTAAGTTCCCAACACCTAAAAAAGATCTTGACACTATGTCTAAATATGTTGATGACTATGGTTGAATTGGTGGAAAAACTCTTGTTGAACCATCAACTAAAGATACATCAAGTAAACAAGTTGCTCCAAACTTAGCTAATGCTTTTGAAAACACAACTGATAAAGTAATTTATACATATAACCAATATATGATCGAAGGATTTGATGGAACAGAAGCTACTGAAGATAAAGTAAAAGCTTTTGAAAAAGCTTTAACTGATTACATTGACGGTTTATCTGATACTGAATGAAAACAATTCAACCCAACTAAGATTCTTAAAGAAAAACCAAAAGTTGGTAAGAACTTCTTTATAGTTCGTAAAGACGACTGATATGATGGAAGCTATGGATTCTTAGGTCAAAAAGTAGTTGTTGATTACTTAGATAACTGAGTAAAAGAAAAGAATGGTAAAGGTAATGTTGATCTTGGTTTACCTAAATTAGGAACAGATAAACCACAACATTTAGAACCTAAACATTTAAAAAAATCAAACTAAATAACATACTATTAAACAATGGTCTATAACGAATTAATTACAAAAACCAAACCTAGTTTTTATAATCGTTTTTGTGAGTTTAAAAATCGCTTTAGAATTGTATTAAGAACAAAGTGATCGATTTCGATCATTTGTTTTTTACTATTAGCTTTAGCTGCTATTATGTTTGCTTTTAATATCTTCTATAAAAAAGAAACTAGTTTTCTTTTAGATGATAAAAATGAAATCGTATTTGATGAAGCAGATAATCCAATTCTAGTTACTAAGTATTTTCGAGCTTGATCTGATATTACTAAAACTAGTGAAAGTTTAAGAATCTATTTATTCTCACCAATTGCTAAGATCTTAGTATCAATTTCAATTCCAATTGCTGGGTATGCAATTCAGATTACAACCCAGAATAAACTATCTTCTCCATCTACTCTTGGATATGTACCTGCATCAATTCTAGCTTATATTTGCACACTTGCAATTAATCCAACTAATTTCTATTTAACCTATGTTTTTGGATTTATTTTCTCTAGTTTTGTAATCCTTATTAAATTAGTATTACAACATACAGATTCAACAAATAATAAATTTAAACCAGTATTAATTGGGTTTGCAATTTCTGCATTAATTTCTACAATTGGTGTACTAATCTCTATTCTTAAACCAAACTTAGTTAATACTTCTGTAATTTGAACAGGAGAGTTAGCTAATGCTTTTGAATGAGAGAAATTATATGTATCAGCTCCATTAATTTTAGCTTGTACACTAGTTTTCTTTATTTTAAGCCCTAAGCTTAAAATTATGCAAAAGGACTTTATTTTAGCTAAAACCTTGGGAATTAACACTAAAGCTGTTTATTGAACAGTAGCAGTTACTACAGCAATTTTATGTATTAGTACAATTACAATCTCAAGTCCTGTTTTCTTGTTAGGATTAATTATTCCTAACATTGTTAAAGTCTTCTTTGATCGACATGATCCATTATTTGTTTTTTGTGTTTGTATTATCTTCTCTTTAGCTTTAAATCAAACATCATTATTTATTTCAATTAATCATAATTTTAGTACTAACTTATTAATAGCTATTATTGCTTTTGTAGTTTTATTATTTATGATGCGAAAGCGAACTTAGGATATGAAACTAAATTGATCAAATAATAAAACTAAAGAAATTATTAATAATGGATATTTAAAACAACGCTTTGTTAGTTTTTATAAACAAAATAAACTAGTTTATTGAATAGTAACTATTGTTTTAGTAATCTTATTTTCATTCTTAATTATGTTTACAACAGCAAAAGGAGTTGTAAGCGCAGATGCTAAAACTGTTTTTAGAGTTTATTCAATAACAGTAGTACAAATTATAGTAACTGGTTTTTGTTTAGGGATTAGTGGGTATTTAATCCAAAGAATCACAAGAAACCGATTAATTGATACATCATCACTTGGAATTGGTAATGTTTGTTTAATTGGTTTATTAGGATTAGGTTTAACCTTTAATTTTGATGCTAAAGGATCAACTATTAGATTTTTAGATACTTTACCATTTATTTTTGTTTTTTGTAGTTTAGTAGCTGGACTTTGTTTATATTACTTTGCTAAAACAAGAAATAACTTTAGTAGTAATAAATTAATAGTTTGTGGGATCTTCTTAAACTTTATTAGTATTACAATAGCTATTAGTTTAAGAGCTAGATTATCATTAACAGCAGTTAACTTCTTAGATGATCGGTTAATTGCAAGTTTTGGAAAAAGATCAGATCTAGAATGAATCTTAGCTGGAAGCTTATTTAGTATTTGTCTTGTGTGATGATTGATTCGATCATTTCATTACCAAATTGTGTTAAATGAAATTAATGTTGCTAAACAATTAGGGCTAAAGGTTAAATTAATAAATTTTGAATTAATTGCAATTGCAAGTATATTAACTGCAATTGCTTACATCTTAGCAGGTAATATCTTATTCTTAGCAATTGCATCTGGGAACATTGCTTATTTAATCTTTGGTAATAAGCTAAGAAATGGTGCTTTGTTTAGTGGTTTAATTACTTCACTATTTCTTTTATTTAGTCACTTTATTTTAAATAATATAATAGGAACATTAACACCATATCTATTCCATGCTCCAATTATGACTCCATTAATTATTGCTCCAATCTTCTTAATTATTGTTTTAGTTAAAAAATAAGAAGAAATAATAAAATCATTAAAGTAAGTTCAAGTGTAGTTTACACTTGGGCTTATTTTTTATAAAACAGATTTATCTTTATTTTTATACTTAAGTGGGAAACGTAGGAAGCTTAATAGATTAGATTTTAAGAAAAATTACATAAAGATAAAAAACACAGACACAACTATAACATCTTATAATTGCATCTATGTTTAAGTAGCTTATGCTTATGTTTTATATAATCTGAAAAGAGATTGAATTCATTTTATTTATCGTTTATAACGAAATATAGGTTAATCAAGATAAGTAATAAATTCAATGACTAAGTCAATGATTATATCTTATTACATATCCTTAATTGAAGATTTTATATATTCTCTTTCTTCTTTTGATAAACCGTACTTATCAAATAGTTGTTGATCAATTTCATTTATTGATTTTGATCAGTCTATGTCTGAATTATCTGTAAAATCTTGCATAGGAATCTTAGATCAGGTTTCTTTTGTTTTATTATTTTGAGCAACCTTCTTTAAGCCCAACATCAATCTTGCAAATTTTGTTTTTATATATTTCAATAATGCATTTGCTTCATTTTCATTTTCAAATCTACCAAGTGAAATAAATGTTTGGGTGTATCCAATCACAGGATACCCAATTGCCGGATGCCCAATCACAGGTGTAGATAAGACTTCTCCTAATGCACCACTTCCATTTGCTGCAAGAACAAAAACCTTATAAAATTCAAAATTATTATGCGGTTCAAGATACTTTTTATCTATCCACATATATGATCTTTCGTTTGAAATTCTTCCATATATTTGAACTGCATTAGTGAATTTATGCTTTTTAAATAATTGTATATATTCTTTAAATGCTGATGATGTAATTCTTTTTTCTTTTTTTATAACACTCTCTAATTCAGAAAAATCTTCAAAAATCTTTTTAAGATTGAATTTATTTTGAACATACATAAGAGAACTAATATTATATTTAAAATTATTACTTTTCAGTTTAACTTTCTTGTATATTTTTCTTAGTATATTACTTGAAATAAACATTTCTATTGGCTTATAAATAAGGTTTTTATTTCGAGTGGTTATAGCAACCCCTCCTTTTTATATCTACATTTTCAAAAACATCTGTAGATTTAACAGCATATTTTTCAACCCTGAAATGTTGACCATTCAATATTTTATTATTCCAATTACTAGGTGTTGAACCTACATTATTTAAAAATCTTGCTGGGGTAATAAAAATACATATATTAGAAGTAAAAAAACCTAATTCCATAAACAAATTGTATATTGAATCATCTCTGTTTCTTAAAGAGTTATTTTTTTGATATGGTGGATTGCCAACTATAGCTGTAAAATTCACTTTAGTCTCACCTACATTCACTTTATCATCAAGACTAATCTTACTAAATAATTTATCTTGTTTAATTAAGTCATTAATCCTTGCATAATCTACTTTTTTATATCTTCAATTGGACTATTAATGTCTTCTATTTCTGTTTCTTTAAAAACTCTTTACTGTAGTAGATGCCATCTTCTAAATCGCTTTGCTTTAATCTTTTCTTATTTAAATCATTTTCAGAAATTGGTTAATAGCATAATCTCTAAAATATGTTTCTTCATTTATGATGGCTTTGTTTTCGTATTGTTTCTTAAGTTCAGGAAAATACTCTCTTCATTCATTTAATCTTTTTGTTACAGATCTAAATGTATCACCAACCTTTAAATAATTTGGGACTGTATTTGTACTAAAAGCGTAGATGTGTGGTTGTATGCGACCAACAATAATGTTATCTAGTGTATCTAAATCTACGATCTTATTTTTCTTCATTTGCCTCACTTCTTTTAGCTAGTATATCTTTGAAGAAAACATTTTTTTCTTCTTTTCAGTCTTTTATAACGCAGAAACCATCTTGATTTTTATTTTCTTTTAATTTCAAAAGGATAAGTTGTAATTTTGATTCAGCAACTTTTTGATAGGGAATTGCAAAAGTTAAACCATCCATTTGTCATAAATTTCATGAAATTATAATTGCGATATTTAATAACTCGTTTTCATTTGGCTCTCTTTTAAATCTTGCTTCATAATAGTCACAATAAGATGCTAAAAGATTTGCTCTTGCTATAAGTAAACTATCTCCTTGAAATTCAAAACCGTAAGTACTTTTAAAAGCATTTTCAGTTCATTCAAGCCATTCTTGATTAGTTTTTGCATTTTCATTAACAATTCTCATTTTTCGATCAAGTATACCAATTCTGTTATTTAATTCAATAGGTACACCACTAATAGCATCATAACGACTTGCTAAATATGGAGCTTCTCCACATGTTATTTCAAGTATGTTTTCATTAACATACTGTTTTCATGTTTTTCCTTTTGGGAACTGTATTCTTTCAGTGATAGTTTCTCAAGTTTTTTCTTTTTCAATATTGAAAACTTTTTCTCTATCAAATCACGCTTTATCTACTAAATTATTTTGAATATTACATACTCAACTAGGGGTAAAGACCTCTGCTTTTTGTTTAGTTCGCTTGTTTTGATTTTGCTTAGTTTTTAATATTCTTGGTTGAATAAGATTGCGATTTTCTCCAGTAATTAGATCAAAAAGAATAGGAAAATGTGATCCATACTCTTTTCCTATATATTCATAATCATTTGTTCCCCATATGATATTGCTATTAGTAGTTCTATCAATAAGAAGAGTTTCTAAGATTTTTTTTACTTCATTTTTCTTCATCTACATCAATTGTAAACGCCATTTATCTATCTTCCTTAACACTTCTATCAATCCCAACTAGATCACCAATATCTGATTTTAATTCATTACAAATTTTTCATAAGATTTCCATATTAACTGGTTCACCTTTTGACATTTTTGCAACTGTTGATGGAGAAATCCCTGTTTTTTCCATTAAATCCTTCTTAATCATATTTTTATCTATGAGCAACTTCCACAATCCATTATAATTAAATTTCATTTTTTAATAGTCCTAACTTTTAATATGCGTATTTTACATATGTTAAATTATAACATAATAACAACTTTATTTATATTATGCTATTAGAAAAATATAAGGTTAGATGAAAGTTAAACATAGATTTATTAATTCTTAAAATATAAGCAAGTTATAAATAAGAATACAGAAAATCACTAAAAGATCAAAAAGCTTTTCAAATACTAAATCAATTGATTAATTAACAAATGATTTAATTTAGCTTTATAAGCTAAGCCAAAAGCAACTATAAAACCATATCAAATTGCTTTTATTATATAATTAAGTATTACATTATCTTTTATTAAGAAGGTTAAGAATGAATAATAGTAATAACAATGCTACTAATTCAAATACTAATAGTTCAACTAATAGTATTGGATCAGCACAACGTGATGAACTACATAAAAACATCTGAGCAATTGCAGATGAAGTAAGAGGAGCTGTTGATGGGTGAGACTTTAAACAATATGTATTAGGGATCTTATTCTATCGATTTATTTCAGAAAACATTACCACATATTTTAATAAAGCTGAACATGCTGCAGGTAATTTAGATTTTAATTATGCAAACATATCAGATGAACAAGCTAAAGAATTATTTGAACCAGGAACAGTTGATGAAAAAGGATTCTTTATTAAACCAAGTGAATTGTTTTGTAATGTTGCTAAAGAAGCAGAAAAAAATCAAAATTTAAATGTTGATTTAGATACGATCTTTAAAAACATTGAAAAAAGTGCAATTGGTCACCCTTCTGAAAGTAATATAAAAGGATTGTTTGATGATATTGATACAACATCAAACCGTCTTGGTCATACTGTTAGTCAAAAGAATGATAGATTAGCTAAGATCTTAAAAGGAATAGCTAATATTAAATATGAAAATTTAGAAGACAATGAAATTGATACACTTGGTGATGCATATGAGTTTTTAATTTCAAACTATGCATCAAATGCTGGAAAATCTGGAGGAGAGTTTTTCACCCCACAAAGTGTTTCTAAATTATTAGCTAAATTAGCTGTTCAAAACAAAGAAACAATTAATAAAGTTTATGACCCAACTTGTGGAAGTGGATCATTACTTTTACAAGTTAGTAAACAATTTAACAAACAAATTGAACAAGGATTCTTTGGTCAGGAAATTAACCAAACAACATATAACTTAGCAAGAATGAATATGTTCTTACATAATGTTAACTATGACCATTTTTCAATTAAGTGTGGTGATACTTTATTAGATCCATTACATAACAATGACAAACCATTTGATGTTATTGTTTCAAACCCACCTTATTCAATTAAATGAATTGGTGATAATAATCCAGCCTTAACTAATGACCTAAGATTTGCACCCCCTGGTGTATTAGCTCCTAAATCTTATGCAGATTATGCTTTTATTTTACATTCATATTACTACTTATCATCTAGAGGAACTGCAGCAATTGTATGTTTCCCTGGAATCTTTTATCGTTTAAATGCTGAACTTAAGATCCGTCAATACTTAATTAAAGTAAATGCAATTGACTGTGTGATCCAACTTCCGCCAAACCTATTCTTTGGTACATCAATTGCTACTTGTGTACTTGTACTTGCTAAAAACAAAAAAGATAATAATGTACTATTCATTGATGCATCAAATGAATTTGTTAAAGAAACTAATAACAATATCCTATCTGAAGAAAATATTTTAAAGATTGTCGATGCATACAACAAGCGTGAAGATATTGCTCATTTTAGTAGAAATGTATCTGAAAATGAAATTGTTGAAAATGGATATAATCTCTCTGTATCAACTTATGTTGAAAAAGAAGATACAAATGAAAAGATTGATATTGAAGTATTAAATCAACAAATTGATGAAATCATTAAGAAGATTGATGATTTAAGAGTTGCAATTAATCAAATTACTAAACAACTTCAAAATCACTAATTAATAATCGTATATAGTAATAAAGGAAGTATTTATTACTAAGGTTATTTAATGTTTATATGTTAGTTATGTATAAAACTAACTATTTAAGGATTTAATATATTATCTTAATAAATAGGAACGGTTTATAAGTGTAAGGTTTTAAAGGATAAGAAGTAGGGATAGTTGATGGAGAATATACTTGAGTTGATTAAGAATGAGAAGGTAAAGTGGAAGAGATTGGGGAAAGTTTGTTTATTAAATAAATTTAAACAAGTTGATGCCAAAAAGATTGAACAATTAAATCAATATAAAGGTGATGTTAAACTTCTTCCCAGCTCAAAAAACTATGATTGAGGAACTACTTTAGAACAAGCTAATAACCTTGTTAATAAAGGTGCTGTAATAACATTAGGGAGAGCACGTTATTCTAATATAAAATACCACGAAGGATATTTTATCTCATCAAACAATATCACAATCTGTTCAAAAAATGAAAACTATCTTAACAACAAGTTTTTATATTATTTTATCTTCAACAATGAAAAGAGTTTTTATAAGGAAACAGGTTCATATCCAAAGTTTGATAATGAAACTTTTAAGAACACTTTAATCCCAATCCCGTCTTTAGAAATACAAGAAAAAGTTGTAAAAATACTTGACAAATTGACAGAATATGTTACCGAATTACTACTAAGAAATAAACAATATAACTACTACAGAAACTTTCTTCTTAGTGAAGAATACTTAACTAAGAAGACATTAGAGCTTTGTGGGGAAAATACTGAAGTTAAATCTAGAACATTAGGGGATGTTTGTGAGATAAAGAGAGGAAGAGTTATTTCTAAGAAATTTCTTAGAAATGATGAGAACAAGGGAATATATCCAGTTTATTCATCACAAACACTTAATAACGGTCAAATAGGCAGTATTAATACTTATGATTTTGATGGAGATTATATAACCTGAACTACAGATGGAGCTTATGCTGGAACAGTATTTTATCGAGAAGGTAAATTTCTATAACTAATATTTGTGGAATCATAAGTTTGAAAAGCTCAGAACTATTATTAAAATTTCTTTACTATTACTTATCAATCGAAGCCAAAAATCACGTTGCAGGTGGATCTGGTAATCCTAAGCTAATGAGTAATGTTGTGTACAATATTCAAATTCCAATCCCACCCCTATCAGTCCAAAACCATATTGTTTCAATCCTTGATCAATTCAACATTCTAACCAACGATCTTACCCAAGGTCTTCCAAAAGAAATAGAACTTCGCCAAAAACAATACGAATATTACAGAGAACAACTTTTATCGTTTAATGGAAATAAAGGTTAATAACTTATGAAAAAGACAAATCCAATTCTAGAACATTCAAAAGGTATTATCTTAGATGAATATGAATACATCAATAATACAAATACAAGCTATCAAAGTGAAAAAGAACTAGAACAACAATTTATTAATGATTTAATAAAACAAGGATATGAGTATATAAAATACGATTCTTCTGAGCTTCCATCATTAACAAAAGCTAGTAGTGAATTAAGTATCCCTGATCTTAAATTTGATGAAATCAAATATTTTTATGACACTTTATTTGTTAATTTAAGAAATCAAATTCAAAGACTTAATAATATTACTTTTAATAATGATGAATGAAGAAGATTCCTTTTAGAGTATTTAGATAGTTCTAGTGATACTTTTGTTGAAAAAGCTAAGAAACTACATAATGATGGCGAATATAAAAATGTAGTTGATGACTTTGAATTTGATAGTGAAGAATTAAAAAACATAATTATTTTTGATAAAAACAATATCAACAATAATAAATTACAAGTTATTAATCAAGTTAAATCTGGAAATAATATATATGATGTATCAATTTTAGTTAATGGTTTACCACTTGTTCACATCGAACTTAAAAGAAGAGGTGAAAACCTATTTGATGCATTTGATCAAATTGATCGATATAAAAAAGAAAGTTTTAATTCAGAAAAATCATTATATAAATGAGTTCAGATCTTTGTTATTTCTAATGGAACAGAGACTTCATATTTTCCTAATACTAAATCTAATATTAAAAGTCATGAACAATATACTATGCAATGAGCTGATGCTAAAAACAGAGTCATTACAGATATTGAAGACTTTACTTTAACTTTTTTCCAAAAAAGAACAATATTAGAAATATTAGCAAAGTATTGTGTTTTTGATTGTAGGGATGAACTATTGATTATGCGTCCTTACCAAATTGCAGCAACTGAGCGAATTTTACTTAAGATTAACACAAGTTATAACCTTAAAAATCAAGAGGGTGGTTATATTTGACATACAACAGGTTCTGGAAAAACACTAACTTCATTTAAAACAGCACGACTTGCTAAAGGATTAGATTTTGTTGATAAAGTATTCTTTGTAGTTGATCGAAAAGATTTAGATGATCAAACAATTAAGGAATATGAAAGATTTTCACCAGGTAGTGTTGATAATAGTACAAGTACATATAAACTAAAACAAAACATTGAAAAAGCAAGTGATAAAATCATTGTTACTACTATTCAAAAGTTAAATAACTTCATTAAAAATAATGATAATCATAATATTTACAAAAAGAGTTGTGTAATGATTTTTGATGAATGCCATAGATCTCAATTTGGTGAATTTCAAAGATCAATAGCTCAGAAATTCACTAAAGCTTTTAGATTTGGTTTTACAGGAACTCCAATTTTTGAAGAAAATGCTGAAACAGATGCTTCAAAAAATAAAATTACTACACAAAGAATCTTTGGACTTGAGTTACATTCTTATATTATTACAGATGCTATTCGAGACAAAAAAGTTCTTAGATTCTTAATTGATTATGTTAATTATGATTTTAGTGAAGAAGATATTAAAAAGCATGCAGAAATCAATGATAAGAGTTTAGCTAAAGCTGAAAATGACTTATTAATGCATCCTAAAAGAATCAGTAAAATTACAAATTATGTAATTAATACAATTAATAAGAAATGCCATAGAGGTAACAACTTCATTCATAAAGAAAAGAATTTAAATGGATTTAATGCTATTTTTGCAGTTAGTTCAACAGAAGCTGCAATGTTGTATTATGATGAATTTAAAGCTCAAATGCAAAACTTAAATGATGAAGATAAATTAAAAATAGCTACTATCTTTAGTTATGAAGAAAATGAAAGTGTAGAAAACAATCCATTAAGTGTTGATTCTGAACCAAATGAAACGCAAAAAGAGTTTTTAGCACGAGCAATAGCTGATTATAATGAGATGTTTAAAACTAACTTCAATATCCAAGATGCAACTAGTAATTATTATCGAAATGTATCTGAGAAACTAAAGAATAAAGAAATTGATTTATTAATTGTTGTTAAGATGTTCTTAACAGGGTTTGATTCACCAACACTAAACACATTATATGTTGATCAGAACTTACAATATCACGGACTAATCCAAGCGTTCTCAAGAACAAACCGGATTTTAAATGCAGTTAAACAATGTGGTAATATTGTTTGTTTTAGAGATTTATCTGAAAATGTAAAAAATGCAATTATATTATTTGGTAAAAAACATAATGAACAAATCTCAATCGTTGAGCGTACTTATAATGAAATTAAACCTGAATATGATGAAATAGTTAATATTATCCAAAACCAATATTGTACTGGTAGACCAGTTGATGTTAGTGAACTTAGTGATGAAGAGAAAAAAGAGTTTATTAATCATTTCAATAAATTCTTAAGAGTAAGAAACTTATTAATCAACTATAGCGAATTTAAAGAAGAAGATGATATTAAAAATACGCGTCGATTCCAAGACTTACAAAGTATTTATAACAAAATATCAAAAGAGATCAGAGCTAAAGACACAAAACCAATTATCTGAGATGATATTAAGTTTGAAACTGAAATCATTAAATCAGAAGATATTAACTTACATTATATTTATCAAAAAATTATTGAATACTACCGAAAATATGATCGAGTTCAGTTTGTTGAAGAATTAGAAAGTTTAATAAGTTCAAGTTTAAACTTAAGCCCTAAAAAAGATTTATTACTTAGATTCTTAGAAACTGATTACTTTAAAGAAGGTATTGAATCTGAAAACATTGCTGAAGCATTTAATAAGTTTGCTAAATTAGAACAAGAAAAAGAAATAACTTCATTAATTAGTGATAATAACCTAAAAGAAAAAGAAGCTAGAAAATTTATTTTACAATGCATTAAAAATGGATATGTAAAAGAATCAGGGACAGAATTAAGTAGTTGTATAGTTGCTTCACGAATGAACAACCAAAGACAAGCTATTAAAGAAGAAATAACTAAAGCATTGATTACTTTAGTTAATATCTACAAAGAAATCTAATTCAATAAACAAAAAAGAACTTAGGGATTTGGTCCTTTGTAGTGAACCCGATTTTTTGGACAAATTAATTCTTGTCTATTGTTATAAGGATTGATGCCTGTATTGTACAGGAGTCAATCCTTTTAATTTTACTTGTATTCTTTCGTTATTATAGTAATGAATGTAGTTTGTTATAGCTTGGATTAATTCTTCAACCGTTTTAAATTCAGATTCATGACCATAAAACATTTCGTTTTTTAGTTTACCGAAGAAATTTTCCATAGGCGAATTATCAAGACAATTACCTTTTCGCGACATTGATTGAATAATATTTTTCTCAGCTAGCATTTGGCGGTATTGGCGCATTTGATATTGTCAGCCTTGATCTGAATGCAATATTAACCCACTTAAGTCTTCAAACTTTTGAAAAGCTTCACCAATCATCTTAACTGTCTGTTGAAAGTTAGGGCTTGTTGAAATATTAAAAGCAATAATTTCTCTATTGTGCATATCCATAATTGGTGATAAGTATACTTTGCTATTAGTGATGCGAAATTCAGTAACATCAGTTGTTCATTTTTGATTACAAGAAGTGGTTGAAAAATCTCGTTGATAATAAGTTTTATGAGCAACTTGATCTTGAATCTTGATTAATAGATGACTCTTCACTACCCCATTTAAATCGCCTTTGTATGATCGATATTTAGCTTTAGGAGTTAGAGCAAATAATCCCATTAGTTTCATTAAACGTTTCACTTTTTTATGATTAATTAAAATCCCTCTATTTGCTAATTCTAGTGTGATTCTACGGTATCCATAGCGTTTTTTGTGGTGGTAATAAATTTCAGTGATAAGGCTCATTATTTCCTTGTTTTTCAGATCCTTACTTACCTTTTTAAGGTGGTAATAATAATCACTTCTTGAAATGCCTGGACAATTTGGATTGCTATTAATTACTTCTAAAATGAATCTCAAACTACATAACAATTCTTGCCTTAGTTCTGTGATAGCTTGAGCTATTTCTTCTTTTGTTGGTTTTCTCTTTTCTGAACTAAGGCATCTAATTTTTTTAAGTATTCGTTCTCTATGGTAAGGCGTAAATTCTGCTTTCGTAAAAGTTCATTTTCTTGCTTCAATGAGATGTTCGTCTTGTTTTCTTGCTTTTTGTTCATATGGTTTACGGCCCCTCTTTTTCTCTACAACATTATACCCGTTTTCAAGAAAAGATTTAATTCATGAGTGTAATAAACCAACATTAGATAATCCTAATTCTATCGATACCCTTACATAAGTTTCACCGTTAAGCAAAACACGATCAATTGCTGCTTTTTTGAATTCTTTAGAATATTTTTTATTCCTAGAACGATAAACAATCTTAGTTCCATGCCTTTCTATTAACCGAATAATGTATCAAACAACGGTTCTGTTTAAATTGTATTTCTTTGCAATTTTATTAAATGAAAAATCTTTTTCTTTGTACAAAGAGTAGATCTCTAACTTATCTTTGTATGTTAATTTCATGAAAAATGAATCCTTTCGTTGGTTGTCCAACTTTTAGGGTTCATTTCACTTAAGTTCTTTTAATCTTTATAATGGTTATATTTATCAGTTGCTAAGTGAAGACATATCAACATCTTGACGACGTTCTTTACTTGCTGCAAAAATAGGCATTGGCATTGCATTAACTTTTTCAGCAACACAAACTACAGGGAAATTAAAGATTGCTGCGTTGTAGTTAGATGCACGGTTGTTGTATGTTCTTCTTGCTGCTGCAATTTCAGATTCTAAGTAAGTTGATTGGCTCATTAATTCCATTACATGGTTACCAGATTTTAATTCTGGGTAACGTTCAAATTGAACATTAATTAATTGTTGTAAACCATCAAGTGCTTGTTGTTTTTCATTAATGTCGCTTGCTTGAGCAGCTACATTACGGTTTTTAGTAATTTGATCTAATACAGATTGTTCAAATTTGTAGTGGCTTTTTACTTGTTCAACTAATTGTGTTAGAGTACCGAAACGTTTGTCTTGGCTAACTTGAATAGATGATGATGCTTCATTAATTTCATTCTTTTCATTAATGATGTAGTTTTTAGTTCTAAAGTAGTAAACAATCATTGGAATGCATAATAAGAATGCACTCATAATTCAAAAAATGATATATAAAGCTTTTTCTCCACCAGTTGCCTTTGGCAACTTGTTAGGATTATTGCTTACATTAGGACTTAACTCTTGTTCACCTTGGTCTTTTCAAAGATCCATATTGTTCCTCATTTCTTATTAAATATCAATTTATATAATATTATACATTAATTTAATAATTGATTAAATCGCTAAATATAAAACTGATCTCACAACTAAATAAATCATTATTTAGCAAGTTAAGATCAGTTTATATTTTTAGTTGTTAATTAGTGGGGTTAAGCAACAGTTTCTTGGCTCTTGACTTCATATTCTGAAGCTAAAATATTTGTTTGTGGATCATCTTTTACTGAGACTTTAGTAACTATAAAATTAGCTCCTTTTCCTCATGGATAAGCTGGGTAGAATTCGAATAGTACATTATCTCCCTCTTCGCTAAGTTTATAAGGTTTTATTCCTGAACCATCAGTTTCATCTGACTGAACTTTTCCATCACTCTTTCTAAGTTGTAAATCAAAGTGTTTGTCTTTAATTTTATCAAAGAATTCTTTTGAAGTCTTTGCTCTAAAGATGATATATGTGTATTTTGTAGGTTCATTATATTCATATCTAACACTTTGAATAGTTATTTTGTTTGTTTCTGCTTTATTAGCTTCAACTTCGCTTTTTTCAATTGGTTTAACTACATCATTAGTTTTTAATTCTTTAGAAGATAAATCTTTACTTACTTCAACACTAGTAGATGTAGTTGATTTATCTGTATCATAAAGCTTAAGTGAAGATACTTTATATTTAGTTCCTTCTTTTAGACTTTCAAAAGTAACAGTTACTTTATCTGCATGAACTTTTGCTTTTGATGTTACTTTAGAACCATCTTGTCCATCAGCTAGAATTTCAGTTAGTTCAACTTCTAAATATTTTTCATTAGCGTTTGTAACATTTAAAACTAATTCGTATTTATCCTCTTTTTTAGTTAAATTAGCATCAGTATCTAAACTAACTGAAACTGGTTTAGCTGCATCGTCTTTTGAACCAGCATCAGGTGCAGGTTGTGTTTCGCCTGAGTTATCGCTTTGTGTTCCACCACTTTCTTTGCCACTTTCAGTTTTTTGATCTTTTTTATCTTCATTAGCACCAGGAGTATCTTGTTTACCTGCTTCTGCACCATTTCCTGCACCTGGCTCATCGCCTGGCATAACTTCTTTATCTTTTTTAGAAGATGATCCACCATTAGAATCTTGTTTGCCTTTATTGTCAGGATTTTCAGGTGTAGTACTTTCAGTTGAACTTCCTTTATCTTTATCAGCTCCTGTGCCAGGATTAGTTACTTGAGGATTATTCGGAGTTGATGGTTGTGTTGTACCTTTGGTAGTATTATTTGAACCATTTGATGAATCTGTTGTTCCACCAGTTTCTGAACCTTGCCCAGTTGGAGTTGTAGCACTTCCGCTTCCTGGGTTCGAAGATTCATTACCACCTGTTTGTGGTTGTTCTACTTTCTTTTATTTATAAATCCTTTGATAGTAAATTATGTCTAAAATTCCTTTTATCAAAGCTTGGATTTATTTGAAATATGAAGTGATTTTAGAAACTTTTTCTTCTTTTGCAAAAAAAAAAAAAAAAAAGGACTTTTGAGTTGGATGTTCCGGTTAAGTATATTTTGTTTTGTTTTAGTCATCGTATTCGGTTGTATTAATTAAAACATTTAACACAAGCGTTTGGGGGTGCTATAAAAAAACCAAATTATTTTATAAAAACACCTGCAATGAAGATTTGTTCATATAAACAAAAGAGGATTAGTTGTTTTTATGTATCTTAAGGAATCAATTAATTTATAACTAATTTGAAAATATTAAATATATTAATTCTTTGTTTTGGTTGATGATAAAGTTTTAAATCAAAAACCTAAACAAATTACATATATTAGATTAATATAATGGAACTTAATTAATATAATGGTTGAAAAGTATTGATATTATAGAGAGTGTAAGAAAAAAAGAATGCAAAATTTGCATTCTCTGTGAGTAAGCTAAAACTAGTTTATTATTTTAGTTGTTATTTAGTGGGGTTAATTTTATACTCATTTGCAAGAAGATTTTCATTTGGTTTGTCTTTTAAAGTTATTCGAGTAACAGTGAAATCAGCGTTTTTACCTCAAGGGTGTTTAGGGTAAATTTTAAACACAACTTGATCACCTTCGTCTTTTGATATTGTTGGGAACAATCCTGAATCTTCTGTTGTATCAGTTTGATATTTATTTTCACTATTTCTAAATTCAAAATTTAAAAATTTAGTTTTAATCGATTCAAATAAAGTCTTTGGTCCTTTTACTACAAATACAAGATATGTATAACCTAGGGGGTTATTAGAATCATATTCTACACTTTGAATTGTTATTTTCTTTTCATCTTTCTTTTCATCTTTAGAACCTGTTTGTGCATCAGCATTAGGTTTTGCTTGTGTTCCGTCTTGGCTACTTGTTGAACCGCTGCTCATTGATGATTTGATTGCTAACTCTATTTTTGTTAAATCTTCATTTAATTCAACAGTTTGTCCATTTTCAGCATCATCATTTTCTTTGCTGTACAGTTCAGCACCTAATATTTTATACTTTGCACTGTCTTCTAGATTTTCAAAAATAACAACTACCTTACCATTTTCTACTTTTACTTTTTTTGATATTTCAGATTTTCCTGGTTTATCTTCTTCTGACGCTTTTTTTAATTCAACTTCTAAGTATTTATTATCTGCATTTGTTACATTTAATGAAAGTTGATATTTACCATCTTTTTTCATTAACATTGCATTATTTTCTAAAGTAACTGATACAGTTTGTTCTGGTGTAGGAGTAGGTGCTTCAACTTTTGGAGTTTGTGCCGCTTCTGTTTCAAATTCTTTTCCACTTAAAGTTGAACTTAATTCTAAACTAACTCCTTCTTTAGCAGTTTCACTATCATAAAGTTTAAGTGTTGATACTTTATATTTAGTTCCCGCTTTTAAACCATCAAAACTAACTTTTACACTATTAGATTCAACTTTAGCTTTTGCATTGACTTTAGTTGCATTTTCTTGGTTAGTTGAAACTTCAGTTAATTCAACTTCTAAATATTTATTATCAGCATTTGTAACAGATAATGTTAATGAATATTTCGCTTCTTCTTTAATTAATTTAGCATCATCAGCTACACTAATTACAGGTTTAGTTGTTTCTGATGTACTTCCACCATTTTCCTTACCATTAGTTCCAGGATTTTCATTTTTTCCTGTTTCACCACCACTTTGTCCTGTGCCTGGTTGATTTTCTTTCATCTTTTCATCTTCTTGTTTATCTGATGAACCAGGGTTAGATGGATTAGGATTTTCTGGAGTTGATGGTTGTGTTGTACCTTTGGTAGTATTATTTGAACCACCTGATGGATTTGTAGTTCCACCAGTTTCTGAACCTTGTTTAGTACCAGTTGTAGTACTTCCACTTCCTTGTTTTGAAGATTCAGTTCCACTAGTTTGTGGTTGTTCTACTTTCTTTTCAGTGGGTTTGGCTGGTTTCGCCTTTGTTGGTGCACAAGCTGCAACTACTCCAATAACACTAACCCCTGCCATAATAGCACCAACAGATAATGCTAGTGCTTATTTTTAATTTAGTAGAAAAAAGATCAACTGCCATCATTAAATTTTACTTTAATAATGTTGCAGTTGATCTTGCAATCGAGCAACTATTGGGTTTTAAATCCAATAGTTTTTTATTTGCTTTTATTTGATTTTAATTATAGTTTTCGTAATGATAACGGTTTTTTGTTTCATAATTTTTGACGAACATATTTATGAGCAATCGCAGTAACCTTATCAACATTATAAAAAGTATCAGCTAAAACACGAATACCAATTCCTGGAACTTCCATTAATGAAACTCCAAAGCTCATTTTAATATCGTTTAGTGAATGTTTAATTTCATCACGAATTGCTATTACATCTTGTTCAGTAAGTAATGGATTAAGCATTACCATTGTTCCACAGTAGTGGAATCCATCCATAATCCCAAATGCTGATTCATCATGTGTTGATGGTGTGAATTTTAAGTTATCAAATAATACAAGTTTATTATCATAATAAATCTTTGTATTTAGATACATTAAATCATACATATAAGCAGCACCAAGTGGACTTCATCCTGGTCCAAAACACTCAGAATAAATTAGTGTTGAACTGTTTTCTACATGGAATTCGTTATATTGAGCAAAACGCCCGTTTTCATAAACGATCAGGTTATCACTTACATATTCTAAGATGGCATTTTTACCAACTTTAATATTAGTATGTTGAACAGATGTTTTGTTATCAATAGCTTTATATGTTTTTGAGCTTGACTGAGTTGTTAGTATACAACGAGCATTATCACCAACTTCAAAATCTTGGCGATAAACCTCACCTGATACAAATCCCCCACCCATTGTAATTAATTGAAAACAAGGGTTAACTAAATCTTGTTCATCTAAATATAATGGTTTTGATGAACGGTAGAAATTTGTATAGTACACTTCGTGTGCCATTTCGTCGCGGTTTTTATCTTTTGTAACCTTTAAATATAAATATGCCGCATATTCATTTATTTTAGCTTTGCTTATCATTTAGGATTAATCCTCAAGCATAGCAAGTTGTAAACGTTTTTCAATTCAATCAGCAACTTGTTTTAATCCTTCATCAGTCTTTAAATTTGTTGCAAAGAAATCTTTGTCCCCACGTGATTTTAAAGTATCAGCTTTCATCACTTCTACATTAGCACCTACATAAGGAGCTAGGTCAACTTTGTTGATGATGAATAAGTCTGATTTAATCATCCCTTGTCCACCTTTACGTGGAATCTTTTCACCTTGGGCAACGTCGATAATATAAATTGAAAAATCTACTAAATCAGGGCTAAAAGTTGCAGATAAATTATCTCCCCCTGATTCTAAGAATAATAGTTGTAAATCTGGGTGTTTATCACACATTTCTTCGATTGCAGCAAAGTTCATTGAAGCATCTTCACGAATCGCTGTATGTGGACATCCACCAGTTTCAACACCAACAATACGATCAGCATCTAACACTGATGTATTTAATAAAATACGAGCATCTTCTTTTGTATAAATATCATTAGTAATAGCAGCCATGCTGTATCCTTTTGTTGATAAGTAACGTGTTAAACGTTCAATCAACATTGTTTTACCAGCACCAACAGGACCACCAACACCGATAACTAAAGGTTTTTTCATAAGTATTGACTTTCTTTTTGGACTTTTTGTTTTTGAATTTTAACTATTGATAAAAATTACTATGACATGAATAAACGCACTGAAATATCTTCATGTTCCATTTGTGCAATTTCAAGCCCAGGGTTATTCTTGCAAAAATCAGTTTTAAAATCAAGTTTAAAGGCTTTGTTAATAATATCTTCAAAGTACTTGTGTCTTAGTTCATAGATGATCTGTTGTCCAAGTACTTGACCCAACGGAATCGCACGTACACAGTTTTGTGTTAATGCAGCAACTGTTGAGTATAAATGTGTATATAATGAGATTTGTAAATCTAATTCTAAATGAATTGCTAAAATCCCAAAAGCAACAGCAGGATTACCGAAGCATTTCTTTTCTTTAATTAGTTGGGCATATTGAACCATTAGTTCACAATCAAAAATTTCATTATAAATTTTTACCATTTGTTGCCCAACACGACGTTGACCATCTCTAGTTTCTTTTGATAAACCTTGAGTTCCTAGCATATGATCAATCGCTCATATTTTTTTGTGTTTGACTGAATCTGCATTTTTTGATCTAAAGATTTTGTAGATCTCACGAATTGCTAATAAATCACCGAATAACAATTGCTCATTCATGTATAGCAATAACGCTTTCACAAGACTATTCCCATCGTGAACTATATCTTTTCGAATATAAGTTTCAATACCAAACGAATGGCTAAATGATCCGATTGGGAAGTTAGCATTTGTGATTTGCATTAAATCTAATAATTGTAAATAATTATCTTGCTGCTTCGCAGTGTCTAAACGCCTCTTTGAGTTTGATTTTTTTACGTTCATATTGTGCCTTAATTTCTTGAAGGTATTCTTCAACTAAATAGTCATAAGGTACAATCATTTCTTGCTCACTAAATTGTGCTGGCATATGACGATTACCTAAATTATGAGCAATCATTGCCATATTACCAATTGAATGCGAAGTAATGATTAAAACATCCGCTAATTCTAAACGTACTACTAATAACTTGTTATCTTCATTCGCTAAAACATCTCCATCAACAAGACGCTTACCTTCTTCAAGTTTAATAGCATACTCATTGTTTAAGTCTGATTTAGCAATAATCAAACGTTTTAGTACTTCTTCATTAGTTAAGTGAATACTTTCAATTTCGTATTTTTCTACATTAGCCATATCAGCAATATTGGCTAAAATTTCTTTAAAAACAACCAAGCTTCATCCCTCACTTTTGTTCTTATATAAAATATTAATGCTATTTACATAGCATTAATATTATTTTATCCTAAAAATGGGGCGATCTAGTATAAGAAGTATCTTTGAGCTAATGGAGCTTCTGTTAATGGATCACATTCAATAATGTATTTACCATTTGCAGTTTTCTTGAACTTCTTAGCTAATTCAGCAGCAGATGTTTCTACTCAGTTTTCAAGGTCTGCTAAATCTACAGCAGCACTGAATGTTTGAGAGTCAACTTCTACATTTGGAGTAGCATCGTTGTATTTAAGATCTTTTTTACTAATACTACGGCAGTTTTTAACTGGTAATAAATCTTTCTTAAGACCGTATTCTTCTTTAATATTCTTTTCAATAGAAAGTTTTGAAACGAATAATACAGAAGTATCAGCAATTGCACCACCATATGCAGCGAATTGGTCACGCATAATAACTGGTTCACATGTTGGAATAGATGCGTTTGGGTCACCTGCGATACAACGTGCAATAACACCTTTTTTACATACATAGTAAGGTTTTGCACCAAAGAATTTAGGTTCTCAAGCAACTAAGTCAGCAAGTTTACCAACTTCGATTGATCCTACATATGAATCAATACCGTGTGCAATAGCAGGGTTAATTGTGTATTTAGAAACATAACGTTTAATACGGTTGTTGTCGTTAAATTCACTATCACCTTTAAGTGGTCCAAATTGGTTTTTCATCTTGTGAGCTGTTTGTCATGTACGAGTTACAACTTCACCGATACGTCCCATCGCAAGAGTATCTGATGACATAACTGAGATTGCTCCCATGTCATGAAGAATATCTTCTGCAGCAATAGTTTGTGCACGAATACGTGAGTCAGCGAACGCAACGTCTTCAGGAACTTTAGGGTTTAAGTGGTGACATACCATTAACATATCTAAGTGTTCAGCAATTGTGTTAATAGTATATGGCATAGTTGGGTTTGTTGAAGCAGGAAGAATGTGGTTGTATTTAACAGCTTCTAGAATGTCAGGAGCGTGTCCGCCACCAGCACCTTCTGTATGGTAAGCGTGGATTACACGACCCTTCATAGCAGCGATTGTGTGTTCTACGAAACCACTTTCGTTAAGTGTATCTGTATGGATTGCAACAGCAACATCTGTTTGGTCAGCAACTGTTAATGACACATCAATAGCGTGTCCTGTTGCCCCTCAGTCTTCGTGGATCTTAAGACCACAAGCACCAGCTGCAATTTCTTCAAGAATTGGGTCAGCAGTACCTTGTCCTTTTCCTAAGAAACCAACGTTAACTGTCATACCATCAGCAGCTTGTAAACCGTGTCGAATTCAGAATTTACCAGGTGTTACAGTAGTTGCTTTTGTACCATCGTTCATACCAGTACCACCACAGATAAGAGTAGTAATACCACCATCTAAAGCAACAGGTACAATTTCAGGTTCTAATCAGTGAACGTGAGTATCTAAACCACCAGCTGTATAAATTTTACCTTCACCAGCTGAAACTTCAGTTGCAATACCAATAATCATATCTACATTATCAGTTAAGTGAGGGTTACCTGACTTACCAATTGCAGCAATTTTTCCATCACGTACCCCGATGTCAGCTTTATAAACACCAGTGTAGTCTAGAATTAAAGCATTAGTAATAACTAAGTCCATTACTTCTGCGTTTTTGTATTTTTCATCACGTTTGTAAGTTGAGTTCATACCCATACCTTCACGTAATGTTTTACCACCACCGAATACAGATTCTTCACCGTATTGAGTGTAGTCTTTTTCTACTTTAGCTCAAACATCAGTATCACCTAAACGTACACTATCACCTGTAGTAATACCATAAAGCTCTGAGTAGTTTTTTCTTGAAATTTTGAACATATTAATTCTCCTTGGTTACTGTATTAATAAAAAATTAACATAGCTAACTATTTTAATTTTCCATTAATCTTACCGTTTACCCCTCATACTTCACGAGTTCCAGCAAGATCAATTAAAGGCACTTCTTTCATATCACCTGGTTCGAAACGAACAGCAGTTCCTGATGGAATGTCGAAACGACGACCATAAGCTACTTTACGTTCTTTGTCTTCGTTACCTTTTTCATCATAGAAAATTAACGCAGTGTTTGTTTCGTATAAGTGGAAGTGAGAACCAACTTGGATTGGACGGTCTCCTGTGTTCTTAACGTTCACACGAACTTCTTTACGTCCTTCGTTCATTGCGATTTCACCATCGGCTAATTTTAATGCACCTGGTACAAGTTTACCTGGTGTATAAAGGTTTGATCCTCCAGCCATATTTTATCTCCTTAATTTTTCATATTTCTAAATATAGTTATATATAAGTATATTTAGTTATGTTGTTTTTGATTTGATATAAGATGTAAATTATTTGTAGATAGGTTCGTGAATTGACACTAACTTAGTACCATCTGGGAAAGTTACTTCGACTTGGATAATACCAACCATTGAGTCAACACCTTCCATAACTTGGTCTACACGTAATACTTCGCGTGCTGATTGCATAAGGTCTGCAACTAATTTACCATCACGTGCTCCTTCAACAACGTGATCAGTGATTAAAGCAACAGCTTCAGAGTAGTTAAGCTTTAACCCTCTTGCTAGACGTCTACGAGCAAGGTCGGCTGCAACAGTAATCATTAATTTTTGAATTTCTCTAAGTGAAAGATTCATTTTCTACCTCGAATTATTTATTTGAGTTAATAATGCAATTTAATTATATTATTTTTTAAGCTCTTGCAACAAAAAATAAGAAAAAATTATGCTTTTTTGGGTATGTGTTTGATATTTTTTTATATTTTTATGTTAAATAGCTAAAAAGTAGATACTAAAAGTACAAAAAGGGAAAGTGTTTTTTGATCTTTTTATTAAAATAGAAAAAAATAATATTTAGTATGTACAGATTTTAAAAAAATATGCTATACTTTATCTCGTCGTTTCACAAGAAAACGACCATTGATTAATAACCTAATTATTAATTAATGTAAATGTATTTTAAAATCGCTACCAGTCCGCTTATTTTTTTCTTGAATTTTGAAGCGGGTAGCTAATAGGGATTTTAAAGTTAAAAATTTTGAGTTAATGTTAAAAAGTCCTTTATTTTGCCTAGACAACAAAAAAAGGATAAACAAAAAATTTTTCATATAGATATTGATATAAGACATAAGCTTGTACTCTACATATATAGCGAGTACATATCAACAACCACTAGTTTGCTAGACACAAACTAGTGGTTTTATATTGTTTAACTATCTATCTTAAAATAACTATATTATTTTTTTTTATTAAATAAAAGGTTAAAAATATTTTATAATATATTCATGATATATATTGCACCCATCCGCTTTAAATCCAATTGATCATAAAATGAATGGGTTATATCTAAAACAAGGGTCTCCTTGTTTTTCTTTTCCTTTTTTTAACATATAAAATATTAATGAATCAAAAAAGCAAGGAGGTTTCCTTGCTTTTTGTTTGTCTTTTATTATCGCTTCTTAGCTCATTTTCAATTCATTTTTGAAGTTAATACAGGTTTTGCTGGATGACCTTTTTTAAGTGCTAAGAAAATATCATCAACATATTTATTACCAGGAATGTGTTTAGAATCTTGGTTATTATGTCAATTACTTACCATATACAAGAAATCATGTTGAGCATAATTTCAGTGGTGTGGTGGTGGATTGAAGATATCGTTTTGACGTGCACCAAAGATTGAAAGATTTAAGACAGCTTCAGATTGATCGCCCTTACCTGCGTGAATTAATTTATAAAGTTCACGTTCACCAGTTACAACAAATCAACTTGCTCATCAAGTAACAGGAGATGAACCTTTGAAGTATGTTTCGTGAACATATCAAAGCATAGCAATACCAATTCTTACAATCGCACTTGTGAATGGGTTTTCATGAATATAAGTTGTTGGGTGTTTAATTTCATATTCTTTTTGAGCATCTCAAAGCTTAGCTACAATTTTACCAACAACAGCTTTTGGATCTGGAGCACCTTTAATTCCTTTTTGAAGTGAAGTCACTTTTTTAAGGTATGGGTTGTTTGGTTGGCTTACCCCTTTATGTCCACCAATTGATCCAAACACATCACTTCAAATGTTTCTTTGTTCAATCTTAGTTAAACCAAAGAATAATGGATTCTTTTCAGCTGATAGCTGACTATATTTAGTAAATGGAGATTTTTCAAATACTAAATTAATAAACTTAACAAAGTGAAGCGGTTTAATGTCGTGTTCTTTATTACCAATTAATGGTTCAATCTTTAAGAATTGAAGTCGATCTTTAAGCATGAATGCATTCATGAATTCATACACAACTTTAAATCCTTCTTTAGTAAATACACCAGTTTGCATTTCTTTAAAGATCACAAATAATTGGTGAACAAAGACATTAATGAAATCGATTCGATAAAGATTATGTGATAAATCAACTAATAAGTTATGAACAGTTTTGTAGTCTTCTTCAGTAATATTTTCAAGCTTTAAGTTTTTAAACATTAATGCAGCGATGAAACGAGTTGTTGATTCACTACGTAAGAAACTAGCAACTAATTCTTTAAATGTAGTAACTAAATAAGCTGGGTTTAAATCTAGAACTCGTTCTAATAATTGATCAAATGTTTTGTATTGATCTTTACTGTAGAATGTATGGTTGTTAATTAATTCAGCAATTAAGTATTTAACCATCTTTCAAATATTAGGATCTTTTCTTAAGAATCCTCAAGTTCCTACTAAGAAGTCCTTAGCAACTTTTTCTTCAACACCAACTGCTTTAGCAAGTACAGGAGCTAGTTTTGTTTCAAATACAGAATCTAAGTATTCTATAATTCCTGGAGCATTTAATAAGTTAGTGTAAACTTCTTCAACTGTTTTAATTAGTTTAGATCTGATCTTAACATCTTGGAAGCCTTTGTGATCAATGATTGCTTTAATTAAAGTAGTAATCTTATTACCATTTGGAACTAAACCATTGTTTGATTCATTAGTATTTTTAGCATTTGCAAGAGTAGTTGCTTTTGGTTTTGGATTTAAGAAATTATCAAACATTGGATCTAATAATTGCTTAAATGTACTTGCAGGTGCTTTAGATAAAATAACAGATACAAAATCACTAATTTGGTTTGTATACTCTGGTTTATCAAAAATACTTAATAAACTTACAATCATCTTTGGTTCTACAATTTGATTTGGAATAAAGTCTGATTGTAATTTAGCTACAAATTGTTGTGGATTTAACAATAATGCTTCAGTGTTTTCTTCCATAAAGTCTAGTAATTTCCCTGGAATTTCTTTAAAGAAATCAAGTGACGGAAGAAGCGGAGCTACTTCTTTAACTAGAGCTTTAATCTTAGTTTTATCAGTTTCAGTTAAATTACTTAAGTTAAAGTAGTTAATAACTGTTTGTTCAGCTATATTAGCTAATTCATTAACAAATGAACCATCTTTTTTAAGTGCACTAGTTAAGAATTGATTAATTTCACTCTTAACAGTTTGTTTATTATTACTTAAATAAACTTTTAATAAATCAGCGAAGTTATTAATATCTTTATAACTATTAGCATCCTTAACAACACTACTAATTGTTTTATTTAATAAGTTTTTAGCAAAATTAAATAATGATGGATCAGTAAATAATTTTCTAAAGCTTTCTTGATATTGTGATTTTAATACTCTTAGCTCAGGAACATTATTAGCAATTGTCACTGCTAAATGATCAGCTAAGTTATTCATCACATTTTGTGCAAATCCTTCAGTTTTATTAGTATCAAATATTTCGTTAAATAATCTTGTACCAATACTTACTATACGATCATTAACAACTGTTTCTTTTGGAGTAGTAATGAATGCTTTAGCAACTTCAAATCCAAAATTAAGTTTAACATTGTTTGAGTTATCAGCTTGTTCACTAACTGATCTATATGTTGGTGTATCTTTTGATTTAGCTTTTAGATTAATGAATTTGTTGAAGTCAAGTTCATTAACAATAGCTAAAATACCATTTACATAATCATCATTTGTAATTTTTTCATTCTTTAAGATATCAACAATTGAAACAAGTTTCTTTGGATCATTGAAATCAAATAAGTTGTTAATTGCAGCTGTTCTGTTTTCAGTATCTTGTTTAGATTTTTGATCACCTAATAATGAACCAACAAAATCTGAAGATCCTAATTTGTCAACAAGTTGTTCGATAACTTCTTTTACAACTGGTAATTCTTTAGCATTACCTAATATCTTACTTACTAAATTCTTAACAGCAGACTTAGATTTTTCTTCAATTTCATTTGGTGCTTTAGATGAAATTAAATCAAATAAAGAATCTGTAATTACATTTTGTGTTTTTTCACTTGTTGCTATATTTTGAACTAAATTAACAAGTTGAGGTTTTAGTTCATCTTTTACTAAGTTAAATAATGTAGATACAAATTCAAAGAATGATTTGTTTTCTTTAAACTTATCAGCTTCTAAAATGACTTTCTTAGCTAAAGTTTTAATGATTGTTTTAAAATCTGTTGATTCGTATAAGATTGCAACTAAGTTATTGATTACATTTTGATTAGTTGAACTTAATTTACTTAAATCAATGTTGCTAGATAAAGATAATAAGTTCTTAGTAATAAATGTTTTAAGATCATTACTTGCAAATACTTGATCAATTAAGTGTTCAACTAAACCATAAAGTTTAGATGCAACATCATAACCTTTTGCTAAGAACTCAGAAGTTTGTAAAGCATGAATGTAATTGAATACAGTTTCTAAAGTGTTATTCTTAACTGTTGTTTTTTGACTATTTTGTGCTGAAGATACTTCACTTGTTGAATCTTGTAATTTCGCATTATCTTGTGCTTTTGTAGCAATTTTTGGTAAGTATTTAATAACAATGTCAATAAATACTTTTAGTTCATCTGCAGTTATATCGTTGAAGTTAAATAACTCAAGTAATGATGCAACTGAGCTAGGGTTAAATAGTTGATCAATCAACTTAGATCCATCAACTGAACCATTAATCGCATTAGTTGTAAATTTAATTAACTCATCAAGAGAGTATTTTGTAAACTCAAGATTTGGTAAATGTTGAATTAATTTAACTAATAATTTAGAAACAGCTTCTTTTTCACTTGATTGTAAATTAACAGCAATGTAGTTTTCAAGTGTACTTACAACCGCTTTAGTAAAGTTAGATTGAACATTAGGATCATTTACAAGAGCAGTTAATACTTTAATAAAGCTATCTTTTAGAGTTGATAAATTTGATTTAGTAAATTCATTGATAATAGCTTGATTATCAGCTAAATTACGATATTTATCTTTAGCATTACTAATATCTTTAATTAATAAGCCAACTCAATTTTTAACTTCAGATGCAAAAGTTTTATTAGTTGTAATACTTCTAAATAAACTTACATAATCTTCTTTTGTTGTTGGTAAATTATTTGCTTTACTAATCATTGCAGCTAATACATTAGCAAATTCATCTTGAAGTTTTGATGAAGTAAATACTTTGTTTAATAAATGATTAACTATTGTATCAATCTTAGTTTTAACTTCACTATTTGCCACTAAATCATTGTTAATGAAACCAACAATAATTTGTTTGAAGAAATCAAGTGGGTTTGATGTAGTTGTAGATTTAGTAGATGAAACAACTGTAGTTGATCCATTTTGTTTCTGATCATCAGTTTTTATTAATGAACTAAAGTCAAGACTATTAACTGCTGGATCAAATAAAATATCAATTACATCAGTGAAATCTTTAGTTGAAAGTTCACTAATTTTAAAGATTTCAATTACATTAATTAATTGTTCAGGTTTTGATAAGAAGTGATCTTTTAGTTTAGTTAAGAATGAATCTGCTTGAACATTGTTTTGTTCAAATAATGATTTAGCATTTGATTTGATGAAGTCAAATGTACTATCAACAAGTTTTTTGTATACTTCTAAACCTGTAATCTTTTGTAATAAAGTTGATACAAATGATTGAACTTTTTGTTTTTGTTCATCATTTAGAGTAGTTTTGAATTGTTGTTCAAATCAAGTAACTAAACCTTTACCAACTACATCAGTAATTTGTTTATCTTTAAAGATAACATCAAATAATGCAAGTAATTTAGCTTTAATCTTATCAGCATTACGTTTAGCATATGTTTCAAATAAAGCTGCAAAACTATCAGCTTTAGCATATTCTTCTGTATGATCTAAAACATCGCTAATTAAAACTTTAACTAATTCAACTGCAGCATTTTTAACATTTTCATTACTTAATATTTGTTGAATTAAAGTTTTTGTAGTTTGAATTAAATTAATTTGGTTATTAAATGTACTTAATTGAGCTTTTAATAAATTACTAATCCATTTTGTTAATGTGTTACCATGTTCTTTGTTTGTAAACACTTCACTAACAAAAGTTTCAACAACTTCTTTTAATTTATTTTTTGATTTAGAATCAGCTAAACCTGTTTTAAGTAATGATTGAACAATCTTAAAGACAGTATCTGATGGGTTTGAGTTTGTTGCTTTTGGTGTAGGATTTTGTGCTGATACAGCATCAGGTTTTGCTTTTGAATAACTAACTGGTTTAGTTTCGTTCATTAACACTTCAAAGACAAAGATTTGTAAAACATCAACATAATCTCTAACTTTGAATTGATCTTCTACTAAGAAGTTGAATAATTCTTTAACAACTTCTCCATCACTAGTTAAAACATTAAAGGCTTTAACATAATCTTTTGTGTTTAAAATATTTTCAATAATGTTTGGTTGGTTAATTAAACCATTAAAGTTTCTCTTAAATGATTGTATAAATCTTGAATTTGATAATTTATCAAAAATTGCATTAGCAAATGTTGATATTTTCTCTTTAGATTCTTCTTTAAGATCAACTCAATCCATATTAGGATTAATTGCTTTAACTAATAAACCTAATAATACTTGACGAACATTTTTATCTTTTAGAACAAAATCAGTTAAATCATTAATTAATGGAATAATTTGATCTTTGTTTTTTTCAAACACAAAAGCAAGAACTGCTCCCATGCTTTCTTTTTTGTTTAATTCTTTTGCATTACTAATTAAAGTAGATGTAAATGATTGAATTAGTTTTCTAACTTTTTCATTCTTTTCAGGTAATAAGAATTCATTGAAGACAGCATCAACTAATTCAACTTGTTGTTTGTTAGAAAGACCTAATTTATTAATTAATAATGAATTTGATAAAGCACCATTAACTGTATTTTTAATCCCGAATAATAAATCAGAATTTGTAAATATTTTTTCTACTAAATTGTTTAAAACCTTATTTGCAGCACTTTGGTTTGCTTTAGCTTTATCTTGATCTTCACGATTGAAAGCATCTAATTTAATTAAGTTCTTAAATAATCTAAATAAAAGGTTTGGTGTAGTTTGATCTGATGCTTTAGCTGATTCATATTGTGTATTTACAGCTTTTTTAAGCTCTTCACTTTGATTGTTATTTTGAACTAAAGCTGTTGCTTCAGGTTTAAGTTGATCAGTTTTGAAGATCTTTTTAAAGTCTAAATTATCTAAGAATAAGTTAGTAATTGAAATTAATTCAAATTCTTTGATATTTGGATCTTCAACTAATTCAAGTAAAGTCAATAAACTTGCAGTTGCAGAGTTAACTAGATCAGTTTTAAATTTATTAGTGAATGCATTTGGATCATTACTAAATAATAATGGAATATGATTTTGAAGAGATGTTAATAAATCTGCTTGTAAGTTTTTGTATAAAGTTAAATTACTAATCTTTGGAATTAGTTTATTAACAAATGAATCGAATTGTTTCTTTTGTTCTTCAGTAGCTGGTTTTTTAAATGGTAAAGAACTCAATACATATTGAGTTGCTAATTCACTAAGAAGTTTGTTTAATTTTTCATCCTTAGTTAATGTTTCAACGAATGTATCAATTAGTTTTTTAACTTCTGCATTTTTATTAGTTAATAAAACTTGTAATAATTCACCAGGATTAGTTACATTAGCATACTTATCTGGATTATCAACAAAATCAACTAATGCTAATTCTAAGATGCTTTGTAATTTATCAGGTCGAATAAGACGAGCAGCTAAATCACTAATTACATCTCAAACTTGTTTCCCGTTGTTTTTTACAAACGGAAGTTTAGCATCAATTAATAAATCTCCTAATTTGTTTTTTGCATAATCTTCAAGTGTACTAAACACTTTATTAGCAAAAGAACTATTAGCAACTTTACCAATTACTTTTTTAAGAACATCTTTAATTTGTGTTTTTTGACTATCATCTAACTTATTTTCATCTAAAGCAGATAACATCCCCTTAACTGCATCAAAATAGTTAAATTGATTAGCTTTAGTAAATGTTTCAACAACACCAAAAGAACCAACAGCTTCTAATTTAATATCAAAAGCATTTTGTAAACTTACTTCTGTTAATTTTTCTAATTCGGCTGATTCAATATCCTTATTTAAGAACATCTTAATCATACTATCAAAGAATGATTTAGTAGCTGGTTTGAAAACATCAGCTAACTGTTTACTTAAATGTGATTGGTTTAAATCTAATAGACCAAAATAAGTAGCGGGAAGCTTAAGTTGCTTCATAATATCGTTTTTATAGTTCTTTAATAAAGGAAGTGTTGTTCCTTTCATTAAAAGTTTCTTAACGATTGTTTTAACTTCTTCGTTATTAAACACATTATTGTTTGAACTACTTGTTGATGATAAGAATAGTTTATAAACTACATCTAAATTAGATTCATCTTTTGTAATTGTATTAATAAGAGAGTCAATTTCTTGTTCTATTTGAGTTGCTTTTGAGCTAACAACTGATGAAATTAATGCAGAAATTGTTTTGTATTTAAAATGATTATCTTTATTAGTAAAGATTTCATCAACAACTAAATTAATAATCTTATCTAATGCTTTAGTATTAGTTAGAATTTCAATTAATTTTGTTTTAAGTGAATTTAACTCTTCAGATTCAAGACTATTTCTTGAACTTGAAACTAGTCCTTCGATAATTAATGATGGATTAATAAAACTACTAATAAATTTAGCTAAAGTCTTTTTATTAGTTTCTAAATCATTTTCATTACTATGATATACAACATCAGAAATTAAGTTGAAAAGACTTTGATCGTTTAATAAATGTTTATTAAAGACTGTTCTAAAATCTTGTTTATTTATTGTTTGTGTACCAGGCTTATCATTCTTATCATAGTCATTAGAGTCAAAATCATTTTGAATACTTAAAACTGCATCATCTAAGTATCTTGTTTTATTTGTTGATAGAACTAAATTAAACAATGCTTCAAACATTGCTCTTTTATATGCTTTATCAGTTTCAGTTTTACTAGTTAAATTAACTATTAGATCAACTAATAAACCAATTTGTTTACTATCTTTTCTTAATCAAGTATATAAAGCTTTTGCTTTATTAGCATTATTTAATAATCCTTTATTTTCTACATCTTTTTCAAGAAGAGATTGTGTAAATAATAAAGCAGCATTTTCAGTTCCAACTACTTTAATAATTAATTCTGGATTAGTTATGTTTTTAAATGCAATTTGTTGGTTAAAACTATCTTTGTCTTGGTTAAAGTAATTAGCATCTCAACTTGATACTAATTCTTGAGCAAGTTCAGAAGTTTTGTTTTGTGCATATTGTTCACCTAAAGCTAACTTTAAGAAAACATCTTGAGCCATCTTTTTATAACCCAAGTGTGTTGGGTGTAAATTAAAGATATCTTTAGCAAAAACATCGTTGTTTTTTAATCAATCATCTGTATCATTTGTAGCAACAAAATTAACATTAACACTCTTAGCTGTTTCTTTTAAAACACTATTAAGCCCATTTGTAATTAGTTCAAAAACGTTTTTTTCACCTTGTTTAGTTGAGTCATTAATAACACTATTTAAACGTAAAAATGGAAGCGGATAACCAATTACATTAATACTTAAATCAGGATTGATTTCTTTTAGTTTTTTTAATAATTTTTTAAGGTTATTAGCAACAAATCGTTTTGCTTGATCAATATTCTTTTCAAATTGAATCAATAATTGTGAATCAACATTTGGTTGTGAATTAATGATTTGTGATAAAAGCTGTTGGTCAATAACAGCTAAAAAATCATTTAAACCAATTGTAATTGTTAATAGGTTGGCTTGTGTTAATTGGTGAATAAAATTAGTAAATTGACTTTGGTCAACTTCTTTATTATTCTTTAATTTTTGTTTTGTATTTGAGTATCCAAAATTACCAAAATAAGAACTTAATCAATTTTGATATGGATTAGCTATCTCTTGATCATTTTGTTTAACTTTTTCAAAGAATAAATAATCTTTATTTTTGAAGTAAGTTTCATCAGCTTCATTTAATAAATAAAGTCAATCAGAAATGCTAGAGTTTGAAATCCCTAAGTTAGTAAAGCTGCTAACTCGTGCTGGTTGTACAGTATTAATATAATTAGCTAAAAAGGCAGGGAATGAAACTCCTTGCACTTGGTTATTATCTAATTTTCCACGTAAGTCAAATTGAGCTTGGTCTAAATGCCCAGCTGTTAGTTGATCACCAATTGCTACATATTTAACTGGTTGGTGACTTTTAATACTTACGTTGTGTTTTGTTAATACTAAATTATTTGACTGTTCTTTATTATCAGCTAACTTAGAGGTTTCATTATCCTTAACATTAATAATTCGTTCATCATTATGTTGTATAGGATTAGTCTCTTTCTCATTAGCATTCTGACCAAAATAAATGGCAGGAGCTGCAATTGCTGCAGCTGCTATTAAAGTTGCGACACTAATCCCAACAATTTTTTTCTTGCTATTTTTCATAGACTGAACTCCTTAATTTTGATTAGCCCTTTTTATAAAAAAGCTAGAATCCTAGTCATTAAACTATTTATAGTTTAGTGACAAATTGAGTATTGTTAAATTCCTTATAAAAATCTAAATGAAAGTTTTATGAAATATACCGTATAATCTAACCAATGGTAATTGCTACTTAAAAGATTGCATACTTATCGATTATCTCTTTATTATACCTTATTCTATTTAAATATTCAATCTTTATATAGATAAACCCTAAATTAAAGCCATTTATTAATGTAATTACATTATAAAATGATAAAATTAAGCAGTTTAGTTTACGAGCTTAAAACTAATAACAATATTAGAATAAGGATGATTTAAAAATTAAATGATTAATTTAAAAGATTATACTGTATATGATGTGCATGGTAATTTATATGATTGATCTAAAACAGATAACAAGTTGGTTTTAATTGTTAACACTGCTAGTAAGTGTGGTTTTTCTTATCAACTAGATCGTTTTGAATGACTTCATAACAAATACAAAGACCAAGGTCTTGTTATTTTAGCTTTTCCATCACGTCAATTCTTATACCAGGAATTTGCTACTAATCAAGAAGTTGCTCACTTTTGTCGAAGTAAACAATTTAGTTTTGATGTAATGCAAATCACTAATATCTTAGGAAGAGACATCAACCCTTTATTTGAAAAACTAATCAACGAACACCCTTGATCACATCGTGCTAAAGCAATCAAGTGAAACTATGAAAAATTCTTTGTTAAAAATAATGAAGTAATTGCTCGTTTTAAATCTGATGTCTGTGCTTGTGCTTTAGAAGAATTTATCATTAAAAACTTATAATAAATTAATTATTAATAAATAAAACAAACAACCAAACATACTGAAATGAACCCTAAAAGTTGGACAACCAACGAAAGGATTCATTTTTCATGAAATTAACATACAAAGATAAGTTAGAGATCTACTCTTTGTACAAAGAAAAAGATTTTTCATTTAATAAAATTGCAAAGAAATACAATTTAAACAGAACCGTTGTTTGATACATTATTCGGTTAATAGAAAGGCATGGAACTAAGATTGTTTATCGTTCTAGGAATAAAAAATATTCTAAAGAATTCAAAAAAGCAGCAATTGATCGTGTTTTGCTTAACGGTGAAACTTATGTAAGGGTATCGATAGAATTAGGATTATCTAATGTTGGTTTATTACACTCATGAATTAAATCTTTTCTTGAAAACGGGTATAATGTTGTAGAGAAAAAGAGGGGCCGTAAACCATATGAACAAAAAGCAAGAAAACAAGACGAACATCTCATTGAAGCAAGAAAATGAACTTTTACGAAAGCAGAATTTACGCCTTACCATAGAGAACGAATACTTAAAAAAATTAGATGCCTTAGTTCAGAAAAGAGAAAACCAACAAAAGAAGAAATAGCTCAAGCTATCACAGAACTAAGGCAAGAATTGTTATGTAGTTTGAGATTCATTTTAGAAGTAATTAATAGCAATCCAAATTGTCCAGGCATTTCAAGAAGTGATTATTATTACCACCTTAAAAAGGTAAGTAAGGATCTGAAAAACAAGGAAATAATGAGCCTTATCACTGAAATTTATTACCACCACAAAAAACGCTATGGATACCGTAGAATCACACTAGAATTAGCAAATAGAGGGATTTTAATTAATCATAAAAAAGTGAAACGTTTAATGAAACTAATGGGATTATTTGCTCTAACTCCTAAAGCTAAATATCGATCATACAAAGGCGATTTAAATGGGGTAGTGAAGAGTCATCTATTAATCAAGATTCAAGATCAAGTTGCTCATAAAACTTATTATCAACGAGATTTTTCAACCACTTCTTGTAATCAAAAATGAACAACTGATGTTACTGAATTTCGCATCACTAATAGCAAAGTATACTTATCACCAATTATGGATATGCACAATAGAGAAATTATTGCTTTTAATATTTCAACAAGCCCTAACTTTCAACAGACAGTTAAGATGATTGGTGAAGCTTTTCAAAAGTTTGAAGACTTAAGTGGGTTAATATTGCATTCAGATCAAGGCTGACAATATCAAATGCGCCAATACCGCCAAATGCTAGCTGAGAAAAATATTATTCAATCAATGTCGCGAAAAGGTAATTGTCTTGATAATTCGCCTATGGAAAATTTCTTCGGTAAACTAAAAAACGAAATGTTTTATGGTCATGAATCTGAATTTAAAACGGTTGAAGAATTAATCCAAGCTATAACAAACTACATTCATTACTATAATAACGAAAGAATACAAGTAAAATTAAAAGGATTGACTCCTGTACAATACAGGCATCAATCCTTATAACAATAGACAAGAATTAATTTGTCCAAAAAATCGGGTTCACTACAAAATGTTCCGGTTAAAAGTGTTTTAAGAGATATAAAAAATCCTCCTTATTTCTTTGTATTCGCGCTTATAAATCACTTCAATTTCTTACCTTTTAATTTCTTCTCCTACTAATCTATTACCTAACTACCCCTACCAAAAACACTCTTCCAACTAACCCTTTATTAGCTAAAACAGCCTAAGCAACTTATCTAAACAACATTACAAATTAATTTAAACCTATCAATTAATTTAGTTTTAGTTAGCTAATTTGTATTATAATTTTTAGATATTTAAATGGAATCATAGTATTAAAAACTTATTATCGAATTAGAATAAGGATTTAGATATGAGTAAATTAAAAACTAAGAAAGCAGTCATTTGAACTGTTGTTGGTTTATTAGTAGCTTCATCAATTATTGGTTTAACTACTGGTCTTGTAATTAGCAAGCAAAACAATAAAAATAACAAAGACAAAGAACTACAAACTAAACAAACCAACTCAAAAATAGCTATTAATGAATTATCTAGTTTAAGTAAAGAAGAAAAAGCTAATTTCATTGAACAACTTGATAAAACAAAAACTATCAATGAAATAGATACTATTTTAACTATAGCTAAAAAATTAGATCAAGACAAAAAAACTGCTAATAATCAAAAACTAACAGAAATACAAACTAAGAAACAATCTATTTTAGATGCAATTAGTCTATTAAAAAACTTAGAACAAGATCAAATCAAAGAGTATCAAAACCAAGCAATAAACACTGATTCTCTTATAGAATTAGATTCTATTTTACAAACAGCTACAAACAAAGATCAAGAAATTAAATTACAAGCATTTAATGACTTTATCAAAGTTAAAATAGATGCCAATCAATATATTTTAAACAACCTTAATAAACCAATTTATATTGATGCTAAAAATGAACTTGAATCAAAAATCAAAGATTTTGATCAACGTTTTGAAGATGAAAGCAACAAAGTTGCAAATAAATATAACGAAGCTAAATCTATTTTAGAAAATGCTATCTTTCATGCTAGTAGAGATGTTAAAAAAGTTGATACAGCTCAACTTGATGAAAACAAACTAGAAGTTAAAGAATTAAAGTTCCAATATCATAAAGATGATAAGCAAATAGTTAAGAACTTAATTGTAACTATTACTGGTAAAAACCTTGATAAACGATTCAATAATGATCCTAAAGCTGTTTTATTAATTCAAAACTCTAAACAAAATATTAATTATTTCAAAGTTGATTTTCCAATCAATATAGAACGTAAGGTGCTTAATAACACCAATGAACAAATTAACTTTGGTGCTAATCTAGATGATAGAAAAAACACTAAAGGAGATGTTGAAATCGATAAGTTAGTTTTAATTTCAGATAATGAATACCATATGATTGATCTTAAAAACAAATCTTTAAAGTTTAATACAGATACTACAGATAAAGATGTAAGTATCTTTGATAGTTAGATTATTGTTATTTAGTGTCTTTTAAATTAATAATACATAAGAAAAACTAATCCTAATAGTTGGTGCAAAGTCCAATTATAGGATTAGTTTTAATTATTATTTAAACATTAATTAAGATTGAGCTCTTTTAATTCTGTTTTGAAGTAAATCTAAAACTTTCTTACCTTGTTTAGCTATAATCTTTTTAGCAAACTTTTCAACAAATTTTACTCTTAATAAAGGTATTTTAGATTTGATGAAGTTGTATGACTGGTTAGCAATTACTTTAGATAGTTTAGCAGCAACTTGGTTATTATCATCTAATAATAAAATTAAATAAAAAGTTTTAGCAATGTTTTCGATGAATGTGTTGTCTAATCTATCAAGAATTTTTTGAACCATTCTCTTAGCAAATGAAGCTTCTTGGTTTTTAGCATCAATTTCTTGTTCTGATCATTTTTCATCTGGCTTTTTTAAGTCTAATTTAATATTACCGGTAGATGAACCAGTCTTGGTGTTTCTTAGAGTAATATTTAATGATCAACCTTTATTAAGGTCTTGGTTAATCTTTGTAAATTCTAAATCTTCATTAAATGAAACTAAGTATCTAGCTAAGAAATCTTTAATCATTTTAACAACAGCATTATATTCGTTTAATTTATTTGCTTTAGTTGCTTTTTCTTTAGTGATACTTAAACCTAAACTTCTATCAACCTTTTGAATAGCAGCTTTTAAATCTTCATTAAATCATTTAATAGGAACATAGAAATTGTTAAATTCATCTTGTAAAACTTTTTCAACTTCTTTAGCTTCTGTCGATGTTTCAAAAGCAACATTAATATCATCTTTTTCTGGTTTAGTTATTAAATCTTTTTTGAAATCGAAGTTTTGGAATTTCTTTAATTCATTATTAAGGAATTGTTCTCTTTCAAATTGTTTATTGATTTTAACACCTTTAACATTAACATCAAATTTGATGTAGTCATCCTTCTTGTTAGCAAATTCATTTACTTGATCTACAAATGTTTTTGATGATTGAACAAAAGATTGGTCATCATTTAAACCATATGTAACACTATATGTTGTTTTAACAGGAGCTACTTGTTTTTGATGATTTTGTTGTGTATTATTTTTCGAACCTTTTTCCGGTTTACTTTCTGGTTGTGATTTTTTACATGCAACAGCAACTGCTGCTATTGGTACTGCACAGAAAGCAATCAAAGATAAGATTTTGATAGTTTTTGCTTTCATATTTTATTCCTCTAATCTCGAATAGCAAAATTCTAAAAAAAAAGTCAAGTAATATAAACAAAGTTTATAAAGTTTTAGGAATAATTTCTGTAGTTAGTTGAGTTGTCTATTAATATTGGTAAATATTTTAGTAATAAGTGGTTTGATTTTTGGTTGTTGAGAATAAAAAAGCAAACCTATTAGGTTTGCTAAATGGTTTTGCGTAGCCGGGGAATGGTTTATGCAATATTATTCTCTTTTAAGAAATTTGGAATAGTTTTTGTTAGAATAGTATCCGCAATTGCGTTTGAATCTTCTTGAAATACTTCTCTAATAAGTGGTGTTCAATAAGATTTTCATATTGATTTTGTTACTTTTTTAACATTTAATAAATTTCTTGAGTTTTTATAATCGGAAGTAAAGAAACTAGTCATTAATTTATCTGGTTCAGTGGTATTAAATAGTTTTCCAAAATCAACATCATATACATCTTCATCTTTAACAGAACCAGGCTTTCGATAAAACCCTAGTTGTTTTTGTTCTTCTGTAATTAGTTTTTTCTTTTCGTTTTCTAACATTCAATCAAGAATTTTCTTAGTTCCTATAAGTAATTCATCACGTGTAAGTTTTCTTTCTTCTGGAACTTTTTGTTCTTGATCAGCCTGATCACCTTGCATTTTTTCTTCTGGCATCGGATTTGAATTTTCGCCGTTTTGTTGAGTGTTAGATTGCCCCCCCAAACCCATAGAATCTTTTTCGTTCTTTTCTTGCATTCCTTCTTGTTTTACTTCTGGTTTACCATTTTGCTCAGAAGTATTAGGTTCTGGGGTTTTTACTTCTGGAGCTGGTTCTTCTTTTTTAGTCTCAGGATCTTTTGGATTTCCTTGTTCTTTTTGATTTAAGCCAGTTTCAGGTTGTTGATCTTGTTGATCTTGTTGATCTTTTTTATCATCTGGTTTTAGATTAATTTGTGGTTTGATCGGCTCTTCTGAAGAATCCTTCTCAACCTTAGGAGTTGTTTGTTGATTATTCTTTTCTAAGTTTTGGTTATTATCTTGTTTAGGCTGATTAGTTTGATTTTTAGATACATCACTATTTGTTTTCTTATTTGCTTCAACAGTGACATTCTTATTTTTGTTTTCAACCTTTTTAACAGGTGTATTTTTGTTATCATTACAACTAGCTAAAATAGCAGTTGCCCCAATTACAGCAACCATACCTAATGATAATAAAACAACTAGTTTTTTATTTTTAAATTTATGTTTAATCATTTTTATACCTCTTTGTTTATTAACAAGGTAATTCCATATTTATTTAAAACTAATGAGTGTAATTACTCTAAATAATAATGCAATATTATAACAAGAATTTGATTTTAATGTATTTTTGATCAATACAAATTTATAAATCACATTATTTATTAGTAGTTTAAAGATGAACTTTTATTATTAAAGAATGGAAATAAATCATCTAATCCAAATCTATTAAATCTATTAATTCCATTAAATCTATTAATTCTATTAAATGTATTTGGTCTTGGTTTTAATTCAGGAGCTTTATCAAATAACCAAGTCTTTTCATTAGAGAAGTGTTTTCTTAATGCTTGTTTATATGAAGTCAATTGATATGGCATTCCACCATTGATTAAATCAAACGCTGGTAGAATTTGTTCATCATTAATTCTAAGCCCTTCAAAAATTAATGGTTCTGTTAGTCCAGTATCTGTTTCATTAACAATTGCAAAATGGATACCAACAATTTCTTTATTAGCATTTAATACAGCTGATCCTGATGATCCAGGTTTAAGTGAACTATCTGCAATTGAATACATTAAATTAAAGTATTCATTATATCCTTCATATCCAGTAGCATTTTTAAAGTTTAAACTATAGTTAGTTATTGTACCATTGTTAACACCAGGAATGATTTGGTCATATTTATTAAGAAATAAATTGTTATTAATATGATTAGTTTCTAATTTTGCTCCAGTAGTAAAATCAGTGTCTTTAGTTGATTTATTAATTGTTGGTGCTTGAGCAAAAACATCACCTAGTTCTCTTTGTCCTTGATACCCAAAAATATAAAAGTCTTTTCTATTTAATGAAGTATCAATATCATTTGTTAATAAACTACCTTTAGCAAACTTGTGTGGATTATTTTTGTATTTATTATAGAAGTCACGAGTAATAAGTTTGGCTTGTCATTCGTTTTCGAATGTAATTTTAAGAACTGCAAAATCTTTAGCATGATCAGGTAACATTTTTATTGATGGATCTGAACCAGCGTGACGTTTGTACGCAGTCATATAACTTTTATCTAAGAAATTAGTTGCCGTATATAACAAAGCAAAGTCTTTAATTTTATATTCTGTAAGATTTCTACTTAGATTTTCATTTCGACCATATCTTCTTAAACTATTGCCTAAATGCTCACTAAAAGCAACAGATAAACCATCCCTTTGATGTCTGCTTGTTATAATTTGAGCTTTTGGAACTGTAGCAGTGTCATATACTTCATTTTTTAAATAAAAGAATCGCCCTGCAACATGGATATTTGTAGCAATAAAGAAAGTAGTTGGATATTGTTCATCATTTTTAGGGTGAACATAATCTAAAATTCAACCTGTTCCTAATACTTTTTGAGTTTTATAGTTTCCTCTTTGAAGTTGCGTTGTCTTTGTATATCTAAGAGCAAACGTCATATCATAAGCATACTTATAAACATCATTTTCAGGTATGAAATAATTTCAATATTTATTGTATTGACTTGGATCTTTTATCTGAGTATTAAATTTATTATACTTAATTATTTCATCAGTAGATAAAGCCTTAGTTTCATAAGCTTTATTGTATTCAAGTTGTTTGTTATCTTCTAGATCTAATGTTTTGAATTGATGAACAAATCATTTATCTTCATTAACATGATCTTTTGAATAAATTGAATAAGGAACACTACTTTGGATTCTATTTACAAGCACACTCTTTAGTTTATATGAAGTGTTTTTATTTAATCCGGTTAGCTTTGCTCTAATCCATTTTTGGTTTTTATCTAAAGTTATTGAATTATCACTAAACTCTTTTATATTATTATTTTCATCTTCTAAAGTAATAGTTACTTTATCATTTACATTTAATAAATTCTCATTATCAAATACTAATGCTTTAAAATCAACACTATTGTTTTGTGGTTCTATAAATTCAATTTGATTATAAGCTAATAATACATTAAGTGGTTTTTCAATTACTTTAAATTCTGTATTAGCTAAACTATTAACTGCATTAACAAAGAATGATGTTTTATTTTGATTTTGATCAATAATCCAAGCATTCTTAAAAGTGTATTTTAAGTTTTGGATTGGTTCTGATCCAATCTTAAGATTAAATTGTTTAACTACTGTTTTATTTAATTCAGTAGCTTCTATTTGAACTGGTTCACTATAAACAGGATTATTATTTTGATCAACAAATTCTAATATAACATTAACTGGTTGATTTTTATTATTAAAGTTTGATAAAGTAGTATCAAACACTAGTTGATGATCTTTAGTGTAATATGGTCTAAGTTCAATGCTTTGAATATAACTTAAAGGTTGATAGTTATTAAATTCAATTTTAAAATCAGCTTTAGCTACATCATAAATACTATTATTTAAATCATCATTAACATTTTTAATTAAATTAGCTGGTTTGTTTTTAAAACTAATAGCTTTAGTAATATATTTCTTATTTTTAGTTAAATTAGCTAAATCAAAAATAACAGAAGCAGCTGAATTAGAATGTTGACCAATTTTTGATTCAATTGTTTGATCATTATCTAATGTTAATAAAACAATTTGATCATTAGTAAATAATTGATCTTTAGTTTCTACATCAACTTTTAGTTGATGTTTATTACCATCATATTCATATTTAGATACAAATGTTTTAGATGGTTCTAAAGTAATTGGTTTTAGTTTAAATTTAGTTAAATCAAAGGTTTTGGTTTGATTAATATCATCTTTATTTTTAATTAATACTTTATTAAGTGATCAGTTTCGATTAAAAACTAGATCATTAAATGATACATTAACTTTAACTTCTTGTTTATTATCATTAACTTTAATTAATTGATTAGTTTTAATAGATAAATGATCGTTTGAAACATATTCTAGTTCAACTAATTGGTTATTAAGTTGATGATTTAAATCATCAAAAACAAGTTCAGTATTAATAGCATTATTTAAATATTGATGTTTAACTTCTTTTAAACTAATTGTTTGTTCTAAAGTTTTAAAATCTAATGATTGTTTAAAAACTAGATCATTAAGTTTGAAATTAGTTAATTGATAAGTAGTGTTTTGTTGTAATGAAGTTAATAAGAGCTTAAAGCTATTGTTTGTTGGTTTTAATGTTAGTTTTTTAGTTTGTTTAGTTTTAAGATTAATTAAATCAACAAATAAGTTAGCTTTTGGATCCAAGGTATTATTATTATTATTATTATTATTATTATTATTAAGATTAATTAATAGTTGAGCTGAATTAGTAGTTATATCTTTAATTGTTGCTTGTAATGAATAATTAGTTTTAGGTTTAGTTGTTTGATCTTGTTTATTTAACTTAGATGGATCAGATGTTTGATCTTGGTTAACACAAGCAACTGCTACTAAACTAGTTGCAGCTAATAATCCAGCTGTTGGAATTATTAGCTTTTTAAATTTATTTCAAAACGCTTTCATACATCAATCTTTTAATAACCTTTAATAACACTAATTTCTAAAACAAAATAATATAACAATGTTCTTATTCTAGTAGTAAACTACTAAATATATTAACAAAACATATTATTTGTTAATTTAATTATAAAACCTTTAGCACATTTAAACAAACTAAAACAATAACAATCCCCTTTGTAGAAGCTACAAAGGGGGTATTTTATTTACTTACTTATTTATTTAGTAATAAATATGAACACTAATATTCAAACATAAACATATGATGAATAATAAAAAAGCTAATGAATAGAAAAACCAGACAAATGCATGAAATAAAACAGAAGCATGCAAACCATTAATTCCTGTAATCCAACATCCTAACAAAAACAATAAAGGAACAAAAAGAAGAGCAAAACCAGTATAAACCATTATTTTAATTGGTTTAACTAAATCATCATTTTGAGCAATAATAAATTGTTCTTGTAAATTTAAATGTATTGGATTTAAAAAGTGTAAACATAAACCAAAACCAATACTTAATAATAAAAGAACTACAAAAATAGTGCTTCAAGATCAAACTAAGCCCTTTTTAGTTCTTAAGTGTTTATCAAGTACATAAACATTTTGTTTTGGTTTATGTTTTTTAGTAACTTGATTATTTATTTTGCTCTTCATCATCTTTTATCTTTTTAAATAAAGCATCAATTTTTTGAGCATAATCAATTGTTTCATCTGAAACAAATCTTAGTTCAGGAAGTTTGTGAGCAGATCAAACTTGTGAAAGTTTTGATCTTAAAAGTCCACTTACCTTATTAATAGCAACTAATACATCTGGCATTGTTGATCTAATTCTAGTATCAAAAAAGATTTTAGCAACTGATAAATCATTACTTAATCGTACTGCAGTTACCCTAGCATTTTTAGCAATTGGATCACGCACTTCTTTAAGAATAGTTTCATTTAAAGTTTGTAAAATTAATGATTCCAACCGACCTATTTTTACTTCACTAGCCATAGTTTTTAATTTACCTCATCATGTTTCTTTTCTATTTTAGCATAACATTCGATGATGTCATTTTCTTTGATATCATTGAAGTTTTCGATTGTTAAACCACAATCTCTTCCCTTAGTTACTTCAGATGCTTGGTCTTTGTTTTGTTGTAAACTTGCAATCTTTGAAGAATAAATAACAACACCATCACGAATTACTCTAGCTAAAGCATTTCGTTTAATTTTACCATTTAAAACATTACATCCACAAATTGTTCCAACTTGTGAGTGATGTCAAATTTTAAGAACAACTGCTTCACCTAATACTTCTTCAACAATAATTGGGTCAAGACTACCCTTAAGTCATGATTCAAGGTCTTCTTTGAACTTGTAGATAACTTCATAAGAAACAATCTTAATACCAACACTATCAGCTAATTCCTTTATTAACCGACTTGGTCGAATATTAAAACCAACAATAACAGCATTTGATGTTTGAGCTAAACGGATATCTGATTCACTAATTTGTCCAATTGCTGAACGAATTAATGAACTTGTTGCTCCGTTGATTTCAATACCACTTACTATCCCTTTAAGTGCTTCTAAACTTCCTTGTACATCAGCTTTAATAATTAAGTTGATGTTTTTAAGTTCACCATCTGCAATCTTTTGTTTAAGTTCAAGGTTATTAACCATTGCACGTTCAATTCGAATATTTTTTTGACGAACATCATTAGCAATTTGTCTTGCTTGTTTTTCATCATCTAAAGCTAAGAATTTATCACCTGCAGTTGGTACACTATCAAATCCAGTTACTTTAACAGGTTTAGAAGGTAAAGCAGCAGTTAGTTCATTGTTGTTTTCATCAAACATATTACGGATTTTACCATATGTTGCTCCAACAACTAAATAATCCCCTTTTTTAAGTGTTCCATTTTGTACTAATAAAGTAGCAATTGGACCATGACCTTTATCTAAGTTAGCTTCAATTGTAGTTCCATAAGCTAAACGGTTAGGGTTTGCTTTATATTCATTAAGTTCAGCTACTAATAAAATTGAATCTAATAGTTCAGCAATTCCTTCATTCTTAAGAGCAGAACCTTTAATAAAAACAGTATCTCCACCTAATTCTTCAGCTACTAATTCTTTACCAGCTAACTGTTGAATAACTTTATTTGGATCAGCTTCATATTTATCCATTTTATTAACAAAAACAATGATTGGAACATTAGCAGCTTTAGCATGGTCAATTGCTTCTTCAGTTTGCATTTTAATTCCATCATCCGCAGCTACAACTAAAATAACAATATCAGTTAAATTAGCTCCCCGAGCACGCATTTCAGTAAAAGCTTCATGTCCTGGAGTATCAATAAATGTAATTGGTTGATTATTTTTAACTACTTGATAAGCACCAATGTGTTGCGTAATCCCACCAGCTTCATTACTTGTGACTGATGTTTTACGGATTGTATCTAATAATGTTGTTTTACCATGGTCAACATGCCCCATGATTGTAACAATTGGCGCTCTTGTTTTAAGATCTTTAGGATCATCATCAAAGGAAATATTATCTAATAGGTTTTCAGTGTTAATATTTTTTTCAATCTTAAAGTCTAAATCATACTCTAAACAAAGTTCACCAATTTGTTCTTCATTTAAAATTGTGTTTAGATTGTATGCGATTCCTTTTTTGAAATAACGCATAATGATTTCATTAACACTTTTGTTTAATTTAGGTGCAAGTTCAGCAATTGTAAGAGGTGATGTAAATACAAATGTACCATTAACAACTCCAACATCTACTTGCCTCATTTGCTTTTTAATATCCAACCCTATCCGGTTATCCTTTGGTTTGGAATTAACTTGTTTTTTAATATTCTTCTTTGCCATATTTCCTCCTGATAATTATTAACTCAACTTAATTAACTTTTATTAATTGTTCTAATACTGCTAATGTTGATTCAAAACTTTTAAGATGAAAGTAATTAGTAATCTTTTTAGCAACATTATTTAAGTTCATATCTTTATCTAGTTTTAAATAATATCCCCGCCCAGTTGATGAATTAAAATCGATTTCATCTTGTTTTATTATAAAACGAACCATTTGGTTTGGTGGGTATTTTTTTCTTGTATAAAAACAAGTTCTTAAATTGATGATTTGTCCCATTGTTTATTTTTGTTCTAAATCAATTAAATCTTCAAAACCTTCTAATACTTCAATATCTTCATCATCAGCTTCACTATCATTGTTTTCAACTACAACTGGTTCACTTTTTTGTTCTACAACAGGTTGTTGGATTGGTTTAGTTTCAGCTTCTTGATGATTAGTTGATAGATTTTCTAAACTCTCTTCTTCTTGTGTTTGAGCATTGATTTCGTTTCGATAGTTTTCAACAATTGCTAACACATCATCATTACTCATTGTGTTCTTATGAAGGTTTTGCATTCGAAGACGACGGAATTGCTCTTGGTCAAAGACAGTATAGCTAATATTTTCTTTATGAGCTTGCTTATCACTTTTAACATCAATACTATAACCAACTAATTTACTAATTAATCGGATATTAACCCCACCCCGTCCAACAATTGAAGGAATATGTTGTTCTTTAGTAATTAATGTAACAGCTCTATTTTGTTCATTAGGATCAAAAATTAAACTAACAATTTTATCAACCCCAATTGCATTAGCTAAAAAAGTAACTATATCATCAGAATATTGAACAATATCAATTCGTTCATTATTTAATTGTTTAGAAATACTATTAATAGTACTTCCACGAATTCCTAAAATAGTTGTTACTGGATTAATGTTTGGATTATAACAACTTACAGCTACTTTAGATTTAATCCCAGCTGATCGAACAATTTTTTCGATCTTAATAACCCCTTCACGCACATCTAAGATTTCTCTTTTAATAATTGCTTCTAATAAATCAGGATCATTTCTTGTTAAAAGCACAGGTCAAAGTCTTGATTGTTCTTTAACATCTTTGATCACAAAGTGATAAAGATGGTTTAGTTTTAATTCTTCATCACCAATTTTTTCTTTAACAGATAAAAACCCTTGTGTGTTTCATTTATCTTCTAAAAGGATATGATAACCATAGATTTGATTAGTGTTATTGATTCTACGTTCATTTTGTTCTACAACTTTTGCATAAATTACTTTTCCAATTTGGGGTCTTCAATAATCAGCTACTTTAGCATTATGTAATTCAGTAATTCGTTGTTTAAATAGTTGAGAAATTTGTAAAACTTGTGAAGGTTTCATCTCTTCAATTGGATATGTTTTATAAACTAAATCGCCAACTTTAGCATCTGGATTGATTTTCTTAGCTTCACTTAATAGGATTTCAACGATATCATCAAACCCTGTCTCAAGAGTTTCATCATTGCTTTTTTCATCTTCAACAACAGTGAAAATTTCATAGCAATCAATTGTCCCTTTTTCTAAATCGATTTTAACTTCAAATCGTCCATCTGGTGAATTCTTATGATATGCTTTTTCAAACGCTTCTTTAAGAACTTGGGCTACATCTTCAACTGGAAGGTCTTTATCATTAGCAACTAAAGGGATTAAATCTGCTAATTCTTTTGAGTTTATTTTTGCCATTGAAAACCTTTCATATATCGTAATTAAACAAGAAACGACAACCCTATAAGAGGGATGTCGTCTCAAAAATCACTTGTTTTGTTTGTTTGACTAATTAAATTATAACATATTTAGATTAATCTTCTGATTCAAAGTCGCTTAAATCATCATAATACTTCTTATCATCTTCTTTTGTATCATTACTATTATTAGCTTTATTAGTACTCGTATAAGTACCATCATTAATTCCAAGATCTCGTAAATCAATTGGATTAATACTATTATCTTCATTTTTAAATCAAAGATCAAATTCTTTACCATTTAATAAAGCTACTAAGAAGTTAGTATAAGCAATTTTTGTTTTTCTTTGATTATAAATTGCTTCAGCTAAAAAGTCTTTCATAGCATCTCTACTTGTAAATCCTTCCATTGGACAACCACAAGGTACAGTTGGCATATTACTTACTTGTTTAACTGCTTTAATAATATCTTTTTCACGACATAAAATTAAAGGACGAATAAAATCCATTTGTTCTTTATCTAAATACATTTGTGGTTTAAATGTAGCAATTCGTCCTTCATTAATCATATTCATAAAGAAGGTTTCAATGGCATCATCAGCATGATGTCCCATTGCTACTTTATTACAATTAAATCGTTTAGCACATCCTATTAAAATAGCTTTTTTAAGTTTTGAACAAAGTGAACACTGGATCTTACCTTTACGCATATTAGCACGTAAAATATCACCCATATCAGTTTCTTCGATATGAAAAACTATTCCTTGTTCTTTTCAGAAGTTAATAATTGGTTCATAGTCAATGTGACATAAATTCATTTTTAAATGAATCCCAACGACTTCAATATCTCAATTTAATTCTCTTTTATAAATCTTTTTAATTAATCCTAAACTGTATAGTAATAACATTGAATCCTTACCACCAGATACACCAACACAGATTCTGTCATTGTTATTGATTAATTTAAAGATTTTGTTTGCTTTTAAAATATTTCCAATAATTGTTCGCATAATTAAGCCCGCTTACTTGCATTAACCACATTTGTTCGTTTAAGTAAATAAAGTGCAATCAACCAAATACTTAACAATCCCCCTAAAACAACTAAAGTAATTACTAAGAAGTGTCATCATACAAAACCAGTTGTAATTAATACTCCAATCGCACTAAAGATTGCTTTTGTAAATAAATCAATAATTAAAGTAGTTAAAGGAATTGATAATAATAACCCTAAAGTAAATGGAGTAATAAATGTAGTAACAAACAAGACTGCATTCTTAAGATCTGAATAACCCATATTCTTAAGTAAAGCTACAACTTTAGCAATATCAAACACAGAGTTAGCAGTCATTAAAATTACTAATAATAAAATAATTAATAAGAAAATACTAATTACAACAATTTGTACACTTGTAATTGTATTTGATGCTGTTCTTAATACTTCAAACATCACATCCACTGCTTCTACATTTTGTACCATTGATAAATAAGTATCATAACCAAATTTATTGATTAACTGATCAATGATTCATTCAGCTTGTTGGGTTAATGTTCTTTTAGAGACAATGTTTTTGTTTTGATCATAAACATTAATAGCATCGTTTTGGAGTTGCTCTAAACTACTATAACCAAGTGCACGCACTAAGCGTTTTTGAGATTCTAAAATTGGGTGTAAAACTGATTTAGGATTATTTAAATCAGCTTCTTTAAATTTATTATTAGTGTTTAGTACATTTTCAATTAACTTAAGAGTAAATGCATCTTTTTTCCATCTTTCATCTGTTGGATATAGACCAGATGGTGAGTAAATTGGGACCATTCTTGTTAAGATTTCAGGAGCTAGTTTATTAGTTAAAATCCCATTAAATGCCCCTTTATAACCAATGAAATTAAATTTCTCTGAATATGGTGATTCTTTTAGATTTAAGATCTTTCTTGCTGTTTCAATACTTGTATACATCCGTTGATCTTGATATGTATCATTAATTCCAACAACAGTTAGTGTAACTGATTTCTTAGTAAAGTTAAATTGGTATCGATCTGCTGAATTATGAATTTTAAAAGTAATTTGATCACCAATCTTTAGATTATGAGCTTTAGCTGTATTTTGATTAATAATTAAAGCATCATCTCTTTGGGTTAATAAACTATTAATCTTTTGATTATTACTATATAAATCAACTAATCTAGTATTATCAATTAAACCCATAATTTTATTATTTTTAATACTTGTATAATCTAAATTATTGATTTTAGTAATTGTTGAATCAACTCAGATATATGGTTCATCATGTTCAATTACTTTTCTTTGTTTGTTTTCACGTCTATAATCTAAACCAATACTATTAAACATAACCCCACTTCAAGTATGATAATACTTCTCATTAATTGATGGGTGGGTTAATAATACTAAGTTAATAAACTCATCAGCTAGTTTTGTAGCTGTAATTGAATCTAATGAGTTAGTAGCTGCTTGTGAGTTAACACTATAGTAGATTTTCTTTGGTTTTCTTATGATTGTAATTGTTTGATTAGTGTTCTTGTTTGTGATCTTAAACTCATAAGCTTGAGCTCCATTTGAGATCTCTAGATCGGTAAATGAATTAAAACTTAATGAGACAGTTTTAGGATTAGCTGCATCTGGATCAATTACAATTTTAATTACATTGTTATCAATGTTTTCAAACAATTCCTTTTTAATTAAGATTGGATCATAGTTGTAGATGTATTCAAACTCGCCATTAGGATCTTGTTTTAAGAATTTAGATCTAAAATAAGAACTTAAACTAATTTTGTTAATTTCAGTTTTTTGTTGATTATTAATATTAGTTAAAAAGAATAGTTCATCATATACTAAATCATCATGTTTGATGATGTATTTAGTATCTAGTTTATTATCTTTATTTTGTACTTGATAACTTAATGAACTAATAAACATTTTATTATTAGCAATTCTGTTAAGATTAATAAATTTCTCTAATTGATCTTTATTATTAATAACAAGTCGTCAGAATTTATTTTCATAAACCATTGAACCATTAAAAGCAAAAAGATTCATATTTTGATCAAAAATAATTCCTTTAAAAGAATAGGTTTTGTTTTGTTTTAAACTATCATCTTTAAGTTTAGCTGTTTGAGTTGATACTAAAGTATTAAATTGGTTAACATTGTTGAATTCAAACTCATCAACAACATCATTAATGTTTAATATTTCATGTGCAATCTTAGCTACTTTATCAGAACTTTTAGCATCTAAAATCAAGTGATCATTAACTAGTGAAGTTCCTCAAAGTTTGTAGTGTTTTTCAATTTCTTGTAGTGTGTTTTCAGGAATTAATGATTTAGTAATTGATCAAGGATTAGTGCTTGATCCAGCCCCACTAATTCCAAAGTTAAAGTCTAAGAATTGTTTTGCTTGAAAAGCATTAGCTATATATAATAAATCATAAGATTTACGTTCAGCATCTTTTGCTCCAATTAATTTTAGATTACTTAGATCTTTAATTAAATTAAGACCATTTAGTTTGGTTTTTAATTTAATGAATTGATCATAATCACTACTTTCATATTTTTGATCAATGATGTTATCAGTTTTTTGAGTAGGATCATTGCTTTTAACAGTAATCGTAGAACCAAATCGTTCAATGTCTGCAGAATGGTATTGTCCCCCTTCAATTGTTGGGGTTGATAGTTCGATCGCATACTTATATTTATTTGATAATAAAGTACTTTGGGTTGTATTCTCAATTTTGTCTTTTGTTGCACTTAAGAACATAATTAAACTAAATGAGAAAGCAATCATTGATCCTAAAATAAAGATTTGAGATAACGATTTAAACGAAAGTGTAATTGTATATCGACCAAATGCAGAACCATATGCAAATGGTTTTTTAATATATTTAACAATTCAAGAAATTTTATGAGTTTCACTTCCCCTCATTAAATCAATTGGATTCTTCTTTAACGATCATCAAGACAATGAAGCAATTAATCCAAATAAGAATAAGAAAGGAAGAATTACTACTAAGAATAGATTTAAGAAATTAAATGATTCAAACTCAGTTGGTAATAATCAATAATTACTAATTAAAGTAATTCCTAAAGGTTGAGCAAAGTGTGAACCTACTAATCCAATAATTCCACCTAATAAAGAAGGGATTAAACCAATTAAACCAAAACTTGTAATTAGTTTTCACTTCTCTACCCCGTTAGCAAGTGAAATTCCAATATTGATCTTATTTTGAGCAATAAATCTTCTTACAATGATTGCTACTACAAAAATAGCAAAGATCATAATAAATAAAGTAATGATTAAACTAAAGGTTTTAATATATGTTGTAATTTGACTAACAAATACAATTCTTAATGGACTTGGTGTAATTTTATTATTTGTATCATCTTTAATATAAGCAGCAGGAATACTACTTGGTCAGTTCATATAAGCTTTAGTTTGGATCATTTTATTTAAATCAGAAACTAAAGCTTTATATTCTTCACTTTTTAAACTACTACCATCTTTGTTTTTAAGAACAATGTGTAACATTCTTTCAATTGGATTTGATCTAAAAGCATCATAGATTCGATAAAATCCATTTTTGTTAACATACACTAACCCCTCTTTAACTGGGTTAGGAATAACTGATGCAAATGATACAATCGGATACATAAAATCAGGAGTGATCCCTGTATCTAATAGTACAAACTCAGTTGAATCAACTTTAAGTTTATATTTATCATCAATACTTGCAAACCAAGCTTCAAACACGCTTTGTCTTTGATATTTCTTAATTGCTTCATTTCAAGTATTAAGATCAAATAATTGTTTCTTTTGATTATCAATAAATGGTTTAAAACCAACTATTGCATAAGCACTTTTCACATCAAAATAAACAGGAATGGGAATTCCTGCTCTTATAAAACTAAAAGCGATTCGGTGTTCTTTAACAACAGTTGATGCTTCTGTATTGATCTCTATTCCTTTTTTAGAAGGATATAAGATAGCAATAAATTGTTTTTGGACAGCATTTGCATCTGCTGCACTAAACTTTGAAAAATCAGCTACATTAGCTAATAATGGATCATAGTTTTGATCTGATTGAGCATATTCATAAGCTTTGATGAATAGTTTACGATAATCGTCATCATCAAATTCTCAAGCACCATTAACAATATTCTTTAATAAATAGATCCTAGCTTTAGCAGCACTACTTAAATCCATTTGATCAACATCTAAAATATTAGATAAAGGTTTAAGATCTTTTTTACTTTCTAAAAGTTCTGTTTCATTAGTAATTTTATATAAATTATGATTTGGATTAGTTTTATTGTTATTAATTAAAAAATCAACAACATCAGAACTTGCATTATTAAAAATCTTTCTTAAATCAATACTATCAAATCCAGCACTCTCTAATCGTTTATTAGTTTCTGCACTAAAAGTATTAATTTTTTGTTTTGTTGAGTACTCAACAATTTTATAAGTAATATTATTACTTGCTGAGTTAACTAGTAATGATTGATGGGGATTATAATCAAACAGCTGATCTTTAGATGCATAAAAAGTTTTTAGTTGATCTAAATCTTTATAAAAAGCTGCTTTTTTAGCTTCTCCGCCCTCTTCTGAATACGACTCATTAACAACCACATCATGTAGTTTTTGTTCAGTTACTAGTTTGTTGTATGATCTAGTAATTGTTTGTGAAACATTATTTAATAATAAGAATGAGAAGATTGTAATAAAAAGTAAAATACAAAGCCCAAAAAAACTGGCTTTGCTTTTGTTTAAATACCGATAGACATTTTTAATTAGTTTTTTAAACATAAAATCATCCTTAAAAAAGAAAGTTAAGGATTGTTTATGAACCTTTATAACAATCTATATTATAAGATTATACCCCTAAATTATCTTTTTATTACTATTTTATTTAGTAGTTAGAAAGTAATTACTAAATAAAAATAAGGTTGTTAATTTACCAATCCCTCCAGGGGTTGGTGTGTATTTAATATTATGCTCATTAGCATAAGTTTGATCAATAATAAACGATCCTTTTAGTTTATTGTTAACATACTCGGTTGTTACATCAATTAAATAAGTATTATCAGCTAATCAATCAATAGGATAAACTAAAGCTTTATTAATACAAGAAATTACTAAAGTAGATCCTTTAATTAATTCTTGTTTATTAACTGTTGTTGAATTAATTTGTACAATTGATTTTGGTTTGTTTTTTAAAATAAGTTGATATAAATAATTCCCTAAATAAATTGATCGACCTAATATACAAACATCTTCTTGTTTTAAATCTAGTTTTAAATAGTTAATTAATTCAAGTACTGCACTAACAGTGGCTGGATGATATTTAATCAAATTAAAATCATCTTCAATATAACTAGGTGCTACTATCCCATCAATATCATTATCTAAACTTAAATATGAAAAATAGTTTTGATCTAAAATAGGTTTAGAAATAGGAAATTCAAACATCATAAAATGATGATCTTTAATTTCTTTTAATAATCTATGATTAGTATCTAGATCATTAGTATATAAATCATGAACATAAACCTTAACATCAAAGATATTACCATACTTAACTTTTGATTTAATATAAGCACTATTAACATCAACTAATGAGCTATCATAAAAAACATAAATAGCTTTTTGTTTCTTGTTTTTTTGACTTAGTTCTTTTAGTTGATTAAGTTTCATTTCATATATTAGATCAATGTATTTTTTCATACTGAATTATATAAAAGACAAAAAAGCAAGAAAGCTTGCTTTTTTAATCTAACTTATTTCTATTTTTTTATTTATTGTTAAGTGTTGTTTTTAATGGTACTTTTTGATTGTTAATGTATGCTTTAAGATCAATGTTAGAGTTGTTAACTGTTGCATTAACTGAATAGTTTGGTTGATAAACTGTTTTATATGCTTTATGAGTAACTACTTCATTTTTAGAAGCATTAATCTTTTGTAAGAATTCATAATCTGATAGATTACTATCAGCAACACCAGCATCAATTAAATCATATAAGTTATCAAACTCATCATCAAAATCAAGAGCTTTTTTATTTTTAGCGGCTCAACGTACACTTGCTTTAATTCGTTTAATTGCTTCATAATAAGTTGCATAATTAGCAAGTGGATGGTTTTTAGTAGTTAGTTTTGTTTTTAGATCAATAAATAAAGTGTATCAGTCAACTAAGAATTTTAAAACTGAGATCTCTAAACCAAGAGCTGATAAGAAATTAATTCGTTTTTCATATAAAGCTGCTAAGTATTGGTTTTCATTACCATAGTAGTTATTAAGCTTTAATCGGTTAATTTTAACGATTTGTAGCATGTGATAAACTCTGTTTTGTTCTTGGACTTCAAGAATTTCTTCAAGCTCAGAGATAACACCAATTTGTGTTGATAAAGCAAGTGTTAGTTTAATGAAGTTTTCTTTAGATGAAGAAGAATTAAATAAACTATCATCTTTTAATATTTTTTGTTTAATTTCATTGATTCGACTATAAACACTATCAAAATAATCACGTTCAATTTTTTCTAAATTATCTTGGTGTTCTTTATTTAATTTTTTAAGATCTTCACCATTTTTAAGCTTATTAGCTTTTTGAGAATAAACTTGATGTTCTTTAGCTGTTTGTTGATCTTTATTAATAATTAAATCTTTAATATCTTTAAAGTATCAATCAGCAAAAAGGTTATAACAAATTCTCTCCCCTTCATTGATGAATGAATTTAATCAATTTTCATTATCTTGGACAATTTCAACAGCATTCTCTTTAATGTTATTATCCATAAAGTTCTTTGAAATTGTTTCATAGTATTGATCTACTAAAGTTTCTAATTTATCAGCATAATCTTTAACTTTAGCTGGATCAATATCATTGTTTAAGATAACAATGCTATCATCTTGAAAACCATAATCTAAATCATAATATGAGATGTTTTCAGCATCATAGTTATTATATAAAACACCACTAGTATGAACATTCCCACCATTTGGACAAACATGTGGATGATCTTGTTCAAATAATAAACCATCAGTTCTTCTAATTAAAACATTTTCAGGATTTCCTGTTCAACCTTGTTCTAAAAGTTGTTCTGTTTCTAAGTGAATCGTTGTTTTTGTTTTATTCATCGCTTTAGTTTCCTTATCATCCCTTAAATATTATTTTTTCTTTCAGAACCATTTTTTAGCTTTTTTAGGTTGTTGGTTAGATTCATCTTCTAAATGGATACTACTATCTAAATCATTGATTAAGTGAGTAATATCATCGTTTGTTTCTGTTTTATTAGATACAGTGTTTTCTTCTACTTGAACATCTTCTTGCTTGTCAATTGCATAGAATTCAGTTTTTAAGCTGTTGATTTGTTCTTGGTTAAGATCAGTGTCATTGTATGGTTTTAGATCGATATCATCTGGTTGATAATCAACATTGCTTTGTGTTTGTTCTTCAATTTCATGAGCTTGGTGACGAAGTTCTACTTTTTGATGCCCTTGTTCATAGTGTTCAATATCTTCAAATGCTTCTTCATAATCTTCATGTTGATATTTTTCAGTGTAATTAATATCACCTACTGAATAGAATTCTTGTTCTAAGTTATTGATTTCACTTTCTGATAGTAATGTATCATCTGTTGGCATTAATTTAGAAATTGTTGGCTCATTATCTGAACTTGGTTCTTGTTTTTCATCTTCTTGTTTTGAAGAACATGAAGATTGAGTTTGACAAGTTGATTCAGATTGTGAAGCCATATCACAAGACATATCGCAAGTTTCAGCTTGTTTAGATTCACAAGTTGTTTCTGATTCACAAGACATTTGACAAGATTGAGTTTCAGAATTCATTTCACAAACTTGAGGTTGTTTAGATTCACAACTACTCATCTCACAAGTCTTAGGTTGTGAAGAGTCACATGATTTTTCAGTGTCACAACTCATTTCACATGATGATTGAGTTTCTGAGTTCATTTCACAAGTTTGAACTTGTTCAGTTGCACAAGACATTTCGCAAACTTCTGGCTGTTTAGATTCACAAGATGATTGAGTTTCTGAACTCATTTCACAAGTCTTAGCTTGTTTAGAATCACACATCATTTCACAAGAAGAGTTAGCTACTAATACTTCGTTTGTATGAGTTTGTTCGTGTTCACTATGTTCATCATCTTCGTGATCATCAACATAACAAAGTGGAATTTTATCATCTCGATTAATTCAAGCTTGGTGTTCTTGTTGAGTAGGAATTGGGTGAAGAATAGAAGCGTAATATAAACCTTTCTTTTCTTCTTTAGTTAGATCATCTTCTTTTTTAGATGGACAAACTTTATAAGCTTTAAGTTTAAGAAGTTGAGCAACTATTGGATCAATATCTGATTCAGAATGTAATGAACATGAACCAGTTCTATTAGCTTTTTTAATTAGTGTAGATGGGTGAATAAATTCAAACTCAACTTCATCACTAATTACTTCATCAACTGGTTTATCTTGAATTTCTTCAACTAAATCAAAATTAGTTTCTTTAGTAGAGTGTTGTTTATAGATTGCATTTAATTCATCAATAATTGGATTAAGTGTTGGATCAACTACTTTGTTTTTAGTTTCAACTACTTCAAATTTAGATATTGGTTGAATTTCATATTCTTGGTTTAAATTGTTTTGTGTTTGTTCTGTATGAAGTTCTAATTCTTGGTGAGTGTGTTCGTGTTCGTGTTCATGAGCTTGGTGACGGTTTAATACTTTTAAATGTCCTTGTTCGTAGTGTTCAATATCTTCAATTGCTTCTTCATAGTCTTCATTATCATATTGTTCTACATAGTTAATAGGACCAGCTGAGTAGAATTCTTTTTCTAAATTAGCTATTTCTTCAGCAGTTAATAATGTATCATCAGTTGGTTTAAGTTCAGAAATAATTGTTCTAGAAATAGAACTATTATTAGCTACATTAAGTAATGATTCATCTAATTCTTCATTACTGTATGATGATATTGAATCACGGTATTGAATATTTGTCTTATAACATTCAGGACAAGAATCTCAAAGTAGTTTGTCTAGATCACATTGTGGTGAATTAGAAAGCATTGATCGACGAAGTTTGTAATCAGTTCTTTCAAAACTAAATGGTAAGAATTCTTCGTATTTAAGATTAATACTATTGAAATCAAATGTTTCATTACTCTTAGCTAATTCTTGTCTATAATCAGCTTCAGTTAGTAATGATTTTAAATATACAAGGATACTAATAACATCAAGTCTTGATAATAAAGAAGACTTAATATCATTAAATCTTTGTTCACTAAACATTAAATTTTCATTATCAAGTCTAAATTTATTGATTTCACCATTAAACTTATCAAAATCAAAAGCAGCTTCAGCTAATCATTCTGAACATTGTTGATCTAAGGTTTTAATTTGTTCTTCAGTTCAATTTTGTTCTTTAGGATTACCTAAAAATCAAGCTAAAATATCTTGAGTTCAAATCCCTTTTGAAATCAAATATTCTCTTGTTTTGTTAAATGCATCTTTTAAGTATGGTTTATCAATAACATTAAAAGCAAAAAGTGAACTATCTTTAGCAGCTTTGTTTGAAATAAAGCTGATTGTTTTTAGTTCATCATCTTTAATTGATGGATCACTTAGATAAAAATGCCCTTTAGTAGAGCCTTTAGGAAGAAAGATTTCATCTTTATATGTATCAATGCTATGTAATTTTACTTTTTCATTTTTTAAATAAACGTCTTGATTTTGTGGATCATTAATCCCTAAAAGAGCAGCTTCTTGTTTAGTTAAAAAAATTGTATTAGATCGTTTCATTTAATATCCTTCCTACTACTTTTCCATCTTTTATTCTCTACTTATCTATATTATTTTATGTGTTTTAGATAAATTTATTTGATATTGTTATTTTATAGCTATATTACCTTATGTAATTATACTATTTTTTAATCTTATTTCTTTTGATAATATTTCCATAACGATTAAATCAAAACATCAACAAGACTTAAAGTTTTAATAAAAGAACAAAAAAGAAGTGCGATGCACTTCTTCATATTTTTAAGCTAAACGAATTCCAATCGCAATCGCAATCGTGATAATAACCCCTAACAAAATAAACATTGTTGTTACTGTTAAAAGGATATTAATAATAAAGTTTTTACCTTGTTTCTTAAGTTTCTTTTCTGTAAAATGAATCACGCTTGGGATGTTTAAAACCTTAGTTAGTTGGTTTTCTCTTTTTAGATCATCCTGATTCATTGCAAGCGGATTAGTGTTTTGTTCTAATACTTGATTAGGAACTAAATCTTTACTTTTTTGTTTCATACTTAAGTAAATAATAACTAAATTGCTAATTTCACGTTACGGTATGTTTTACATTGCTTGCAAGCTCGATGAGGTAGTAATGGTTTCCCACAGTCACTGCAAGATGTTGTGATTGGTGCAGTTAAATGGTCGTGGCTACGACGCATTCCCTTACGTGATTTGCTTACTCGTCTTTGTTGTACAGCCATATGATCGCCTCATTTCTTTCTTGCATTTTAATAACCTTATTATTATACATTAATTTAACTAGTAATAAAATAGTTTTTTATATATTTACTTTTTTAAAGTTAAATAAGTGTGTTTGTAAATATTATAATTTATACATACAAGATTATAGGTTTAAATAGAAGATGACTAAACAAGTTATTATGATAGCAATCGCTGGAGCTTCAGGATCTGGCAAAAGTACTTTAGCTAAACTGATTATTTCAAAAATGCCCCCATCTTTAAAAACAATTGTTGTTTGTCAAGATTCATACTATTTTTCAAACAATCAATTAACCGCTGAACAACGAAGATCAATTAATTATGATCACCCTAAAAGTTTTGATTGAGACTTAATCAAAGAACAACTAACTAAAGTCAAACAAGAACATAAGATTAATGTTCCTAGATATGATTATATTAATGAAATCAGACTAGAACAAGGTGATTCATATAGTGATGTTGATGTAGTGATCTTTGAAGGAATTTATGCTATTTATGATCAAAGTATCAATGACTATTTTGATATTAAGATCTTTGTTGATACTCCAAAGGATGAATGTTTAACTAGACGTTTATTAAGAGATATTAATGATCGAAAAAGAAGTTTAGAATCTGTAATCAAACAATGAAGAGATGATGTTTCACCAATGTATGATAAGTTCATAGAACCTTCTAAAAAGAATGCTGATTTAGTAATTATGACAATTCGTGAAAACAGCGTAGCTGTACAAACAATCATGAATTGAATCTTAAAGAAGGTATAAGGTATGAGCTATTATGGAATTATTAAATATAAATTAACAGATCATGCTATTAGTCGTCTTAAACAACGAGAACCTAAATTTAAAGATATGAGCAACATTATGATCAGTGCTCATATCAACCAACGTTTAAATAACATTAGACCAGCTTATACAGATACTAATGGATATTTAGTATACATTGACCCATATAACCATGGTTATAGCTTTTTAATTAACCAAGATAATATCGTAATAACTTATACAAAACGATCAATTAATAAAGGGGACTTTTATGCAAAAAGAAGATGATAGACTTAATTGGGATTATGATCAACAATTAAGTAAGATTAAAGAAGTATTAGAGATGTTAAGAGAATATGTAAGAATGGATGGGGGAGATTTTGAATTTGTTAAATATGAAGATCAATGTGTTTATATTAAGATCTTAGGAGCTTGTGTTGGTTGTATGTTATTAGATGTTACTTATAAAGAAGGATTAGAAAGAATCCTTAAAAAAGAAGTACCACAAATTAAAGAAGTAGAACTAATCGTTCCTAAGTTTGATACTTCTCGATTCTTCCCATTTAATTTTTAGCTTAAGCTAATTCTAAAACCATATGAACAGTAGCTCAGTTACTGTCATTTTTTTTAATAACACTAAAACCACATTTCTCTCATAGTTTTTGAGCACCAGTTAAGAAATCATGGGTGTGTAAATAAAGGATTTGTATTGATCGTTCTTTTGCTATCTTTTTTAGTTCATTAAATAATAAAGTAGCAATCCCTTGTCTTCGATATAGTGGATCTACATATAGTTTTAAAACTTCAACTGTTCGTTTGTTTACATCTAGATCTAGATCTTTAAATCTAAAATCAAACTCTACAAAAGCAATAGTAGCTATTAGTTTATCTTCATCATAATAGTTGATTCAACAACCATTATCACTTTCTATATAAGATTGTTCAAAATTAGCTAGATCCTTTGGTAAAGTACTATGATCTAGCATTGGAAAAAGGATTTTCCGTGCTTGCATTATGAATTTGATACTTATATCTTTATCATCTTTGGTAGCTATTTTTAAATGAAACATAATCTAATCCTTATCAATGATGTTTCTATATTATAAAGCTTTTAGATACCTATTGGTGTTATTGAATAGTTAGAATCATGAATAAAGTAAGTGGTTTTGGGGGGGTTAATAGTAGGTTAAGGGAATGAAAAAATCAACACGTGAGATGATCGGGTGTTGATTTTTATATTGTTTTGTAAATGTTAATAAATTGATCTTAATTAATGATTAAGAAGATTTACCTGAACCACCATTTGATGAACCAGATGCTGTTCCTGCAGGTGATGTAGCTGCTGGAGCTGGCGAACCACTACTTGATGCAGAACCGCCAGAAGATGATGAACCTGGAGCTGCTTCTGTGGTTGGTGAACTTGATGATGATGATGATGATTGATCAGTACTTGAATTAGTAATAACTTTAGTTAAATCATAAGTTGGTTTGTTTCCAAAGTCTACTTCATCAAATACATAAAGTCATTTTTTATCATCGCTGCCCTTATCAACTTTTTTATCATAGCTAACACTTGCAATTTGAACTTTCTTAATCTTATCTTTTTGTTGTGCTGCGTTGTCTAAAGTTAAAGTAAATTCAAATTTTCTAGTTTTAAGATTATTTTCATCAATAACTTTTTCATATGAAATAATGCTATTATTGTTAATCTTTACTGTTTTATTTTTTTCATCTTTAAAGCTTGCTCTCAATACAATCTTATCACCAGCTTTAAGAGAATATTTATCATTAATTGAAACTACAACAGTTAGTTGTTTTTGTGCATCAACAGATTTTTGTTCAATTTCATAAACATTATCTACTGGTAAACGGAATGGCATTGCATATTTAAGCATTGGAGTTGTCGCTGCAAAAGTCGTGAACTTACCTATGAATGCTTTAACATTAGTGTTAAAACGCCCCATTGAGTTATAAATTAACACAGGTTTTTTGTTTTCGTTTCATTTATTAATAACAGCAGATTTTAATACTAATCTTGGTTTTCGTTGATTTTCGCCAAGAGCTTTATTGAATTTATAATAACCTTTAAGATATTCTTCACCGTCTTTAAAAGTGAATGTTTCAGGATCAATTGATAAGAACTTTTGTACTTCTTCTAAAGCTGCATCGTATCTAGCTTTGATATCAGTATCATCTTTCTTTTGATCATAAGCTTTCTTAGCTTCAACAAATGCTTTAAGTTTTTCTGTTTCTTCTTTTTTTAGTTCGTCATATCTAGGAACATAAATAACGTGGTTGTCTCTATATAATTCAGGACCTTCCTTATTTCTCATTCCTTTAATTTTTGAAACATCTTCTTTTCCATCAGGATTTTTGTCATAACGAACAGAGTTTTTATTAGTTGGGTCTTTTTCTCACCCCACAACTAATGGCATAACTTTTGTTATATGAGATAATCAAGCATCTTGCCCGTTTGCATATTCAGGATTAGATGATTGTGCTCTAAAAAATGGATTTTGAGCTGACTCAGGGATATTTCTAAAAATTCCCTCGTAGTTTTTAATTGCTTGAGTTCAAGCTAAATTAGCAAACTGGTCTCAATAAAGTTTTGCATACATTTCAATCATACGATTTGCAAACTTATTATCATTTGTGTTTTTGCTCTCATTTAAATTTTCAAATGATCTAAAATCATTAAAATGTAGTGCTTTTAAATTTTCATCTAAAAACGTAGTAGCGTTTGGTTCATAAGCATAATCAAAAGCAAGATCAGCTGGATCTACTCTATTATCATGTTTAGCTTCAGCACTAGTTTTTAGTCCTGATAAAATAACATCGAATTTTTGTGTTCTACCTTCAACAGTTGGGTTTTCTTTGAATGAAATCACAACTTCTTTAGCTAATGTTCCTTTAGCATCATCTTCGATTTTAATATTTGTAAATGTTCATTTATATAATGTAGCATCAATTGGAGCTCAAACTGTTTCAGGCTTGCCGTCTTTAGTTTGAGTTTTTCCAACTTCTAAATCTAACATATCGTTAGTAATTTCACTAGGAAGAACTTGTTTAAGATCTTTGCTCTTGTCCTTGAAAACAAATCTTAAATGTTCAAATTCTTTACGATCAATTGGCTTGTTAAGCGGATCGCTTGCATCAAGCGTTTTCATTCTAGTTATAAAAATTTCTTGAGATTTGTTCTTTTGTTGATCTAATGGATCTGAATCCTTAAAAGATACAGTGGCTTTGAACATCAATGTTCCATCATTATCATTAGCCTTAATTTCACTAACTTTAACAGTAAATTTATCAGCAGATGGTTTTTGTCCATCTACAAGAACTGATGCTTCTAAATCTTGTTCACTTAATGAAGATGGGAAAGTATTTGAATTATCTTTATCTGATAAATTTGAGCTAACTTCTGTATCTGGTTCAAAAATAGTAATATCAGATAATGGTTTAATCTTTTTAAATCCTTCGATTTTAAAAATCTTAGTATTATCATTTGATTTTAGTGTTACTGTTAATGTCCCATTAGTTCGATCAGACACAACTTTTCCTTCAACTGTAACTAAATTACCTTCTACATCAAAGCCATTTTTATCGTTTTCAAAACTAAATTCCTTACTGCCATAAGTTAAAACTAGATTCGCTTTTTCAAATTGATTTGCATAAGTTTGCTCTTTAGGTTTTGATGTTCTTTTAACATCTAAAGTAACATTATTTAAATCAAAATTTGAAGTTTTTGGCTTCTCTGTTTTCACACAAGAAGCTGCAATCATTGGGACAATTAGTAAGCTACTTGTAAGAAGCGAGGCTAGTATTATTTTGTTTCTTTTGAGTTTCATTCTTTCTCACCCTTTTCTTTTTCTAAATATATTTAATTAATTAGTTAATTAGTTAATTAATAAAATTATTTACTCTTTTTCCTTGTTTATTAAAACTAATAAACTAGGATTTGTTCTATACCTGTTCTTAGTGTTAATGTTTTTATTATAACTAATTTGAATGTTTTTTCTTTTAAAAATGCTGGTAGCTCTAAAATGTTACTTTTTGACGCATTTACTAAATAGTTAATAATATATTCATTATTATCTTGATCAACTAACTTGATTTCATAAGATAAACCAGCATTAGCTAAAATGAACCGTTGGTTGTCTTGATTAATGTCTCTATGGTTTCTAAGAATTGTAATATTATTAATTTTAGTGAACTGATCTAGTTCTACTTTTGTTTCTTTAACACTATCAATATATTTAATAGTTTGATCTTTAGATTGTGTTGTTAAGTAGTTAATGTTAGCTTTTTTAGGTTGTTTGTAAACTTGTAAATAATTAACAACTGGACTAACATTTTGATCTTGGTCTTTAAAACTAATTGCTATTTTAGCTGTATTAGTTGGGATATTTAATAAGTAATGATAAGCAAATCAACCAGTTTTAATTATTGTTTCATTAATTGGTCAACTTGAATTAAAGTTGTACTCATGAACTTGTTTAATATACTCCCCTATTGTTTTTTTAGCATTAGGTTCATTTTTAAGTAGTTGATCAACTAGTTGGTTTGAATCAATTTTTAGTTCTTTATTAAGATTATGTTTAATAGTTGATGATTCTTTATAAGTAATTAATGATCGATTAATTTGATCTTTAGTTAGAAGTTCACTTTTAATAACTTCATTGTTTTCATTCATAAAATCAACTTTGATTTTAGTATGATCATCACTTCTAATTGATAAATCTAATTCTAAGAATGAAGCATTAAATACTTTACTGTTTTTAGGTGTGATCTCTAGTGGTTCACTATCTTTTTTAAGACTTAATCCTCTATTTAGTGATCAATCAAACATATCAAGTACACTAAACCCGTTTCATTGTTCTAAACGAGTATTATTAGCTCCATTTATTGCATAATTATCTGCAATTGGTTCAGCTTTAATATTTAATTCATTTAATAAATATGTATTAAAAGTATTATTGACATTAGCTTGGGCATCTAAATCAATTTTATTTAGATTTAAACTAAATTCTTTAATCGTACTTTGGTTTGTTTTAGGATCTTTGATTTTAACTTTAAACTTATGGTTGGTTTGGTTTAGATCAAAACCATTATAAGCACTATGTTTTAGATGTAAAATCTGTTTGTTTTCAATACTAAAAACATTAGTATTATCAACAAGTTCATACTCATAAAAGTATTGGGGATTAAGTGATGAAAGTGGGGCTATTAAGATATCTTTATTAACATTAAAGTTATCTTTAATTAATTTAATATCTTTAATAATATCATCAACCATTGAATTGATTCTTCTAGATTCAAGAGATGCTGTTTTATCATTAATGTTTCTTCTTCTTAATTGATCATTAATGAATTGATAATTAATAGTTAGATTACTTAATGAATAAGGACTTAGTGCTTCTTTGTTAAATGAGATGTTAGTTTTAAAATCTGCATCTAATTTTAATTCACTACTTGATTTATCTTTATTACAACTAACAGCAACTAGTGTTGTTATTGAAGCTAATGTAACTAAACCAAAAGCTAATGCTATTGTTGATCGTTTTTTGTTATATAACTTAGCCATATTTTAATTACGATTAATCCTTCGTGGTAATTCAGCTCTTGGTGGTTTAGTAATATCATAAGCATATTGTAAAGAGAATGAGTGTAGTGAACTAACTCCAGCAACTCTTGATATTTCTCATTTTGTATCAACTTCAATTAATGGGATAATTGGTACACCATCACGAACTATTTTCTCAAGTGATGCAATTGTTTTAAAGATTAAATTTTCATTTCATTTATCTTTAATTTCTTGATCAGTTAAGATGTTAGCAAAGTATGATGTAATTCGTTTATTATAAGCAACTAGATCTTCATTTGGTTTTTGATAAGATAGTTCAACTATTTTTCTAAAAATAAAACCATCTTGTTCATTATTAGGAATTTGTAATCTAATTCCTGTTTCTTTTGTTAGTTCAACGATTTGATCAACACTTAATTGATTAAAACTTTGATACATTAATTCTTTTTGTAAATTTAAATTAGTTGGATCATTTAAGTATTTAATTAATAATTTAATAAATGTATTATTAACTAAACCTAAGTTGTTTTGAATTAGTTGTTGATTAATTGCAACAAATCGTTTATTTAACTCTTCTTCTTTTTGAGAATAAGATAAATTAGTATCTTTAGCAATATTAATTAATTCATTAAAAGCAGGAATACTATTTAATAAATTAATTCTTGTTTGGATCTTTTCATTAAACCATTGGTTATGGTTGATTTTTTGGTAGATGATATCATTAAAGAATCGGTTATAAGTTCAAGAACCAGCTGGGTTTAATCTAAATCCTGAGATTTTTTCAGATTCTTTACTGATTTCATCGGTTTGAAAGAAAGCAGCAACATATGATTCTGGATTAGTTCCAAACCGATCAAAGTTACCATATGCTAAATCAAATTTACCCGTATCAATATAGTCTGTAAAAGTATTAGCTGGTAAACCTTTAATTTCAATTTGAATATAGTTATCAAAAGCGTTTTTAATTAAGTTTTGAATCCCAATTGAAGCTTGGATTTGTTCATCAGTTGAGTTATTTAAAAATCTTAGTGTAACTTGTTTTTGTTCAGGATGTTTTTGTTTATAACGTTCTAAATAAAAACGAGCTGTTTCTAGATCAAAGACTTGATCTTTTCGATTAACATGTTCAAAAGTATAAGATTTAGCTAAATGGTCAATGAACTTGTGGTTTTGAAGTGGATACTTTTTATTGTTTTTTGCAGTTGTAGTTTCATGTTCAAAAAACATTTCAAGTGGGTTTCCAGTTGAATTTCTTGCTTGTCCAAATGCACTTCAAGTATTAACTACAAATGAAGCATCTCATCCAACGATCTTTAAAACTTCAGATCGGTTGATTGCATAATAAAGAGCATTTCTTAAATCTTCATCCTGAAGTGGAGAATCCCCATTTGTTTCTTTATCTAAATTAAGTTGTAAAGCAATTGTTCCATACCCAACCCCTTTATTCATTAATGGTTTAAAGTTAGGGTTTGATCAGAAATCAATTTGTCTGATCGCTGGAATATCAGTTGCTGATAGCTGATTATCTTCAAATAAAGTAAATGCAATATTTAAATCAGTAATAAATTGAATCTTAATTAAATTAGAGATGGTTTTGTCAGATGAATAGTATGTATCATCTTTTTTAAGTACTAAATACCCTTGTGGTCCTAAGATTCCACTTTCAATAGCAAATGGTCCATTCTTCATAAACTTGTTTAATGAAGTACCAAAGTTAGCAATTCCACCAATTGATTCAACGAATTTTCGGTTGATTGGTAAAATTACTTCACGCATATCACGGAATAAATCAAAAACTGCACGTGGTGAGTGATCTTCAAATTCAAAACGTAGTTTGTATTTATCAGATGCAAACAATCTAAATTGAGCACGGTTGTTATGATCTAAATTTTGATCTTTTAAATCAAATTTTTGACGTGGATCTCGATATGGATTTTTAATTAATTTAGTTTGAATAATCTTAGGGATTGTTTTAAGTTCAGCTGCAGTTTTTTTAAGCGTATCATACTCTGGATTTTTAATAAAGAAGTCTTGTTCTTCGGCATCAATATCAAAATCAGTATTTGTACGTTTTCACATTAATTGGTTTTGGGGTAAACTAAGTGAATCAAAAACATTAGCATTTGAAAAGTTTAAGAATAATTGACCTGTATAAATTCCAATACTTGTTGCTGTTTGCTTAATTTTTTTAACATATTCTTCATCCCCAGGAACTTGTGATTCTCAAACCTTTTGGTTTGGATCTTCTATCAAGATCCTACTATCTCAATCAGCTTTGATAAATCTACGTTTCCCAAATGGGTTTTCATAAGTCTTTTTAAACTTAGATAAATATTCTGTTTGAGCATCAATAAAGGCTTTAGCCCCTTTAAAGTTCATCCGCTCAATATCAATTTGTTTTTGTGAACCTGTGTTAAAGTCTAAGATGTAATGTAGTGCATCCGCAAAATCCATTGCTGTTACTGGTTCTTTATTTTCTCAAACACTTTTTCCTTTATTTAAATCAAATAAAGCTGAATAAGCACGTCTAGAACCATTTAATACAGCACGAACATTATATTGTTGACCTACTAATCCATCTAATACCCCAGGTGCAAACCCAATATCACTTAGTTCATAATAACTACTTGTTTCAAGTGGATTTGATCCATTCTTATCTAAGTATTCATTAAATGAACTAATTGATGGGTCAACAGTATAAATACCAGCTCGTGCAATTGGTAACCCTTGTAAGATTTCTTTAATATCTGGTGGAGGTGCTTGTTTGAAGACAGATTCTACAAGAGATGAAATAACTTTTTTATTATCACTATATTTAATGTAATTAAGTGATGTAAGTGGGTTTGATGATAGTACTAAATCATATAAAGCAGTACTTGTGGTTTTAGTTGAAGCTGCAGTGATAACTGGAACACAAACAAGTGGAAAAGCAATGGCAACACATAGCCATTTAAGACGTTTTTTCATAGTTTATCCTCCTTTTTATTATTGAGCATTAAATTGTGGACTAATTGAGATCACTGTTTTTTCTTGATTATCTATTTGTTGTTTAGTAATCTTAACTGGTGCTTGAGCAACAGTTTTACCATTTTCAGCTAATCCATTAATATCCCCAAGTGTTAATCCATCAACTCTATTTTTATTAGCATCAACAAAATACATTTCATAGTCATTATTAACTGATAAAAGGGTGTTTGCATACTTTGCCATAAATGCGTAATCACTCATTCAAGCTCCATATCCTTCATCAGCTAAAGTTTTTTTAGATTTAATATCTGCTTGTTTAGTTAAATAAAATAAGTTATTGTAGTTTTGTGGATTTTTAGTTGTATCTTTGTGAACCTTTAGATATTTAATTTCATTAGTTTTTAAATCTCTAAAAGCAATTTGATCGATTTTATCAAGTAAAGATAGTTTTGCATATCCTCAGAAGGTTAGTGCATCTTTTTGACGATCTCTTCAGATTCCTGTAATCGTTCTTGCTCCAATTCCTTTTGATCTTAATAAGTAAATTCAGAATGCTCTTGCTCGATCTTTAACTTTAGTTTTATTATCAAGTTCAAGAATTGAGATCTTATCATCAATTACTGATTTACCTTGATCATCATAAAGCCCTCAATTTAATTCATCCCGTAGTCAACGGTCTTTAAAGAATCCGTTATTAAAGGTATTAAGTTTACCAATGTAGTTTGAATTAAAAGCACGTCAAGATCGATAACTATCATTTCCAGCTGATAATGAAATACCAAGCTGACCAACTAAATTAGTTCGATATTCATTCTTTAATCTATTAACTAATCCTTCTAAGTTTTTATCATATGTAAACTTAAAGGCTTCGTATTCTTCTCGATCTATATTAAAGTCTTTATTTGTATTTAATTGATTAATTTGTGCTTCTATTTGTTTAATTTTAGTTTCTGAAGCACTAATTAATTGATTATATTCATCAACCTTTGGTTGATAAACACCATCTTTATAACCTGATTCTTTTTTAAGAGCTTCATATTGTTTAATTAACTCGTTATTTTTAGCAATCTCAGATTCTAAGAATACTAATCGGTTATTAATTGATCTTATTGTTCGTTCAATGTATTTAATTGATCGGTATGGTTGTGAGTCAATATAAACAATCCCTGAATCTGGATCTGATTCTAATAATTCTTTAGTTTTTTGATAGTAGTAGTCAAATAATGGACTTTTTTGAGCTTGGTTGTTTAGAATTTGTTGTTTGAAATCATTAATGAACGCTCTTGAACGATCATTTTCACGAACAATTGCACTTAACTGTTCTTTAATTGATGATAGGTTTCGTTCGTTCTCTTCATTTTCAATTTTAGCTAATAATAACCCATACATTTCTTGTTGATTAACATTACCCTTTAAAGCTCTTAAATCTTTAACTTTATCAGGTAACATATAATTCTTTTGTTCAGATCTATATTTAGCTATTTTTTCTAATTCAGCAGTTCTTTGAGCTCTTAGATCAGTTAAGGTTTTAATGTTTTGCGATCATTTAGCTTGATAATTAGTTTCAATTTCTTTGAAATTGTTAACTAATTCTAAATATTCTTGGTTATTAGCTAATACTTCTTTATCAAAGTCACGATTAATGATTCGTTCAATTCTTTCTTTAGAGAAATCATTAATGATTGCTCGTGAATGATTTAGTATATCTGCAAAATCAATTAAACCAGTTTTCCATTGTTCAGTTTTTGAACCATCTAATACATATTCAAGTCCGGTATTAGCTTCATTAACATTTGTTAAGTAGTTAACTAAATTACCAAAGTCTTTAGTGTTAGGCACATATGTGATTTGGACATAATCACGTGTTAAGTTTTCTGGGAAGTTATATACATAATCACCAAAAATATCATTAATTGATGTTTCAGCACGTGAAGAGTTGTAATCTACAACATCTTGTGTTGGTCCTGGTTTTTTATAATTAAATTTAACAATACCATTATCTTGCCCTAAACTATCAAAGTTTAGTTGATATGTATCATAGTTTAATCAACCATAATTAGCTAATAAGTAATAAAGATCTTGTAATCTTAAAGATTTAAGATCTAAATTATTATCATTATAGAACTTTTTAATAACATCATAAAGTTCAGCTGCTGTATATTCAAACTTCTTCTTGTCTGGATTCTTATTTTTGTAATTAGATAAATCAAGCTCTGCTGCTCCAATTCTCTTTTCAAAAATACTTAATAGATTAGAGAAGTTGTCTTCAATTGAAGAGTTAACGTAATAGAAATCTAATTGTTGATCTTTAAATCGAGCCATTACCATGTTAGCTACTTGTTGTTCAGTAGCTACAAGTGCTTTTAGTTCATTAGCTGCTTGCTCACTAATTTGACGACTAGATACTGCATTAAGATATCGTTGTTTAAATAAATCTAAATTAAATTTAGTTTTAACATAATCAATATCTCAGTTTCAAACTGTTTTATTATTGACTTCAGTTGGTTTAAGTTTAGTAAAATCAAGTGAATGGAATGCTAAGAAGTCTTCAACTGCATAGAAGTTTAAGACTTTGATTGTTTGATTATTATCATCAACATAATCAATTAAATATTGGTCATTAAAAGCATCAAATAAATTAGCACTAAAATCTGAACGTAAAGTGTTTGGTTTCATTGCCATTGAATAGTATTCTTTACGACGGTTTGTTTCATCGATTGGAGTAGTGAATGCTTTTTTATTCTCATCTAAGAATCAATATTTATTATTCGGATTAGGTGTGTTTCTAGTTTGAACTAATTGGTTAAATAAACGACGGTGTGGTGGTTCAAATAACATTTTCACACCCATAATATTAAAGAATGTATTTTTCCCTAAATCATCTAAGTTAGATAATGGTTGAGCTGGGTTAACAATATATTGAGTATAGTTATCAAATTCTTTCTTTTCGTTTTGAACTCTTAGTACTGTTAGATCATTTTTAAGATCATTACCAAAGGCACTAGTTGATAATAAAGCATTATTATTTCTTTTAGATTGTTGAAGAATATTAACTACTTGTGCTCTAAAGTTTGTAACTGGTGTATTCTTTTGTTCTGAAGCTAATAAGTCTGCATAATAACCAACTCTGTTTGTTTGACTATTAACATTATTAGTATTAAATTGTTTTTTATCTCTGTTTTCAATAAATTCTTTTCAAACTTTTAAGTTTTGAATAAAGTTTCCATTCGTATCAAATAAAGTTTGATCAGTATGTCGGTTTTGAGCAACAATTGATAGTTTTGGATCAATTCCAAGAGAAGTTACACTAAATCCTCTATTGTTTCATCCAGAGTTAAAATAGTTAACATCTACTAATTTTAAGATGTCGTTTTGAATTTGAATAACTCGTTTTTCTACATACTCTTTTTCTTGTTCAGTTAAATTTTTATTTAATTGAACATTAATGATTGGTTGATTAAACTTATCATGAATTAAAACTTTATTAATTCGTTTACCATCTAAACTATATTCAACAACTTTAGGTTTGTTATCATCATCAAATTGGATCGGTCTTCCCATTCCATCTTTAAAGACATTTTTAATGTTGTCTACACTTGCTGTTTTAAATTCATATGAACCATCTGGTTTAAAAACCATATATTTAGCTTTACCAATGATAAGGGGGTTTAGTGTACCACTTTCTGTATCATATGAGTTCATAATAAATAAATCAGAGATTCGTACACCCCGTTTTTCTGCTGCTTCTTTAAGAGTAGAGAAGTCTTGTACAAAACGACGTCTTTTGTTTTCAATAACCCCTTGTAAATTAGTTTTATCAACAGATCCTCAAACATCATCAAGGGTTTCATCAATTTTCTTGTTGTTTTGATCAACCCAATTAAATCGTGTATAACTACCATTTTTATTAGGTTTTTGATTAACATCAACTTTTGTAAAATCAATTGTACTTCTAGCTTTTAAATAGTTTCTTAAAACATCAGTATGGAAGTAAGATAAAATATTTGCTCCACCAAGTAAAGATAATCCCCCTACTAAACTAGGTGAAGTATCACTTGATACATTTTGAGCATTTTCAAGTGTTAAGTGGTGTCCATATTCATGTGCTCCTACATAACGCAAGAAGTCAAATGAGATCCCTTTAAAGTTAGGATCTGATAAATACATCATAGCAATAAAAGGAATCCGATCATTTGGATCAAGCCCTTTATATTTCCCATTAACAACTTGATAAGTTAACTCCCCATCATCATTGATTACTTTTTTAATATGATAACCATTGATTTCTTTAAGAACTGTTGGTCGATATCTATGAACAGCTTCTAGTAGATTTTGGTAAGCTTCATTATAGATTTCAAAGTATTCAATTGTTTTATTATTAGCATCTTTTTCTTCACTAATAAGTTTAATTGTATATGGTTTAACTACATTCTTATAACCAAGTGCTTGTTTAAAAGATTTAAAGCTTTCAAATAATTCATTTGATTCATCAAGAGCATCAAAGTTAACAACATGAATAACTTCATTTGGATCTAAGTTTTTAGGTTGGACAAAATCAATTGTCATCTTTTTATTAGCAACACTAAATGAACTGAAATTATATAGTTTTAATTTTGATGCATCAAAATTAGGAACACTATCTCTTGCTTGAATTGCTGTTTCAAAGAACTTAGGATATTTACTTTCAATATCATAAACAAAGATTTGTTTGTTTAAATATTGATTAATGTTATAGAAGTCTTTAAAGCTAACAAATGAAGCTTTAGTAACAGCTTCTAGTTGATCTAAAGCAAATAAAGTGATTGGTTTAAAATCAGTTTCATTAATTGTTGAACTAAACCCAGTATCAAAGAAGATATTGATTCCAGACGGTTCATTATTAGTTAAACTACTTCTAGTTTGAATATTTGTAATTCGTGAAGGAATTACTTTTGAGAATTCAACATTAAATCGTTCATTTTCAGGTAAAGTACTAACTAGTTTTAATAATTTGTTATATGCATCAACTTGTTTTTGTGCATGAATTGGAATTACAAAAGCACCTAATTGATAAGTAAATAGTTTCTTATCTTTTAGTAAGTGAGCAAAAGAAAGGTTTCTAAAACTTAGTTTGCTAGATTGTTCAGTATTATCATTAGCACGAATATTCATATATTTAACATTATCTAAATATCGTTGAACTTCTTGCTTTGTAATTACTTTTTTATTTAATGGATAAGTTAATGAATCATCATACTGACTTCTTCCCCCAGATGTAGAGAAAATTGGCATTGATCCAAAGAATGAGTCTGGGTAGAATTTAATTTCAGTTAATTCTTTTTGACTATTAGCGTGTGCACCTAAAGTAATTGATGAACCTGCAATTGAAACCCCACGAACAATTGAGAAAGTTTTTAAACTTAAAATATCAGCCCCTCAGGCTACATTTTTAATGAATCAATCTGCAAACCGAATAAATTCATCCATTTCAACAGCTTCAGGATATTCATTAACAAACTTAAATGAACCATATTGCACAACAAGATTAGGTAGCTTGTTTTTTTCATTAAAGATTAAATCTAAAAAAGCATGGTATTGATAATCTTTGTTCTTATAAACAATTGTGTATTTCCCATTTTTAAGTTGAACTGAAGCAAGTGCTTCATCTGGATTTAAATGGTAAAAATAGATTTGTGGGTTGTTTAAATCAATTGCATTATTTAGTTGACTAACTGGTGTCTGATTGATCGTTCCATAAATCTCTTTACTTTTTTTAGTTGCACCATATAAAGCTGCAAACACAATTCCAGTTGCAATAGCAAAAGAAGCTAAAGTAATTACAGTTTTGCGTCATAGCTTTAAACTAGTTTTTTTCTTGCTCATTACTTGCTCCTTTTTCATTTAATCATTGTTCTAATTCAGCTGGCGTTGCTAATACAAAGTGTTTGTTTTCTAACTCAATTCAGTCTGGCTGATTATCAACTGAATAATCATGCATATTTGGATCATAAACTCGTCCGATCAATGAACCTTTATTTGAATCAATTGATGGAACAGCATCTAATAAAGATTTAGTATATGGGTGAACTGGATTATTAATAATTTCACTTGTTGGTCCAATTTCAAGTAAAGTCCCTTTATTCATAACCGCAATTCGATCTGAAATATATTCAACCATACGAAGGTCGTGTGCAATAAAAACAATAGTTAAGTTAAACTTTTCTTTTAAATCATTGAAGATATTTACAACTTGAGCTTGAATAGATACATCTAATGCACTAATCGGTTCATCAGCTACTAATAGTTTTGGTCTTAATACAATTGATCGAGCAATTCCGATCCGTTGTTGTTGTCCCCCTGAGAACTCTAATGGGAATCGTTTAAGAATTGATTCATCCATCCCTACTTGTTTTAGAATACTCATAATTAATTTATGATTAATTTGATCTCTAAAGATGTTGTTAATCACATTAGCTCGATTCATCTTAAATAAATAAAGTTGATCAACTAAAGCTTGATCAGCTTGATTATTAATTAAATAAGCTAAGAAAGCATCATAATATTGTTCATTATGATAATCATTTTCTTTAATATCATTAATTAATAAATCAAAGTTAATTACTTGATTTTCTAAATTAGAACTTTTAATAAATTGGTTATAAATCTTATTGAAGACAAATTCATCGTATTGTAATAAATACAATGGTAAAACATCTTTAAGGTTGTTTAACCCTTCTTTTAGTACATCTTCAATGTTTTTGTGTGGGTTAAGTGAGTTAGTTGGGTTTTGGAAGATCATTTGCACTTTATCAATCATAAACTTACTAACAGTTTTATAATCTTTTAGTTGTTTACCAAACTTCATAAAACTGCTTTTTTGTTTTGGTAAAAGTTTATTATCGATTTTAATTTGACCAAATGAATAATCTACTAAACCAACAAGGGCTTTACCAATTGTTGATTTTCCAGATCCTGATTCACCAACTAATCCTAATACTTCTCCATCATAAACATTTAAATTAAAGTCTTTAACTGCACGAAAGGCTTTTTTACCAGATCCATAAGTTACATCTAAATTATTGATTTCAACTAATCGTTTTTTATCGTATGCATTAAGCATTTTAATGGTTTGATCTGAGATCGTTCGAATCTGTCGTTTAGGAAACATTCCATACACTAATTCTTCATCAGTGTAATAGTTATCTTCAAATACAAGTGGTTCTATTACTTCTTCTTGGATTTCTTTTGGATTAAGAATTGATCAATCATCAACTAATTTATATGTTTCTTTAAAACTTTTAAGTTTTGTCTCTAATGTAGCTAGATCATTTTCATTATAGTTAGTAACATTTCGCTCATTAATTAAATCATCAACATAATCAAATAAAAAAGTATCAAACTCAAAAGTCTTTTTATCAGTTTGTTTTACTTGCTTAATTTTCTTTAGCAAATCTTTTCATTGCATGATTAATTTCCTTTATTTTGTTGTTGATATGTTGCGTGTTTTAAAGCGATTAGTTCTGGTTTTTTGATCTCTGGAGCATTTGGATTTAGAAGTGAAGATTTAACCCGATGGGTTGGTGAGATTTGATAGAATGGTGATTCTTCTAAAAAATCAATTCCTAGTGCATAATCATTACGCGGTGCGAACGCTTCACCAACAATGTTGTTTAAATTAGATGGAATTGAACCACGAATTGAATATAATCGTTTACCTTTATTCACATCAGGCATTGATAAGATTAATCCTCAAGTGTATGGGTGTTGGGGATTGTTGATGATTTCATCTCTTGTTCCTTCTTCGACAATCTGACCAGCATACATAATTGAGATGTAGTCTGCAATACTTGCAACAACCCCTAGATCATGAGTAATAAAGATAATTGTGATTTTTAATTCTTCTTGAAGTTGACGAATAACATCTAAAACTAATGCTTGAACGGTTGGGTCAAGAGCTGTTGTTGGTTCATCCATTACAATGATCTTTGGTTGTAATGAAATAATAGCTGCAATTACAATCCGTTGAATCATTCCCCCTGACATTTCATGAGGATATAGTTTCATAACTTCATGTGGAGCATTAATCTTTGTTTTTTCTAAATAATAAATTGCTTTTTGATAAGCTTCTTTTTTAGTTTTAGCAATTCCGTTTAATAACATCCCTTCCATAATTTGTTTACCAACTTTAAGGATAGGGTTTAAGGTTGACATTGGGTTTTGGAAAACTGCAGATATTACTTTTCCTAAATAGTTTGAGTTTTCTCAATCTCGAAAAGTAAATTGTTCAACGTTGTGATTAAAAATTTTAATTTGTCCTTGATCAATAACTGCATTATTACCAGTTAATCCATAAAGTAATGAAGTAAGAACAGATTTTCCAGATCCAGATTCACCAATAATTGCATGAACCTTCCCTTCATAAAATTCAATATCTACTCCTCTTAATACTTTATTTTTTGCTTTTGGATCAGCAGGGTTAGTAAATGAAAGGTGCAAATCTTTAATCTCAGCAACAATTTTTAATTTCTCACCATAAACATCTTTATATAAAACATCTGCTTCAAACTTTTCAAAATCAAAATGTTTTTGTTTATTGTTAAATGGTAATGAGTTTATAAAATCTTCTCATTTATGAACAAAATAAGTTTTAATTCTTGATCAAATTGTGCTTTTGTTGTTTTGATTTGTTTTTGTACTCATAGCCTATACCTACCGTTGTCTACGCAATGAATCCTGTACAGATGAACCAATTAATTGCACACAAGTTGTAATCATAATCAAGAAAGTTGATGGGATAATCACATAACGTGGCTTAGCTAAAAAGATCTTAGAACCATCAGTTAACATATTACCTAAGGTTGCAGTATTAGGAATAGATAAACCAATGAAAGATAATCCTGATTCAGATAGAATTACCCCTGGAATAGTAAAGATTAATTGAGTTACTAAAATCGGAATAATAACAGGAATGTAATTTCATAAAATTTTGATCGTTTTAGTACCAAGTACACGAGAAGCTGAAACCCATTCAAAGTTTCTTGCTCTTTTAATTTGAGCACGAATCTGATTAGCCATACCAGTTCATGATGTAATTGATAAAGCAAAAGCTAATACTCAGAATGATGGGTTTAGAGCAATCGATACTAAAATTAAAATTAAGATTGATGGAACAACATTAATAACTTTAATAATTGGTTGCATCACTGCATCAAATTTCGGGAATTGACCCATTAATATTCCCATTGATAAACCAACTACAACTTCAATAAAAACAACAACAATTGATAATAAAATTGAATATCTTAACCCTCATCAAAGTAGTGCTCAAACATCCCGACCTAATGCATCAGTACCTAGCACATATCCTTCTTGATAAAAGTATAGAAAACGCTTTTCTAGATTAATGTTTGTTGGATCACTTGTTGTTAATGGAATGATCAAAGCTAAGATTACTAAAATAAGAAGTAATAAGAAACCAACAACACCAGAGAAGTTCTTAGAATATCGATAAACAAATTCTTGGAATGGTTGGTGTTTATTTTTAAGTGTATTAAATTCTGATTGTTTAAAAGCAGCTCCAATTAATTCTCATTTCTTGTATTGAAATGGTTGAAGTCATGGATTTGGAGCACTTTTTAATTCTTCATTTGACATTTCAACTTTACGAGCTTTAATTTTGTTCGCTCAGTTGTTAATAAAATCCCTAAACGCCATAATTATCGCCCTCTTCTACGTACTCGTGGGTCAATTGCTTCATATAAAATATCACGGAATGTAAATGATAAAATGGTTAATAATGAGAACATCACCACTAAGAATAAGATTACATTATAATCTTTTGATGTAATTGCTGAAATCAACGCTCCCCCTGATCCTGCAATTTGGAAAATTTGTTCAACGAACAATGATCCAATAAATGAACCAAAAATAACAGCTGGGAAGAATGTTGCAATTGGGAAAAGAGAAGGTTTTAGAGCGTGTCTTCAAACAAACACACGGCGTTTCATCCCTTTAAGTGATGCAAACTTAGCATGCATTGAATTAAGCTCACGGTTCATCTCAGTTCTAATGTATTTAATATAAACAATAATTGAACCTAATGATAAAGCAAGTCCAGGTAGAATATAGGTTGCAAAGTTTTTAATATCAAAAGTATAAGGAATGTTTAATTCCCGACCAATTAAAACTAATAATAAAGCAAAAACTAATGATGGAATAGAAGAGAAAACAGATACAACAATTGTTGATACTTGATCTAATAATCCACCTGGGTTCTTACCAACTCATACCCCAATTGGAATTCCAATAAACACAGTTAAGAAAACAGAGAAGATTCCAATTACAAATGAGATAAAGAAACGATGTCAAATAAAATCATTAATTGGCACATCGGGTTGAACTGTAAAACTGATTCCAAAATCACCCCTTAGGATGTTTTTTAGATAAAGTAAATAACGCTCACCAATTGGTAAGTTCAATCCGTACTTAGCTTCAATTGCTTTTCGTGCAGCTTCTGATGCCCCTGGGTTTGAGAAAGAAGAACCAGGAATTGAATTAATCAAGAAGAATGTAATGGTGATCACAACTCAAGCAATTGCAATGAATTCAAGCATAATCTTGATTATTTTTCAAAGTATTTTTCAATAAACAGAATCAAAAAATGCTAAGAATCAATTCTTCTTAGAAGTATTAGCTCTTGTTATAGTTTTAAAATCTACATAATTATTGAACAATTTATAATTTTTGTTCTTATAATTAACGGAGTTTGAACTTGCTTTCATTAATATCAGTCCTAATTGTTATTTATGCTAAAGCATATAATAAAAAATCGCTACAATTAGTAGCAATATTTTATATTATACATTACTTTAGTTTAATAATATTATTAAATTGTGCTAAAGGGTTATGATTAACCCCAGATTTCGTGTTCAGATTCTTCTTTTTCAACCATTTCTTTAATAGTTTCTTCAATTATTAATTTATCACTTGAACTATTAAATAATTTAACAACGTCATCAACTTCTGTTAAATCTTTTAAACCATCACGAACATATCATTGGATAAAGTAGAATGATTCATAATCATCTTCAGCTAAAGCTAATTTAGCAATTGCTTTAACATGATCTCTAACTTCATTTTCACGAGCATATACTTCTTGAATTAAAGCTTTAGCATCTGATGGAATTGATTTAACTGCAACTGATACATCAGTTTTAAGTTTCATACCATTTCGTTTAAAGTAATCAGAAATATATTCTTTGTGAACACCAAGTTTGTCTTCGCTTAAATGTTGAATGAATTTTCCTAAATAAGGCATATCAAATTCATCATCTGCAACATGAGCATAATGAGCATAAACCAATCCTAATTCAACGTTAAGTTTGTAATGTTGATTTAAAGCATCATTAATTTTATTTGATTTTTGCATAATGTTATTTCTCTCCCTATATAACATTACAAATTATAACACTTTCAAATAACTAAAATCTAGTAATTAATATAACTCTAAAATAACACTTTAATCCCGTTTTATTTGTATTAAAAATTACATCTTAATAAGTTAAAAAGGTTATTTTTAAGAGTTATTTTAACTCTTTTAAGATATAGTTTTTAGTTAATAAAATAGATGTTAAAACTAGTTATTTAATTATTAATATTAAATAGATGATTAATAAATAAATATAAAAAAGTATAATATAATAATTTATAAATATCAATATAATAAAGGCATTTGTTGCTTTAGAGGATCTATTATGAAAAAATCACTTTTTAAAAAAGAGTTAGCTATAACATTAGGATTAGCTTCTGTTGCAATTATTACTCCTATTATTGCTATTGCTTGTAATAATGAAACAAAAGGTGGTGACAAACAAAAGGATTCACCTAAAGTTAATGAGCAACCAAATACTGAAGCTACTAAAACTACTAAACAAAAAAATGAGACTAAGCTTCAGTCTGCAGTTCAACCTGTTTTCTTTAAAAGAGATAAAGACTCGCACTATGTACTATCTTTAAACATTCCTAATGTACATGGGAAATTTGTGTTAGTTAAAATTCAAGCTGAAAATGAAGATCAAGCAATTTCATCTAAACGAAATATGGTTGTATCAAATAAGGTTGATATACCTTTTGAAGGTTTAAAAGAAAAAACTAAATATAAGATTGTATCAATTGATGCATATGATACAAACACATCAACTCAAGCTACATCATTACCAGTTCCAAGCGAATATACTAATAAGTTCTTTGAAACTAAACCAATTTATGCAACTAATTTTGTGAATCAAGAAGAGTTCAGTGCTTTTGAAAATAAAACACTACAACAAAAAGGGCATGAAGCCTTCCAAAACCTTGATAAATTCAATTCAGAACAATGATACGAATTTGAGAACGACTTCTATTTAAGCATTTTATATAATCACTATTCTGTAAATGGAACTAGAAACTTTAATCCATTACAAGACTATGATAACGGACTTAAAGTAACTGATCAACAAAAACAATTCTTTGATAACAAAGCTAAAGAACTATCACAAGAAACTTATGACAAAGCTGCACTAAAAGGTTTTACTTTACCAATTTATAAAGAAAATGGTAATGAAGTCCTTGGATTATCAACTAAAGAAGGTAATCCATCTTTACAACATAGCTCACTTGCTTCAAATGTAACTAGAGCTACTGGAACACCAAGAATTCTTCCTGGACAAAAATACAAGGATATAGCATTGCAAACTATTTCTGTTAATTTCTTTAGACCGATTCAAGGACAAACTAGAACAGTTTCAGGAACTATGTGAATCTTAGATTATGTACCAACTACTAACGGAACATATCCAACAAAATGATATTTTGCAACTAATGCTCACGTAGCTAAAGAGTTATTGACAGATCTTGTTGGTATTAGTTTCACATTCTTAAAACCAGAAGCTAAATTACAAAAAACTCAAAAGTTAATTAAATTAGATGAGGATTATACAATTCTAAATATTCCAACAACAAATGAACAAAAGTTTATAAACACAGTTTATGTTGCAACTGACTTCTTAAATTCAAAACCAAGCGATTTCTTAACACCTGCTCAAGCTGATAAATACAAAGATACTGATGAATTTATTGACTTTGCTGTTTTTGAAGTTGACTTTGAAGAAATAATGAAAATAAAAGAATCATTCATTCAACAGGGCGGACAAACTGAAGATAAAAAAGAAAAAATTGAAAGTCCTGCAGAATTAGCTAAAAAAGTAACTAATGAATATGCAACTAATAAAGAAAATCACATCAAGTTCTTAAAAACATCTTATCTTCAAGATTTTAATAAAATTGACGGTCCAATTTTAGATAACACTAAATGAAAAGATTCTTTATACACTGTTGGTTATCCTGTTGCAGGTGCTCAAGAAATTGATAAAACAACTGAACGAGCAGGAAATGCTCTATGAACAAACTCATTCTACATCTTATTACAAGATCATCAAAGAAATGATCAAACTTATCAAAATTTAGGTAATCTATTATCTAAACATTTAGGTTATCGTTCATTTATTAATAAAGCTGGTATTATTGATGGATTTATTGGAATCCCTAAAGTAGATGGTTTACCACTTATATATAACAACAAACACTACTGAAATATGGCTCTTGAATATTCATTATTCAACTTTGCTGCAGGTGGTGGTTCTTCTGGTTCATCAGTTAGAAACCAAAAAAATGAAATTGTTGGTATTGTTCACTTAGGTAACACAAATGCTTTAGTTGCAGTTGCTGCTGCTCTTCGTTCTGAGGGTTATAACTACAACGGATTATATGGCAAATACAACTTACCACAATATGATTTAATCTTTGGTGGGGGTAAAGATCAAAAATCTTCTTACCGTCAAGCCCTTGTAGCTAAATACGGCGAAAACTTCAAAACTAATATCTTTAAAGAAAGTGTTAAATCAGTTCCTGAAGATTTCAAATTCAAACAATCTTAATAATATTATTAAAACTCAATCAAACTAAAGTTGCTAAATGCAACTTTTTTTATTCTCTAATTATCTAACTTAGATTGTTTTATAGTGTATTAATTGATAAAATTATAAATTAGGAACTAGAAATAGAAAGTTTGTAATATGAAATTAGTATTTACCCCAACTAGTTATCAGAATGCTTTAGATTTAATTGCTTTAAAAGTAGATTATATAGCAGTAGGTAGTAATCAATTTGCTACTAGAAATTGTTTTGATTGTGATCTAGAAACTCTTAAACAATTAATAGCTAATAAACAAGAAACCAAAATCATTGTTAATGTTAATGCTTGATTCTTTGATGCTGATTTAGATGCTTTAGAAGCTTATTTAAAAGAGTTAAATAAGCAAGATATTGAATTTGTTATTTTTAGTGATTATGCAGTAGCTGAGTTAGTTTATGAAAACAAACTTAACTTAGTTTTACACTACAACTCAGAAACAACAGTAACATCAGCTGCTCAATTTGATTGATTCACTGAAAACAACATCTTAAGTGTTTCATTAGCTAGAGAATTGTTCTTTGGTGAACTTAAAGCAATTAGTATGAATAATACAGCTAAACTAAAATTAATGATCCAAGGTCATGGATTATTGTTTATTATGCATTCAAGATGAAACTTACTTTCTAATTTTGATGCTTATTTACAACAATTTGATCAACAAGAAAAACTAATTGATCAAGAATTTATTTATATTAAAGAATCATTACGTAAATACCCTAATATTCTTAAACAAGATCATTTTGGAACTCATATGATGTCAGGATATGAGTTATGTACTATTAACATCTTAGATAAAATCTTAACTTTAAATTTAGATTACTTATATATTGATGCTTATTTACATAATGATCAATATAGTTTAACAGTAACTCAACTATATTTAGAAGCTATGGAATTAATTAATACTAATAGTTATGATCAAGCTTTTAAGGATAAAGCTTGAGAACAATTAAAAGCAATTGCACATAATGAAGTTATTACTAACAACTTCTTAGGAACAGTAAAAGATATTTTACATACGGAAAAAGAAGAGGAACAATAAAAACTATGCAGAAATCATTTCGTAGTGAACTACTAGCCCCTGCAGGGGATTTAGAAAAAGCAATGATTGCTTTAGATTATGGAGCAGATGCTGTTTTTGTTGGTGCTAAATCTTATTCACTAAGAGCAAGGGCTAGTAACTTTGAACTTGAACAAATTAAAACCTTAATTGATTATGCTCATAGCTTAAATAAAAAAGTTTATTTAGTAACTAATGTTATATGCCATACTCCTTTACTTAGAGCTTGACCTAATTTTATAGAACAAGTAGTAGTTCTTAAACCAGATGGTTTTATTTGTGCTGATCCTTTTATTATTACTTATCTTAAAAAACATTATCCGCAAGCTGAAATCCATATTAGTACCCAACAATCAATCTGTAATTCAAAAGCAGCTAAATTCTTTAAAAGAAATGGAGCTACACGAGTTGTTTTAAGTCGGGAATTAACAATGGAAGAATTAGCTTTATTTACTAAAAACAACAATAAACTAATTGAAGTTGAAATCTTTATTCATGGAGCGGTTTGTATTTCATACTCTGGACGATGCATGATGAGTAATAACTTTAGTTTAAGAGATGCTAATGTTGGTGGGTGTGCTCATGCTTGTAGATGAAAGTATGATATCTTAGATGATAAGTTTACAAATACCCCATCTAAATTTACAATGTCAGCAAAAGATATGATCCAAATAACTAATATCACTAAACTAATGGATTTAGAAATTGATTCTTTTAAAATTGAAGGAAGAATGAAATCTGTTCACTATATAGCAACAGTTGTTAATGCTTATAAAAAAGCAATGGATGCTTATTATAGAAATGAAGTTTTTGATCTAGAAGCTCTTAAGAAGGAATTACAACAAGCAATGAACAGAATGGCTGATGTTGCTTGATTAGATGGAGCACCTAATGAACAGTTAATGTTATATCATGATAAACAAGAATTAGTTTCACAACGCTTTGCGTTTATTATTGAAGAAGTATTAGAAAATAATGTTTATAAAATTACTTCTAAAAATAACTTCAAAAAGGATGAACTATTTGAAGTTATTGGACCTAAACATGAACATTTCTACAGTTCTATTAAAAGTATTTATGATCTAACTAAACAAGTTTATATTGATCAAGTAATAACACCTAATCGATTATATTTAATTGAATTTAATGATTCTTCAGTTCCACTTCAGATTAAAGATATGGCACGAATCGTTGAACAAGATGAATGCTCATAAATTTATATAAACATATAACTAAAAGAAGATCGCTTCAAAAAGTCTAAATTATAAAAGTTGATCTGCTAAGATACTAATTAGTTAATAATTAAATAACCCCTAGGATAACCTAGGGGCTTTTAATTCTTTACTTTTAAAGAGAAATTAATCTTGATTAGAGTTGAATGATAAGAGTTGTTCTCGATAGTATTCGTATTGCTTTTGGCGAAGTTCTATTTCTTTAGGAAGACCTTCGGAAAGATTGTTTGTTAGAGTTTTGAATTGATCAAGAATTGAAACGATATGGTTTTGGACTGGTAGGGGTGGGATTGGGATAGAAATATTTCCCATTAATTTTCTTGATACATTAAATCTTGTTACACCAGACGTTACTTTAATAATGTTTTTTCTCATTTCGTTTGATCTGAATAAGAATTTTGAATATTCAGGGGATAATATATTTTTATCATTCAATCTTAAGAAGAAACAAAAGCTATTTAAATAAACATCATAATTTGGTAGTTTGGTTATTACTGAAGAAACTCCTGCCTCTTCTAAATTTTCAGATGATGAGGTAAAGATTATGTCACCAATTTCTAGCTTTTTCTGCTTTTCATTTTCATTAATAAGAACATCTTCTAATGTATCTAAATCAGGAGTTAAGTTAGAAAATACATTTTTGTAGGTTACATATTTTTGATTTCCGTCAATGAAATGTTGTTTAGTCTTGCCAGTTAAACCACCAAAAAATTCACCAATTTCGCCTAACTTTTTAAACACAATTTCTGCATCTTTCCCACAAAGTTCTAGTGTCTTCTTGGTTAAGAATTCATCACTAAGAAAAAAGTTTCTGTAGTAGTTATATTGTTTATTTCTTAGTAGTAATTCGGTAACATATTTTGTGAATTTGTCAAGTGTTTTTGCAATTTTTTCTTGTACTTCTAAAGACGGAACAGGGACAAGAATATTACTAATAACTTCTTTACTTAATGCAGGTATTCCTGCACCATACTGCACAGACATTAAATAATCTTCATTTAATTTTAATCAATGATATAGAAATTTATTATCAACTATTTCATAATGTAATAAATAAAAACAATGTGCATTAGCTCAAAATCTTTCAGTTATGAAATTAACAAAACCTGCTGATGCTCCACCTTGACTAATGATGATTGTATCTGCTTCTACATTATATTTATTAGTTCTTCCTGAAAAAGTTTTACCGCCGTTATATGCTGGGTACATTTCATCATCTTTTAATAGTTTTTTATTTAATTGTTGTCCCTTCTTTATCTCGCAAACTTCCCCTAATCTCTTCCACTTAACCTTCTCATTCTTTATCAACTCTAATATATTTTCCATTGTGTATTTTTTCTTGTAAATCGCTTATTCTCGAATACATTAATTATAAATAATATAGCTTTGAATTCAAAAAATCTACAAATTTATTGAACATTTTTTAGTACATTTATTAGTACATTTTTTTAATCTTCATTAATCTAACAATATAAAATTAATATCTTTATTAGATCCTAATAGTACAATAATACAATTAATATCTAAAGGAATATAATATGAAAATAAATAGACATCTATCTATCATTAGTCTTTGTTATTTAGTTCTAGAGATAGCTTTGTTTATATTTAGTATAGCTATGGCTTCTTATAGATGATCAGTTACTACTAAATATGCCCATTTACCTTTTATAACTTATTTACTAACATCTATTATCATACTTATAATTATGAGTATAAGTAAGATAATATTCATAATTAATAATTCATTAACTACTAAACTAAAAGTAATTTTTATATTAACTTCTTTAGTGTTCTTTATATTAACTCTAAAAGCTAATAAAACTAAAGAATCATTTTCTTATAGTCATAAGAAGTTTATGATCTTTATTGGTTGTTGATTAGCTTTATTAGCTATTATTATCTTAATTAATATGTGATCAACTGGGTTCTTTATAAGTGGGGTTGCATCAAGATCAGTTGGAACTATTTCAGTTCCATATTATGCTTGATGAGCTGGAGTATTATTAGTTCACACTATTATTTATTTCATTTATAGAAGAGTTTATGTTACTAAAAGAAGTAAGCAAGATAAACAAAGCAAACACATAAATTCATAATCAACTGAAATGAACCCTAAAAGTTGGACAACCAACGAAAGGATTCATTTTTCATGAAATTAACATACAAAGATAAGTTAGAGATCTACTCTTTGTACAAAGAAAAAGATTTTTCATTTAATAAAATTGCAAAGAAATACAATTTAAACAGAACCGTTGTTTGATACATTATTCGGTTAATAGAAAGGCATGGAACTAAGATTGTTTATCGTTCTAGGAATAAAAAATATTCTAAAGAATTCAAAAAAGCAGCAATTGATCGTGTTTTGCTTAACGGTGAAACTTATGTAAGGGTATCGATAGAATTAGGATTATCTAATGTTGGTTTATTACACTCATGAATTAAATCTTTTCTTGAAAACGGGTATAATGTTGTAGAGAAAAAGAGGGGCCGTAAACCATATGAACAAAAAGCAAGAAAACAAGACGAACATCTCATTGAAGCAAGAAAATGAACTTTTACGAAAGCAGAATTTACGCCTTACCATAGAGAACGAATACTTAAAAAAATTAGATGCCTTAGTTCAGAAAAGAGAAAACCAACAAAAGAAGAAATAGCTCAAGCTATCACAGAACTAAGGCAAGAATTGTTATGTAGTTTGAGATTCATTTTAGAAGTAATTAATAGCAATCCAAATTGTCCAGGCATTTCAAGAAGTGATTATTATTACCACCTTAAAAAGGTAAGTAAGGATCTGAAAAACAAGGAAATAATGAGCCTTATCACTGAAATTTATTACCACCACAAAAAACGCTATGGATACCGTAGAATCACACTAGAATTAGCAAATAGAGGGATTTTAATTAATCATAAAAAAGTGAAACGTTTAATGAAACTAATGGGATTATTTGCTCTAACTCCTAAAGCTAAATATCGATCATACAAAGGCGATTTAAATGGGGTAGTGAAGAGTCATCTATTAATCAAGATTCAAGATCAAGTTGCTCATAAAACTTATTATCAACGAGATTTTTCAACCACTTCTTGTAATCAAAAATGAACAACTGATGTTACTGAATTTCGCATCACTAATAGCAAAGTATACTTATCACCAATTATGGATATGCACAATAGAGAAATTATTGCTTTTAATATTTCAACAAGCCCTAACTTTCAACAGACAGTTAAGATGATTGGTGAAGCTTTTCAAAAGTTTGAAGACTTAAGTGGGTTAATATTGCATTCAGATCAAGGCTGACAATATCAAATGCGCCAATACCGCCAAATGCTAGCTGAGAAAAATATTATTCAATCAATGTCGCGAAAAGGTAATTGTCTTGATAATTCGCCTATGGAAAATTTCTTCGGTAAACTAAAAAACGAAATGTTTTATGGTCATGAATCTGAATTTAAAACGGTTGAAGAATTAATCCAAGCTATAACAAACTACATTCATTACTATAATAACGAAAGAATACAAGTAAAATTAAAAGGATTGACTCCTGTACAATACAGGCATCAATCCTTATAACAATAGACAAGAATTAATTTGTCCAAAAAATCGGGTTCACTACATTAGATATCAAAATATATAAAGCTGAACCATACGCTTCATTCCAAAGAGGATCAAATGAAAACTGAAACTCTTTAATAAGAAGAGAATATAAAAAAGGGTTTGACTTTAACGAAATAAACCAAGACATTCTTGACGAAATAACTGAAAAAATAAACAACATGCCAAGAGAAATCTTGGGTTGAAAATCAGCAAACGATCTATTTAGAAATCTAAACAATCACGCTTCAATTAATTAAATATAGTTATAAAATCTTGGGTTGAAAATCAGCAAACGATCTATTTAGAAATCTAAACAATCACGCTTCAATTAATTAAATATAGTTATAAATTTGTTTCAACCAACAATACACTTCTTTTTGTAAAAGAGTATTTTTGTCTTGCCAATTTATTAATTTGTACAAAAAATAATCAAATTTATCCAAAAATGACACTTTTTCTATTCAAGTATGTAGAATAAAAGTAAGCCCAAGTGCGGTGTTGCAATTGAACTTACTTTCGAGGAACTATTGGATTTAAAACCCAATAGTTTTTGTTTTTTATTATTCTTGAGTTGCTTGATTTAAAACATCTCTAAAGTTAATATCTAAGATCTTAGGAGATTGAATTACTTTATTGTTGTGGAAGATATTAATATATAAACCAAAGATATAATCACCTTCTAAAACATCAGCTACTTGTTTAGGAAGATTGTTTTTAGCATTTTTAACTTCGTGAGCATATTTTTTAATGCTTTGTTTAATATCACTTATGACTTGTTCACTAACTTCAATTTTATTTTCTTTAGTTAATGTTACTTCATAAAGTCCTTGGTGCTTTTTAAATTCTTCAAGCATTAATCGGATTCCAATATTAGCTAATAAATTAGCCCCATTTTCAAGTTTTAGATCAAGTTGACCTAAAACCTTGTTATTTTTAGTTTCACTTAATGGGATATTAGGATCGTATTCAATCTTTTTGATATCATTGATTGTTACTTTATTATTTGTTTGTGTTCCATCATTTTTAGTAATTGTTAAACTGCCTTTTGGTCGTTGTTCAACTTTAGTGTCTTCAGGGATATGGATGTTTGTTTTATTTTCTTGGATCGATGGTATATTAAAGATTTTTTCTAAAGCTTCAACATGTTGATTAATTGGTTTATCTTCATTTTGTTGAACAGTTGGATATAGTTTATCAAGTAGTGTACAAGAACTAATTGAAGCAGATACTAGAGCAAGTCCAGTTACCGCTATAGTTGATCAAATTATTTTCTTATGCTTTAGTTTCATAGACATCCTACCATATATAATATGGATAATATTTTAGCACAAAGATATCATAAAATATAATAGACTATAAAACCAAAAAAAGATATGATAAAAAAGAGCAAATCATATAAAATTATATGATAGTTGACTAAGCTTGTAGATTAGAAGTTAAATATTGATTAAAGGACAACCATGGATAAAAAATACATTCGAAACTTTAGTATTATTGCACATATTGATCATGGAAAATCAACCCTATCCGATCGGATTATTGAATTAACTAACACAGTAACAAAACGTGAAATGGTTGATCAGATTTTAGATACTATGGATATTGAACGAGAACGGGGCATTACTATTAAATTAAATGCTGTTCAAATTCACTATAAAGCCAAAGATCAACAAGATTATTTAATTCACTTAATTGATACCCCAGGACACGTTGATTTTACTTATGAAGTATCAAGAAGCTTAGCAGCGTGCGAGGGTGCAATTTTAGTTGTTGATGCTGCTCAAGGAATTGAAGCTCAAACTTTATCAAATGTTTATTTAGCTCTTGAAAACAACTTAGAGATTATTCCAACAATTAATAAGATTGATTTACCAAGTGCAGATATTGATAAAGTAAAAAAAGAAATTGAAGATGTTATTGGTCTTGATACAAGTGATATTCCTCTTGTATCAGCTAAAACTGGTTTAAACATTGAAGATGTACTTGAAGCAATTGTTAAACATGTTCCAGCCCCTCTTGATGCTGATGATAATAAACCATTACAAGCTCTTATTTTTGATAGTTTTTATGATTCATACAAAGGGGTTGTTTGTTTAGTTCGGATCAAACAAGGTCAAGTTAAGGTTGGTGATAAGATCTTAATGATGTCTAATAATAAGGAATATATTGTCACTGAACTTGGGGTAAGAACACCAAAGATTGTTAACAAACAACAATTATTAGCTGGAGAAGTAGGTTGAATTGCTGCAGCTATTAAAACTGTCAAAGACATTAATGTTGGGGATACAATTACAAACGCAAAAGAACCAGCAGCTGCTCCTTTGCCTGGATATAAAAAAATTCTACCAATGGTCTATTGTGGACTTTATCCAGTTGATACTAGTCAATATGAACACTTAAAAGAAGCAATGGCTAAGATCGCTTTATCTGATGCTGCATTAACTTATGAATATGAAACTTCTCAAGCTCTTGGGTTTGGTATTAGATGTGGTTTTTTAGGATTATTACATATGGATGTAATTCGTGAACGAATTGCACGAGAATTTAATATTGAACTAATTTTAACAGCCCCTAGTGTAATCTATGAAATTGAATTAACTAATGATGAAATCATCAGGATTGATAGTCCTGCTAAAATGCCATTACCTAATAACATTAAAGCAGTTAAAGAACCATTTGTTAAATTAAGTTTAATTGCTCCTGAACAATACATTGGTTCAATTATGGAATTATGTCAAAAACACCGTGGTAGTTTTATGGAGTTAGATTTAATTGATGGAACACGACGAAAACTAATTTATAAAATGCCATTAGCTGAAATTATGTACAGCTTCTTTGATCGTCTTAAATCAGTTTCAAAAGGTTATGCAACAATGGATTATGAACTAATCGGTTATGAAACTGAAAAGTTAGTGAAAATTGACATTATGTTAAATGGAACAAAAGTTGATGCTTTAAGTATTATTTCACACCGTGATTTTGCTTATGATAAATCAAAAGTAATTTGTGAAAAACTAAAAGAAGTTATTCCAAAACACCAATTCGAGATTCCAATCCAAGCATCAATTGGTTCAAAAATCATTGCACGTGAAACAATTAAAGCAATGCGAAAAAATGTTATTGCAAAATGTTATGGTGGGGATGTTTCAAGAAAGAAAAAACTTCTTGAACAACAAAAAGAAGGTAAGAAACGACTTAAAGCAATTGGTAATGTTGAAGTACCACAAGACGCATTTGTTAAGATCTTAGGAGAGAAGTAGCTAATGATTGATTTTTTAACATTTAATCAAAAAGTTAGTGTTGCTGTTAATAGTTCAATCTTCTTATTAATCTTAATTGCAAGTATCATCTTCTTAATGAAAGTTAAGTTTGAAGAAAAAGGATATAAATTAGCATATATCTTTTATATCATCTTCTGAATCCCAACAGCATTAGTTCGAAACTTAAATGCTCCAATGCAAAATGCATTAGGAGATGTTAATTTATTATGATTAGTTTTAGGTGCTTATGGTTTTGTTGGTATTTTTATTAGAGCATTTGCAGACTATATGCACTATTTAATAAGATATCGTAAAGCATTCTTATTATTATCAATTATTGTAATGACAATTACATATATCCCTATTTTGATTCAACCAAATACAACAACTAATATTATTCAAACAATAGGAGTTGGAATTGGAGCAAGTTGTATTGGTACTTACCAATTACTTTTTAAAGAACAGTATTTAAAACAAAAATATTTCTTAGCTGTTAGTTTACTATCAATTCCCCCATTATTAGCTAACTTTTTAACAAGTCCAATTCGTTCAATGATGAACGCACTTGCATTAAGAGAATCAACAACAAAACAATTAGATCCAGAAATATTAAAATACACTTGGATCATTGGTATTGTTTTCTTAATAGTTGCTTTTGTGATGTGATTCTTTATTAAAGAAAAACGTCATATTGCTTGGAATTTAACTCCACTAAATCAAACTAAAAATGAAACATATCAAATCATTTCATTTATTTTATACGCCTTAGCTGGTCTTTTAATTTTATTTATTCGATTTAGTAACTCTGGTTCTGTTGCTTCATTACATATCCAAATTTTAAATAAATACATTGATCAAAAAGCTTATTTTTATGAATCTTATTTAACAATTGTTCATAATCTATTCCAATTATGTGCAGGAGTTTTAATGGGAACTGTATTAATTAAGCGTTTAAGTACATGACAAATTATGATGATTGGTTGTGCATTCTTTATGATTTATCATACTGCTGCTATTTTTGCAGTAACACCAATTTCATTTATTACTATCCATGCTCTTAATGGGTTTGCTTATGGTTTAGTTTATAATGTGATTTTAACAATTGTTGTAATCATTAACTTAAGAACAAATAAAGTAAGTGCAATGGGTATTTATCAAAGTGTGTTAGCAATTGGAATTACTTTAAGTGGACCATTTGTTAACTTTGTTAAGGTTGGATTTAGTTTATATAATAAAAATAGTACACTTGCAGCACAAGAGTACTATAGACACAATCAAACCTATAACTTAATTTTATTAGGTGGAGTTATAGTTGCAGCAATCTTAATTACAGCAGCTTATTGGATTAATAAAAAGGGTGATCAAAATAAGAATAATAAGTTAATTACTTCTAACTTATTAATTGATAATAAATATCGTTTTGATTGACAAAAACCAATCAAAACAGATCAATTTAGTAAAATTAACTACTAATTTAATAACACTACAATCATTTATACAAATTAATAATTGGAACAAAGGCACTTTTTAGAAGTGCTTTTTTTGTTTTCTTGCTTCCGAAAAATTCTTCAAAGAAACAATTAAAAACGAAAAAGTTATCCCGATTGATTTCCAATTCGATTATGCAAGTATTTGAGGTCCAGTGGGGACATTACATTTTGTTGAATCTTTTGCAAAACATTTAGGTGTAACACAAGAAGATCTAGATTCAATTAAAGACAAAAAACCAAAAATCCCACAAACTCAAGAATATCTTCGAGCTCCTGATCAACCTGATAAAAAATTAGCGGTGATGAAATATAACTTGTGAGATCATATGATTATGTTAGGAATTCAACCTGACTATTCAGATAAAAATTCTCAAGAAGGACCTTATCAAAAGGTTGCAGGCGTATTTGAAAGCTACATTAAAGATATTAATAAAACAGATTTTGAAACACTAAATAGATACGATTTATCAGAAGAAGCAATTCTTAATGCTAATTTATATGCTTATGCAACTAATGAAAGTCATTGACGGTGATTAATTAGTCGTCTAGTTAATAACCCTAGAAATCCTGATAAATCAAAACCAAAGGTTAAAAGTATTCTTACTGGACGTGGGGATAATGATTTAACTAGATCGCCATTTGAATTTCATTTTTATGACTATAAAAATCACACTTTACATAAAGTTGTTGGGAAACCATCTGATAAAGGTAAAAAGTTTATTGAATTCGGTGATCAATCATCGTAAAACTAAATTTAAATTATTCTAGAAAACACTCAATAATATAAACTAAACATAGACACAATTATGAGACACATAGTTGTGTCTTTTATATCAGGAGCTATTTATAGAGAACATTCACCACAAGTTTTTATAAAATATGAACAAATCAAAATCCTTGAAGACAAAATTAACTTTATAATATTTGTGTTCAAAAAAAGAGATAGAAAGTTTGATCATTCTTCTGTTTTTCATATACTTATTAATGTAAAATTAAATAGACTACAACACAGAAAGAAATAATATTGTAGCAACAGATGTAGCATATATCCAAGCCTGATCAAATATAAAAGGAATTATGCATTAATACATATCAGAAGTTAATGATATAAAACTAGTTATTGAACTTATTTCAAAGGTTAAACATTTTGAAAATTCAATTATGCATTCAAACCATAAATATCAAATCCAGTTCAAAAAAGATGTGAAGAATTTCAATGAAAAAGTAGGTAATTCTCTAAATAACAGAGAATTTGAATAATTCTTTTCTAACATGTAATTTAAGTGTTTATACTTAAACTAACTTAATAAATATTAGTTTTTTAGCTCTATCTAACATATTAAAAATAAGAACATTGAAAGTGAGTATTAAAAATGATTAACAACAAACCAACTTATATTTCATTGTTTTCATCAGCTGGAGTTGGATGCTATGGCTTTAAAATAGAAGGTTTTGAATGTATAGCTACAAATGAAATAATTTCACGAAGACTTAATATTCAAAAGATCAATCAAAAGTGTAAATTTGATAGTGGTTATATAGCGGGTAATATTAAAGAACAAGCAACCAAAGAACAAATTTATAACGAGATCAAAAAATGAGAGAAGTTAGGTAATGATCGAGTTGATGTGCTAATAGCAACTCCACCTTGTCAAGGAATGAGTGTTGCAAACCATAAAAAGAGCAATAATGATATTGATCGAAATAGTTTAATCAAAGAAAGTGTGGATTTTATTAAAACAATTAATCCTAGATTTTTTGTTTTTGAAAATGTTGCAGCTTTTTGAAAAACAGGTTGTGTTAATAAAAATAAAGAAATAGTTGAAATTGGATCAATGATAACTGATGAACTAAAGGATCAATATTTAATTCATCACCAAGTTATTAACTTTAAGAACTATGGATCAAATTCATCAAGAACAAGAACATTAGTGATTGGTGTTGATCGATCATATTCTGATCAAGTTGTTCCATTTGAACTTATGCCTGATTATACAAAAGAGAAAACACTTTATGATGTAGTTGGGCATATGAAAAGCTTAGATTGAAATCAATATGATCTAAATGATTTCTATCATAGCTTTAGAACTTATCCAAAGCATATGCTAGCTTGAATTAAAGATTTAAAACAAGGAGAAAGTGCTTTTGATAATAAAGATGATAATCTTAAACCACATAAGATTGTAGATGGAAAACTAGTTATTAATAAATCTAAAAATGCAGATAAATACACTAGACAAATATATTCTAAAGTAGCTCCTTGTGTTCATACAAGAAATGATCAAATGGCAAGTCAAAACACTATTCACCCAATTGATAATCGTGTTTTTTCAATTCGAGAACTAATGCAGATGATGACTATTCCTAATTCATTTAAATGATTAGATCATGACTTAGCTTATTTAAATCAATTAAGTCAAGAAGAGAAAATCAAGATCTCTAAAAAAGAAGAAATGAATATTAGACAGTGTATTGGTGAAGCTGTACCAACCTCTATTTTTAAACAAATTGCATCAAAAATCAAAAAGGTGCTATCTTTTAGTCAACTTACACATAAACAAATCAAAGAGTTGATTGAGTCACACAAACTTGAAAATACTAATAATCTAAAACAGTTTTTGTATGCAAACAAAAACCAATATAGTTTATCAACCTTATCAATGATTATTGAATATGCTAATTCAAAACGAACAAAGAACTCAGCTTATTTTACAGATAAATGTATTATCCAAACTATTTTTAATAACTTAGTAGATATTGATAAAGAAGAAATTAGTATTATTGAACCATCAGTTGGTTCAGGTAATTTTCTACCATTTCTTTTTAAAAAATATGCAAACAAAAAACAAGTTAATCTAACCATTATTGATATTGATCAAGATGTTTTAGAAATGCTTAAGATTTTATATGATGATAACAATATTCCAAACAACTTTAAAATCAATTTTGTTTGTGATGATTATATGAACTTTAAGCACACTAAAGTTGATTTAATAATTGGTAATCCACCTTTTAGTAAAATCAATGGCTCTTATAGAGCAAACTTACTTAAAACTAATTACAACAAAAAAGCAACTAATCTAGCTGAATTCTTTTTAGAAAAAGCAATAACTAATGCAAGATATGTTTCTTTGATTATGCCTAAAACAGTTCTAAATACAGCTGAATTTAAAGCAACTAGAGAACTATTAGCTACTAAAAAAGTTGATAGTATTATTGATTTTAATGAATCTGGATTCAAAGGGGTTTTAGTTGAAACAGTTAACTTAATAATTGATTGTGGTCAAAAACCATCATCTACAAAAGTAATATCAACTAGTTTAGATCTTAGTATTAATCAGAAAAGTAAATACATCTTTGATGATACTTTACCTTATTGAATAATTTATCGAAATGATTTTTTTGATAATATCCTTAAAAAGATGGTTTTTGATGTATTTAATGTATTTAGAGATCGTCAAATCACAAACACTAATTCATCACTAATTAAAACTGATAAATACAATATTAGGGTTCTAAAGTCTAGAAATATTTTAGATAATGGTGAGATTTTAAAAATTGATGGATATGATGCGTATTTAGATAATGAAACCTTATCACAACTAATTGTTAGTAAATATATTGATAATGATAGTGTTTATTTAACTCCAAACATGACCTATAAACCAAGAATTATTAAAAAACAAAAAGGTTATGTAGTTAATGGATCAGTTGCTATCTTAATCCCTAAAGATAGTGGTTTAAAAATATCTAAGAATCAGCTTGAATATATTTCAAGCCAAGAGTTTAGAGATTTTTATAAGATTGCAAGAAATTATCAAACTCGATCATTAAACATTGATGAAACAAGTTGCTACTGGTTTGGACTTAAAAAGGAGATTTAGAATTAGTATGTATAATGAATTTCTAAGTCAATATGATTATGATGTTAGAAAGCTTAAAGATGCACGATGAATTGATCAAAAGTGTACTTATGATGTTGTATCTATAATCGCGGATTGTATAAATGAATATGTAGAAAATTCTAATAATAAAGAGTTTACTGTATCTGATATTTGACACAGTGATTATGCAAGAGAAAATGTTATTTCAATTTTTTCTAAACCTGATCCTGAATTAAAAGCAAGTAATGAATATGATAAATATTTTGGTCAACCTATAAAACTTTTAGGATATAGTCATGTACTTAATGTACGAAAGGACAAAAATAGATATTTTTATTCTATTAATAACCAAGAAATCTTGAGCAAAATAGCACTAAGACCAATGAATGCTCTAAATTTCTTGTATGAATACATTACTAAAGTTTTATCGGATAGTGGATTAATTGAATCTTTTAATGATTTTTTTAATATTCAAACTAATGAAGCTTATAAGAATGTAAGAGACAAATTCATAAATTTTACAATTAGTAATACAAAAATAAGAAATCAAACCGAGTGTGGAAGAATTTTCACTAAGGTAATAAATCCATTAGCTTTTAAACTAAAGAAATTTGGAACTGAAAAGGGAAGAATATCAAGGTTTGCCATAACATTAAATGATTTGCAATACAATCGTTCTAATTGAAGAGATGAGTTAAGTGGTAAAGATAAGTCTATACCAAGATCAGAATATGAAATCATCTTATCTAAATTACAAGAAAGAGCTTTTAGAACTTACACAGTCAACAAAGCTAAAAAAGCAGTTCGTAAATTTAATGATATATTCAACAATGGGCAACCAGAAGTAATTCAAAGTACTGAACATGTCAAAGCAACCCAAGCCCACCATATTTTTCCGCAATCTAATTATCCTGATATAGCTGATTTCATTGAAAATCTAATTATGCTTACTCCTAATCAACATTATTCAATGGCTCATCCAAATAATAATACACAATATATTGATAAAGACTTCCAATACCTTTGTTTAATAGCGAAAACAACTAGAATTCATAATGATCTAACATCTAATAATACTAATAAATTCTACGACTTTAATGATTATAAATATGTTTTAAATATTGGATTAGAAACTGATGAATTTTCTTCAATAGAACATTTAGATTTTGCAACCATTTTAGATAAAATAGATTTTTTCTATTCTGATCAATTAATAGACAACAAATATGCTCATCTTATAAAAGATAATCGTTTATAACTTATTAAGTAAATATAGCAACTAAAAATATAATAGAAACAAAATTAGCCATTTATTGATGAGTATTAACAAGATTAGTGTTTGATGATCTCTTAATCATTAATGTATTAAACCATCATTTAATCAATTAAAAATTAATTTATTTTTATATAATAAAACACTAAATTATTAACCATCTTCTTATTGGATGATTAATAATAAGTATTATTATTTAATTTTTAATGTTAAGCACAAGAAATTGGTTATTATGAAAAAATGATGAAATAAGTTTAAAAAGTTATTAATTCCAACAACACTTAGTTTAGGTGTTGTTGCTTTAGTTTCAGCATCTTGTTTTAATCCAAATCCAAAACAGAACAACCAAGCTTCATTTCAATTTAATATTAATAAATTATCTAACAATAAAGCAAACATTATTGTTAATGCTAAAGATTTAAATTTATCTAATTCTAATAATGTAATTAAAGCATTAGTTACTAACACAGTATCTAATGCATCTAAACAAATAGAAATAAAACAAACTAATAATCAATCATTTAGTTTAGATTTAAACAATTTAGAAGCTAATACATCTTATCAAATTAATCAAATCAAAATCAATGATCAAGTATTTAGTACTTCATTTAGTTTTAAAACATTAAATCATTTAAATTTATTAAAAAGTATTAGCCATAATTATGAAAACAAACAAATTAATACTACTGTTGAATTAATTAATGATTCATATAAAACTAAATATGATACTTTAGTAGTTAGATATACTACTAATGATCAATTAGAACAGACTTATCATCAATTAGTTGATCTAAATAATGTAAACAACAAAATAAAGATTAGTTTTAAACCATTTATTACAAATCGTAACTTTAAACTAACTACTTTAGCACTAACTAATCAATCTGATCTTAAAGATGAATCTAAATGATCATTAATTAATCTTGATCAATTTAAACTTAATTCAGTTAAAGTAGATCCATCTATTACATCAGTTAAAAATTATAGATATGATTTTAGTAATGACCAATTATCTATTAATTTAAAAAGTGATGATCTAGGTTTTACAAACAATCAAGAAGTTGTTTTAGTATTAGATAATAACCAAACATTATCATCAACTCTTAAAGTAGATAATAATGGATTAGTAGCTTTTAATGTTAGTCTTAAAGATCTTAAGAATCAAATTAATTTTAAAGTCTTAAAGATTAATTTAAAAACTAAACCAGCTAATTTAATCCAAAACATTAACAATAGTTCAGATAATACTATTTATGATTCTTCAAAATCAGATTTTGAAATTAAAGGTAGTAGAACTAATCCATCAAGTTATCTTAAAGATCTTAATTTAGAAAGTATTAATTCTAATAAAGATTTAGTGTTTAGAACTAGTTTATCAAATCTAGTTAATAATTCAGATGAAACTTCAGTTGTTTTAGAATTTGAAACTGAAAACAAAACTAGATTATTTACTAACCCAACAATAATTAAACCAACTTATAAAGATGAGCTAGTTGAAGCTAAATTCACTCTTAGTTTAAATAATACTAAAGCAAGTTCACTTACTTTTAAAAAAGCTTGAAAGCTTAGCTCAAACAATCAAAGAGTAGCTTTTAGTACTAAACCTAATTCTAAATTAACTGATAAGGTATTTAGTTTAGATGATCTTATTAAAAACGTTAATTTAAGTCTAGATCAATTAGAATTTTATGAACCACAAAACACAAGTATTAATTTTAAAGTTCCTTTAAATATTTCTAATTTATTAAATATTGATGCTTATTTAGCATCTATTAAATTAGTTAATGAAAATAATCAAGTTATTAGTTTTAATAATATTAATTTAAGTACTATTAACAACCAAACATTCATTAAAACAACATTAACTAATTTAGTTAAAAATAGTGTTTATAAACTACAATCAATTGATTTAATTAGTAAACTAAATCAATCATCTACTAATTTATATAATAAAGATCAAACTAATAATTTAAATGATAAACAAACTAGTTTTACAACATTAAGTTTAGATAATGATCAAAAAATAGAGTACAACAAAGCTTATTTAACTAAAGCAGTAGAACATGATACAAGAGTAGATAATCCAAATTATCATGTATATCCTAAAAATGAAAATCAATTAAATCAGTATTATCGATACTTTATTCCTAAAAATGAAGTTTATCAACAAGCATATGATATGACTGTTGGATTAAATTATCAAGCGGTTGGAGATAATGGACAAACAAGTGCTACACAAGGAACAGGTTGAATTTTAGATTATATTCAACCAAATGATAAAGATAGTTATCCAACTACATTCTTTATTGCAACTAATATGCACGTTGCTGCACGATTTAACTATTTAGAAAATGAAGTGTTAGAAGGAGCAACAATACCAGATTCTTCATATATTAGTAGAAGAACTCACCCTAAAACTGGCTTATATTTAGTTTATAATCCTTATTTAGATAAGGGGCAAAAGAATGATAATGCACCTTATGATCAAAATCTAAACAGAAGCTTAATAGCTACTAAAATTAAAGAATTTGCAATAGTTTATACAGCAACAAATTTCTTAGACAAAAACTTCTTAGCTAATTATCGTTATACTAGTACAAAACCAACTAATCCATCTAATTTACCAGATCATGCTAAAGACTTTGTTGTTCTAAAAGTTGTATTTAATGATGAAAGAGCTGCAAGAATAATTACAAGAGACTTTTATTATAAATACAAAAACAAACGTCATAAATTTGCTAAATATAGCTTATTAACTAATAGCATCGATCAATTAGTTAATCGTTCAGATTTTTATATTTTTGGTTATGCTGGTGGAATTCCAACAATTAATAAACCAACAACTACTAAAGATTTTAGTACTGGAGCTAAATTATTAATTAATCAAGCTTTTGGTAATTATTTCTTAAATAAATATAATCAAATTATTCCTGGAATTGTTAATGGATCAATTACAAATAACTTCTTAAACTTTAGAAACCAAACAGGGTTTGTAGATGATTATCAATACTTTAATATTATGTACTCATTTAAAGATAGTGCATTAACATCAGGTTCTTCTGGATCTGTAGTATTAAATGGTAATAAAGAGATTATTGGAATTCATTTTGCAATGGTTAGACCACTTGATGGTTCTTTAGCTGAACCTTTAATTTTTGAAGGATTTAGAATTAATGATCAGCTAATTTTACCAGCTTATGACTTAATTAATGGGGGAGCACCTCATCAAGTCTATTCATACAAACAAGCTTTTAGAAAACACTTTAAGGATGCTAAATCTTGATTATTTGATGAAGATCCAGAATGGATTAATCAAGTTGAAACGAAAAAACCAATTAATATAAATGAAATAAACAGTCGTGAACCAAAATCAGCTTTTATTGTTGACAAGCTAGTATATGCAAACAGAAGTCCTGTTGCAAATCGATAAGTTCAAACATCAATCAAACAAGAATTTCTTTAAAATTTAACAATTTGTTAAGTTTTCATATATTCATAAAACCAAGAAATTATTCTTATTTAAAAAAAGTACTTAAAAGAGCGGAAACCGGAACATCCGCCTACAAAGTCCTTTTTTTTTTTTTTTTGCAGCACGAAAAATTGAATTTAGAATTGCTCTATATTTCACAATCCAAACTTTTAAAAAGGAATTTTCAACATAATTTTAACTATCAAAGGATTTATTAATATATGAGTAAATTCAAAAATAAAAAAGCATTAACTCTTGCGGTTGGTGCGATTATGGCAGGGGTTAGTGTTATTGGAGTAGTTGCAGCTTGTGCACCAACAAAGGCAAAACCAGCTAAACCCACTGAAAAGAAAGTAGAACAACCACAAACTAGTGGAACTGAATCTACAAAGCAAGGTAGTGGAAGTACTACAAATGGTACTAAACAAGATTCAGAAAACAATACTCCATCAACGCCAACTGACCAAGGTTCAAACAATGGTTCAACTAATCCATCAGGTGGTTCATCAAATACTTCACCAGAAAATCCACAAGTAACTAATCCTAGTTCACCAGAAAAACAAAAAGATGAAAAGATGAAAGACAATCAACCAGGAACAAATGGTGGCACTACAGAAAAACCTAAAGATAATGTAGGTTCTGAAACACCTAATAAAGATATGAAAAAAGACGGTGAAAAACCAAATGTAGGTTCTAATTCGTCTGATGGTTCTATTGCTAATGGCAAGGGTGAAAACGATGGTTCTGAGGCCGGTGGAAAAACTGAACAAGATGGTTCTGCTAAAAAAGAACAAGAAGATGCTGAAAAGCTAAAAGCCCAAAAAGAAGCAGAATTAGCTGCTAAAAAGACTGAAACTAAACAAAAGATTTCTGAATTAACTAATTTATCTGAAGATGATAGAAAGACATTTAACGAAGAAGTTGAAGCGTTCAATGATAATTCTAAACTTAGTGACTTAGATGAAATATTTAATAGAGCTGAACAAAAAGATAAAGAAGAAAAAACTAAAAAAGAAGCTTTAGAAGCATTGAATACTAAAAAGACGAAAGCAAAAGAAGAGATTAAACAACTTGCTCATTTATCAAAAGAAGAAAAAGATGAATTCACTAAAAAAATAGACGAAATAGTAGATTCATCAATGATTTCTAATGTTGATAAAGTTGTTGAAGATGCTAAAGCTATGAATGCTAAAAACTTAGAGATAAAACAAAATAAAGCAAAAGAAATAGCTAAAGCGGGAGTACTTACAAAACTCGAAGTAAGAAGAGATTCAGATCCTAGATATGAAAACTTCTTTATATTTAGATTGACAACTGATAAAGCAACATATGAAAAAATTAAAAATAGTTACCTAGCTTATGAAATTAATAAAGAGGGTAGTTCTGCTTATCAAACAGATCTAACAAACGGATGACCGCAAAGACCAATAGAATTTGTGTCTGCTGATGGTGATATGGTGACTTTTGACACATCACCATCATTCCCACAACCTAAAGGACCTACTTATGTTATTAGCAAAATTTGATTACCTGATGACCCTAACAAAACAAACTTATTAGATAAATCAGCAAAATTTAAATAACATTTTAGAACATATTAAAAATATAATGAAAACCGACAGAAAATGTTGGTTTTTTGTTTCTATACAATTACATTCTAATGAAACACTAAAACCAAATTATTCAGAACAAAACAAAATTATTAATCTATTAAAACACCTATAACCGGAACATTTACCTAGAAAGTCCTTTTTTTTTTTTTTTGCAGCATGAAAAATTGAATTTAGAATTGCTCTATATTTCACAATCCAAACTTTTAAAAAGGAATTTTCAACATAATTTTAACTATCAAAGGATTTATTAATATATGAGTAAATTCAAAAATAAAAAAGCACTAGCTTTATCAGTTGGTGCGATTATGGCAGGGGTTAGTGTTATTGGAGTAGTTGCAGCTTGTGCACCAACAAAGGCGAAACCAGCTAAACCCACTGAAAAGAAAGTAGAACAACCACAAACTAGTGGAACTGAATCTAAAAATCAAGGAAACGGAAGCACTACAACTGGTACTAAACAAGGTTCTGAAACTGGCGGAACAACAAATTCATCAAATGGTTCAAACAATACTACTACAGGAACAACTCAAAAAGATCCTATAGTGACTAATCCAAATTTAGGAGCTAAGCCTGAAGATAAGAAGATGCAAGGTAGTGATCCTAATACAGGAAATGGATCAGAATCAAGTAAACAAGGTTCTCCAGAAGTAGGTGGAGGTGCTAGTAAAGAAGGAAAGACTGGAACCGATGGAGAAAGTAATGGTTCTCAAAACAAGGGAACAACCCATGAACAACCAAATAAACAAAACTCTCCAGGAACTAATGCAGAAAATGGTGGAACGCAAAGTGGCGGATCAACCACAGAACAATCAGGGAACGCAACAACTCCTGGCTCTAGTTCTCAAGACAATAAAGAAAATATGAATGGCGGATCTGAAAATAAAGATGATACAGCTAAACCAGTTTCAGTTAGTCTAGATACCGATGCTAATTTAACTAAAAAAGAGAATAAATACGAATTAGTTTTAAATGTTACAAACGCTAATGATAAATTTTTAGAAATTGAATTAACTGAAGTTGTACCTGAAGGAGAAAAGGCTTCTAAACCAACTGCAGAAGCAAAGATTACTTCTAACAAAGCAACTTTTACTTTTCAAAACCTAAAAGAAGGAACTAAATACAAAGTATCATCACTTATGCTTTATGATACAGAAGATTCAACATCACCAACTAATCTTAAAGTAAGTGATGAGTTATCTTCTAAAGAATTAAAAACTAATGATATAGCAAAATCAATGAATGAAAACAGTGATCAAGCTGGAAAAACTGAAATAACATTAGCTTCTAAAAAGACTGAAATTAAAGATAAAATTAAGAAACTTGCAAATTTATCAAAAGATGAAAAAGAAACATTTAATAAAAAAATAGATGATCTTCCTGATAATTCTGATTTATCTGAAGTAGATAAAGTTTTTGAAGAAGCTAATGCTAAAAATGAAGTAAACCTAAAAGCAAAACAAGAAGAAGCTAAAGAAATTGCAACAACTGCTCAACTAACAGATCTTAAAGTAACAAGAGATACTAAAGAAGGATATCAAAGTTACTTTACATTCCAATTAACAACAGATACTGAAACATATGAAAAAATCAAAGATAAATTTTTGGGATTTAGATTGGATGTTTTAGGGACAAATCTATTTTATGAAGATATCACAAATGGAGCTGGAAACACAAAAACATATAAAGTTTCTGAAAAAGGAGGTAAAGTAACTTTTGTTGTTTGACCTAACCAACCACAAGAGAAAAAGGACGGAACAACCTATAGAATTGCCTCTATTTGGATTGATGGAGATCCAAATAAGAAAAATCTATTAGACAAACACGCTGATTTCCAATAATATAAAAATAACAATCACTACTTTAAAGGTGGTGATTTTTTATTTATTTAATAAATATTTAAAATAAAGCACATTTTCTAAAAATTAACTAAACCGGAACATTTACCTAGAAAGTCCTTTTTTTTTTTTTTTTTGAAGCACGAAAAATTGAATTTAGAATTGCTCTATATTTCGCAAACCAAACTTTTAAAAAGGAATTTTCAACATAATTTTAACTATCAAAGGATTTAATCCTTTGATAGTTAAAATTATGTTGAAAATTCCTTTTTAAAAGTTTGGTTTGCGAAATATAGAGCAATTCTAAATTCAATTTTTCGTGCTTCAAAAAAAAAAAAAAAGGGGYTTTTTGGGGTTTTAGGAGATGATCCAAACGCTGGGCAAAATGGTGGGAAAGAAGCTGGTAAAACTGGTGGAACTGGTATTGCAACACCTAAGAAAAAGAAGAATAGAAAAACTAGAAAAGGTGCATTCAACCCTAAAGAACACCTTTATCCTCTTACTAAAACTGACAGTGATAGAGCATTTATTTACAACGACTTAAAAATTAGATTAACAGGAAAAGTTGGCGAAACAAAATATAGCTGATTTGAAAAATGGGATTTTGATCCAAAAGAACCTTTTAGCCCATATAAGTGAGAAAAACCAGAAACTGATGAAGAAGCAGTTGCATTAGCTTGAATGTCAGCTCTTTATGCATTAGAGGCTAGCTATAAAGATAAACTTGGCGAAAAAGAATATTACGATATTGTTGAACCTTTATACAAATATTTCTGAAAAGATAAAACTAAAAAAGAGAAAAAAGATGTTAAAGGTCCTTATTGAAATTTAGATAGAGCTGAAAAAAGAATACAAAAAGTTAATGATGAGCTAGAAGATGCGTTAAAGAAGAAAAAAGGTACTGCAGGTTCATCAGGAGATAGTTCATCTAACACTGGTTCTTCAGATACTAGAAGTGATGAAAGTTCTTCTTCTTCTTCTTCTTCTTCTTCTTCTTCTTCTTCTTCTTCTTCTTCTAGTGGTGGTACTAATGGTTCTAGTTCATCTACTGAAACACACACACACACACCGAGTAATCCTCCGTTAGGAAACCCACCAAGAAGAGGCGGACACACTCACGGAAGAGGTCTAGGCGAAGATTCTAGCGACGATGAAGAAGTTGCACCTAAAATTCAAGCAAGCTTATCTTTTGCTAATGGAAAAAATGAAACAACGGTTGAAAAAAAGGGAACTAAATACATTTTTAAAGTTAAGTTTGAACCTGAAGCGATTGGTTATACTGCTTATGTTACACTAACTGAAAAAAATCCAAAAGATGGAAAGGGAAAAGTTGCAATTGCTACTAATGATGTTGTTGTAAAAGACACTGAACCAGTAGATTTAGAATTTGACGAATCTGAATTAAAAGGGCAAAAATTTGAAAACCTTTGATTAAGTAGTGTTACATATGACAAAGATGGTTTAGATTCATTAGCTGATGTTGATTTAAAATCAAAATCGCTTATTATTAATTTATCTAAAACTACAGAAAGTGAATAAAATAATTAATTCGTATACATTAAACCAAATTTAAGTATTAAGAAACATACTTAAATTTACTCCCATTAATAAACTCAAGTGCAATATCATTAAAGTAAAATTTATTGATAGCACTTGAGTTTTTTTATATCTACAAATAAAAGATTTTAAATATAGATTACAAAAATGCTTTAGATTCAAATGCAGAATTACTATCTATAATTACTTAAATATTACACCTTAAACAATAAAGTATCTTTATTAAACTAGGATTCATCAATAATCAGTAATAAATTTAAAAAGATATTTTGTATAAACTTTCTTAACATAAAAGTTGTTTATATTCTTCCTAGCAACTCTAATGTCAAAACCCTTGTTTAGAAACTATCCTTAGTTAAATTTAAATAACAAAATGAATAATCTCTAAAAACTGCTTTGAGAATAAGATATAAAATAGATTAATCTTAATCAAATAAACCAATTATTCTTGATGTAATAATATAATAAGCAAACAAAAACCACTCTGATTAGCAGAGTAGTTCTATTTTTTATATTATCGTTTCGATTTATCAAAGCCCATACCCAGGTTCTTAGGAGCAATCGAGTACTTACTAAATGCAACCATGGCAACTAAAGTAATTAGATATGGTAATAATTTACCAACTTCTTGTGGAATGATATTAGCATTGACTTGGCTAACTGTTTTAGTAATAATAGCAAAGCAAATAGAAACAGAAATTAATAAAGGAATTCTTCAAGTTCCTGCAATTAAGATCGCAAGTGCTAAGAATCCAGCTCCATTTACACTTCCTCTAAACCCAGCTTGGGTTGAATAAACAAAGATCCCCCCAGCAAGTCCAGCTAAAAACCCACTAAAGCTTAAAGCAATTCATTGGTATTTATAAACATTAATCCCTTGGGCATCTGCTGCATTAGGGTTTTCACCAATAGCAGTTAGTCTTAATCCAAATGGTGTTTTCTTCATCATTACATATAAACCAGAAGCAATAATGATAACAGCAGCTAGAATTAGTAAACTACCAATATAAATAGCAGTAGTTCCATCACCAATCCTTAATAAACCACTATATTCTGATGTTAGTGTTGTTTTATTATCAATTTGTTGTCCAACAGTGTTTGTTAAAAAAGTAAACACTCCTGTTGAAAGTAAATTAATAGCAGTTCCTGCAATTGTTTGATTGGTTTTTAACTTAATTGTTAAAAACCCAAATAGCATCGTAATTGGAATTGTACACACTCCAGCTAATAGTAGTGGACCAATAAAGGTTTTTTCAGTATCATAGGTTGTTCCCATGTATTTATAAATGATAGTGGCAAATAAAGCAAAGAAGAATCCACCACAAATCATCTGACCATCGATCCCGATGTTTACAATTCCTACTCGTTCACTAAAATAACCTGCTAGTGAACCTAGAATTAATACCGCAGCAAATAAAGCGGATTCATTAACTAATGATAACGTTGGCATTGTTAATTAAACTCCTTACTTACTGGATTTAGTTTATTGAGTTGGTTTGTTTTAGCAGCTAATAATCATTCGTTTATTAAGTTCTTTTCATTTTCATTTAGTTTTAGTTTATTAGCTCTAATTGTTGCTTTTTTATAGAATGCTTCTATTTTGTTTAAGCTTGGTTGTTTTTGATATTTCTTTAATAAACTATCAACATTATTAGTTTCGTTTGCAAATTTATCTAATTCATTAATATATGCACTTCTACATTTGTTTCTCTTATTAAGAATTTGGTTATAAACTCTATCTTTTTTAGCAAAGTATTGTTCAATAGTATTAGTGAATTCAGGATTATGATCTTTTTTGTTAATCTTATTTAAACTAATAATTTCTTCTACTTCTTGATCTAAGATTTTATTAACATATTGATTTAATTGATTATTTGTTGCAATTAAAGCAATTTCATCATTTGTTTCTAATGCATCAATATGATCAATAATTAATCGATTATCTTTATCTTTAAGTGTAGCCAAGAATGCTTTAGTATTATTTAGATCTCAAACTGGTTTTTGATCAAATTCAGCTTTAAATTGTTTAAAAGCTTCATAGTTAACATCTAAGTTCATTACATATTGACTTAAGTGTTGATCTTGTAGTTTTTGTAATAATGCTTGTTCAGCATAAATTTTATCTTTATATTTTGATAAGTGTAAAGCACTCTTGTTTTCAATTCGTTTTAAATGAGCGTTAAACTTTCGTTGTGCTTCGATTTCAGGGTAGTAAACTAGTTTTGCTTCTTCAATTAAGATATGCTTTTTAAATTGAGCAAGCTGATAAGTAGTTTTATTTAAATATTCTTCATAGTATTTAGCTAATTGGTCTTTATAGAACTGATTAACAGCAACTAAAGCTTTTTGATAAGTTTGTTCAGCTAAATGATAGTTTATATGATTTGGATGTTGTTTAAGTTGTTGATATAGTTTTTTAAGTTTTTGGTGGTATAAATTTAAATTCTTTTTATTTTCATTATATAAAGCTTTATATTCAGCTAAAGTAGCTGCAGAAACATTTTCATATTCCTTATATAAATCTTTTGCTTTGTAAGAAGAGAATAGTTGGTATGCTCAATAAACTGGTGAGATTCTTTCAAAGAGCACAAACATTGCAGCTCCTAACATTACAAATGAAATAATGATTCCTGAAATATCTTGTGGGAAACTTCCCCCTAAGTTTTCAGTTGATTGTTGTAATAATCCCATTAAGAATGAAACTGGGATTGTAGCTAATGGATGAGTTTGAGCAATTAATCCAATTGCGATCCCATCAAACCCTTGTAATGGTAAGATATCATTTGATTGAGAAATAGTAATAGCATTACTTGATGTAGCTGTATAGTTAACCATCGCTAATGCTCCAGCTAAAGCACCAGAAATAGCAAATGTTGATAAAGAAATTAGTTTTGTTTTATAACCTGCATACTGAGCAGCTGAGAATGATTTACCAACAGATAAGATCTTATGTCCAAAAACAGTATATTTAAGAATAATAAACACAATAACTGATAATGAAATAAAGATTAATAGAGCAAAGATAAATCCATAAGTAAATGTAGTTGATTCTCCACCTACACCTACTCCTTCAAATGATCCTAATTTTGTTAATGAATAATTATCAGAAAATTGAATTGAACTTTGTCCAATTTGATTAGGGTTTGGATTATATATTTTGTTTTGAGCTGTAAACACAACATATCGTGTTACAAAGAAAATAATCCAGTTTAATAAAATAGCACTTAGTACTTCATTAATTTTTAAGAAAACTTTCAATAAACCAATTAATAAAGCAAACATTGCTCCAGATACTAAAGCAATTACTAAAAGAAATAGCTGACCAGCTCAGTTAGGCATATTGATTTGTGCTAAGTCCATGTTCTTAACAACAACTAGCATAATCATTCCAGCCCCTAACATCTGTCCACTAATCCCGATGTTAAAGATACCAGCTTTAAAAGCAAATATAAACGAAAGTGCAGCAATACCAATGACAGCTACTTTAGTTAAATAAATTTCAAGTGAAAGTTTTCATTGAGTAAACAAACGATATAAGAAATCGTTTGTATCATAATTTAAGATTCCAACTAGAATAGTTGAAGCGATAATGGCTACAAAAATTGCAAAAATCGTAGACAATACTTTTTTTGTGATGCTTTTACGTTGTGTACTTTTGGTTATACTATCAAGCATCAATTTAGATTTAAACGATAGCATCATTCTTCTCCCCTGCCATAAGTTCACCAATTCTTTGTCTTGTCATAACATCTTTACTACCAACATCAATGAACTTACCATCTTGCATTACAGCAATTGTATCAGCTAATGCTAAGATTTCATCTAATTCATATGAAATCAATAAAACAGAGTTATTTTTATTTTTCTCATTAAGGATTTGGTTATGGATAAATTCAATTGCCCCTAAATCAAGTCCTCGGGTTGGTTGTACCATCATAATTAATTTGTGTTCTCGTTCGATTTCTCGACCAATAATTAACTTTTGTTGGTTTCCCCCTGATAAACCACGAGCATTATTATTTCCTCGTGTTGTCCCTCTAACATCATACTTCTTAATGATTTCTATTGCATATTTACTAATTTCATTTTGTTTTAAAAAACCTAATGAACTAAATTTCTTATCATCAACTTCTTGTAATACTGAGTTCATAGCAATTGTATCATCAAGGATTAAGCCGTGCTTGTGTCTATCTTCAGGAACATGTGATAAACCTGCTTGATATCGTGCATTAATACTTTTTTTAGTTACATCTTGATCATTAAGGATGATTCTAGCTCCACTGTTAAGACTCATTAAACCAGAGATCATTTGAGCTAATTCACTTTGTCCATTACCTTCAACCCCTGCAATTGCAAACACTTCACCAGCATTAATTTTAAAGTTGATTTTGTGTTCACTATTGTGTGAGCTTGTTTTTGATTTAGTGCTAACTCGTTTTAGAATTGATGTGATATCTAAGTTATTAACTTCTAAAATTGGTTTGTTTTCTATTGGTGTATTTGTATTGTTTTTGATTTCAACTAATTTTCGTCCAACCATTAATTCTGCCATTTCAGATATTGTTTTATCTTTAACATCAAAATCAGCAATATATTCACCACGTCTGATTACTGTAGCTCTATCAGCTACTTCTTTAATTTCATTAAGCTTGTGAGAAATAATAATGATTGTTTTTCCAGCTGCTTTAAAGTCTTTTAACATTTCAAGAAATGATTTAATTTCATCATCACTTAAAACAGCAGTTGGTTCATCAAAGATTAAGATATCAATGTTTCGATACAATAATTTTAAAATTTCTGTTTTTTGTTGTTGACCAACAGTAATTCTTGAAACCTTAGCTTTTAAATCAATCTTTAAGTTGTAATCATTAATAATTTGCTTTAATTCTTTAGCAATTTTATTTCTTTTAATGAATTTTAAAGAATCAACCCCTTCAGATCCTAAGATTACATTATCTAGTACTGAGAAAGTGTCAATTAATTTAAAGTGTTGGTGAACCATTCCAATTCCACTTTTTGATGCATCTTTAGCAGATGAGAAGTTAACTAAATCTCCGTTGATTTTAATTGTTCCTGAATCTTGTTTATAGATTCCAAATAAAATCGACATTAAAGTAGATTTACCAGCTCCATTTTCACCAATAATGGCATGAATTTCGTTCTTTTTAACCATTAAATTTACATCTTTATTAGCGATTACAGTTCCGTTAAGAAAGGTTTTGGTAATTTGATGCATTTCAATCGCATATTCATGTTCTTGGTTGTTTTTATTATCTTGCATATTTTTACCGCTTTTATTTATAAATAAAAAAATGTGTTTATAGTATCTATTAAATATTATAAACACAAATTTAAAACTATTTAATTTCAGGTATGTCTATACCGTTTTCTTTGTAGAATTGATATAATGCGTTGTATCCAGTTTGTTGGAATGACTTATCATTAATTCTACCAGCTGGTTCGATTGCCATTTTAATTAGTTTAACTCGGTCTTCTGGTTTAGCTGCATCTCATGCTTCTTTGAACTTAGTAGAAGATGTAGCAGTATCAGCTGTCTTATCTCCTAAATATGAAGATTTGTTGTTACGGTATGGATAAACAGTTCCATCTTTATCCACATAAACATCTCCACCTAAAAGTTTTTGAAGTTCGATAACTGATTTGTTTTTGTGTTCATCTTTAACTTTTGTATATTTTTTAGCACCATTTTCCATTGTGTGGTCAAGTAAACTGTCTAAATCTGCTTCAGATTTTTCAATATCTAAAATCTTAAAGATTTCATCTTGGCTAACTTTAGCAACAACACTGTTGTAATCTGTAACACTTGGATCAACTAATTTATAAGCTTCAATAAGTGTCCCTCTACCAGCTTCAGATAATTGAACTAAAGCATTACCTTTAACAAATGTAGATTCATCAAAACTAGCTAGTGTATGTGTACCTAACTTGTAAGCATCTTTCTTAAGGTCTTTTTCGATTTGTTTACCTTCTTTAGCTGAATTCATTACAGCATATCCAGCCATATCAACACGCTTAACAATTGAGAAAAGAACTGGTTTACCATTATTAAGATCAGTATTAGTTAAACGAGCCTTGTTGAATGAATTGTCTTTTTCTTGAGCAGTATCAACACCAACTAAAGACATTGGGTGTGAAGCATTGATAATTTTGTTAATTGCAATATTACCTTGTCCACCAGCAGCCATTAACACCAAGCTAGCCTTCTTACTAATTAATTGATCCATTATTTGTCCAGCTTTTGGTTCATCAGCATTAAATGAACCTGAAGCATATAAATCAGCAAATACTTGTTTAACTTCTTTTCATTTTTTAGGAGTAGTGTCATCTTTTTGAGCAATGTCTTTGTCCTTTAATTTTTCATTAGCTCAAGCAACACCTAATTTGAAACCTTGAATGAATGTTGAAGTAGATGAGAATGGAAGACCAACAATTCCAGCTCATGTTAATTCAGTAACACCAGATCTTAAGTAAGTTTTTTGGTTGCTATTTAAATGATAAGCACCAGCAATTCCAGCTAAGAAAGCAGCGTGGTCAACTCTAAATTGAACTGAAGCAACACGGTCAACATTTTCTTTTCCAGAGAACTTGTCATCAACATAAACAGCTACAGTGTTGTTTCTTAAACCATTTCCTTCCATCCCTTTAGCAAGGTGGTTGCCATGGTAGAAACCATAAAGAGCTAAGAAACGAGCGCCATCATTAATTAAAGCGTTGTAAGCTGATAAATATTCTGGAGTAGTTTCTCCTCTTGGAGCAGCATAAAAGTTTTTAACTTCTAATTTCTTGCTATCATTACAAGCAACAGCAACTGCACTCACACTACCAAGAGCTAAAACACTTGCAGCAACTGATCACAATACCTTCGTTTTAAATTTTTTTTGTTTTTGCATATCTCACCAAAATAATCAAAAATCTATTGATTAATAAAAATATAAAAAATATTAAATTTACCCCAAATACGATTTGGTTATTATATTTTACAATAAATTAAATCTGTATGTACAAGAAAAAATGGCTTATTATAGTATAAAAAGAAAATTCACCACTTTTTGTGATGAATTCTTTATCTTTTTTGCTCTATTCTTCGTAAATTTCAAAGACTGAACATGTTTTATTGTAATCTAATAAGTTAATTAACATCCCAAGCTCAGGAATGATACCTTGTGTATCAAATTCATAAGTTTGAATCTCTTTACGATCACCAATATCATTCTCTAAAATTACTAGATCAGCTTCAATCGCTTTAATCTCATATATTTTTTCGTTCTTTTTGTTATTGGGTTGTATCAGCATAAACTATGTCTTTCTAATGCTTCTTAAAATTAATTATTTTGATTAGCTAAATCTTGATTAATCACATCTTTAAGAGTAGTAGCAAAATCTCCAAAGACGATTGAAAAAGTGCTATTGTTTTTCATTACACCTTTTGCCCCTAAACCAATTACTTGGTCTTGGTTAAAAAGTGATGGATCATTAAGCGTTATTTTAAGAGTGTTAAGTGTTGATGTTGTTTCTTTAATATTAAAGATTGAACCAACAGCAGCATAAAAATTATCAACACTAAATGGTAATTTCTTAGAAACAATTAAATTATCATTTTTGATTTGAGCTTGTTGTTTAGCTTTTTTTCGCATTACTCAATAAGCAATTGAGAATGTAACAATATATAATAAAATTATTTTTCAATTCTTCATTTCTAGCTCCCATTCTTAGTAAATGCACTCTTAATTTTAGCTATGTTCTTTTTAAAATCATCAAACTGATGAATTAATAAATTAGCTTTTATTAATTCGATATCAATTGATTCTATGAAAAGAAGATCATTAATAGAGCGATTATCAATCGCTATTAATAATTTTTTAGCATTTATAATTTTATCAATTTTTAATCTTTTATTATTATCTAAAAGAAGGGGAGCTTTGATTGAGTTGTAATAATAATGATTAACAGGACCTATTTCAACTAAACTATAAATGTTTTTTAAACTATTAAAGATTGGTCCACTAAAAGCTAAGTTCTTTCCAGTTGATCCACTACTTGTACTTACTAATATTCCAGACCCTTTAAAGGTCTGTAAACAAAACTGATCCACACTAAGATCAAATGCTATTGTTTCATTAGCAACAATACTACACTCATTTAATGCATAAAACACTTGATCATTATTAATTGTTATTTTAAGAACATAAGGACTACTAAAGTTGTTATCATTTAAAATAGAAACTAAATCTAATTGATTAATTGATGAATAAGAACTATAAAAGCCTAAAGTACCAAAGTTGATCCCAACTACTTTTTGATCATTAAAAAAGTGAGCATTAAGACTTTTAATAAAAGTCCCATCTCCCCCTAATACAAATATATAATCAGCTAATTTAGCTTCTAGTACTTTATTAAACTTAATATGATCAATCTTATTTAGTTCTTGATCTAAATAAGAAAGATGTTGATCTGTTACCTTTTTATTAACATAAACATAATAAGTAAGGGTTTTGGTTATTTTCAATGTTCTTTACCCCTTAAGAAGATGGTTATCTCTTCTGGATCATATCCTGTCTGGATCCGGTATGGATTACCAGCTTTATCTGTTTGATATATCAAAGGTCGTTTTAAAAAGTTAAGGTCGTTTTCAATCATTCCCATTACTTCTTTTGAAGTTAAATTTAAGTAGTTCTCACGATTTAAATTCATTCGTTTCGAACTATCAGTTTTAAAAGATAGGATGTTTTCAAATCCATTTTCACAAATTGATAAAATTTCTACTAACATCTTGTGTTCAATGAAATCAACACCAATTTGAATTTTTTGAATAGGAATTTGGTTGTCACGGAAAAACTTAATTACTTTTTTACAAGCATTACAGTTGGGCGTATAAAAAACATGGATCATAACTTTACGCTGTTGTTTCCTTTATTACCTTTGAAAATAAACCCAAGATATTATTTTATAATTATAAAGTATATTTACTAAATCTTGTTTATTATAAACACCTATTTAGTATTTAATAATTAATCTATTAATGTCTTAAATCAAAATAAAAACCATATCTTATAAGGAGTTGTAGTATGAAACGATTAGTATCAGGGATTCAACCTACTAATAATCTTACATTAGGAAATTATTTAGGAGCTATTGTTAATTTTGTTAAATTGCAAGAAGAGTATGAAGTCTTTTTGTTGGTAGCTGATTTACACTCATTAACACCTAATACATTTGATAATAAAGATTTTGTAGCTAATAAAAGAGCAATTGTTGCTACTTATTTAGCAGCAGGACTTGACCCTAATAAAGCTTGCTTGTTTTATCAGTCTTCTATTAAATCAATTCCTTTATTAAGTCATATCTTATTGTGTCAAACAGCACTTGGTGAATTAGAACGAATGACTCAGTTTAAAGATAAAGCTACTAAAGCTGTCAAGATGGCTAATAATACTCAGTTGATACCAACAGGACTTCTTACTTATCCAACCTTAATGGCTGCAGATATTTTAATCTTTAATTCAAACATTGTCCCTGTTGGTCAAGATCAAAAACAACACTTAGAATTAACAAGAGTATTAGCTGAACGATTTAACAAAAGGTATGGAGAAACATTTACTGTTCCAGAAGTTTATATTCCACCTATTGGAGCAAAGATCATGGACCTGTTAGACCCATCAATTAAAATGTCTAAATCTAATCCAAACCCTAAGGGAACAATTTTTTTAAGTGATGAACCAGCTACTATTATTAAAAAAATTAAAGGAGCTGTAACTGATAGTTTAAATAAGGTTCATTATGATCAAGAAAACCAACCAGGAATCAGTAACTTAATGACTATTTATGCTTGTTTAACTAACATGAGCTATGAAGCTATTGAACAAAAGTATGATGGAATGAATTATGGAGTCTTTAAAACTGATTTAGCTAATCTAGTAAGTGAATATATATCTAAGATCCAATCCAAAATAAATGATTGACTTAAATCAGATGATTTAGATATAATAATAGACAATAGTTCTAAGAAAGCTAATCAAGTTGCTGAGCAAACAATTGATTTAGCTTTAAAGAATATGAAATTTATTTAAATAGGTGAGTAGTTGAATGAAAAGAAGTAAAGCAAATCGGTTTTTAATAGCATGTGATTTAGATGGAACACTATTAAATAGTAGTGGACAATTAGACCCTAAAACAATTGAAGGAGTAAAACGAATCATTGATCAAGGACATATTTTCTGTATTGTAACTGGTCGACCAATTCGTGGTGCTATTGATATTTATAACCAATTAAATTTAGATACTGTAATGGCTAATTATAATGGGGCATACATATCTAATCCAAGCGATTCTTCTTTTCAACCAATTAATATGACCTTTAGTAAAGATATTGCCAAAGCAATATTAAAAGATCCATTTATTTCTAAAAATATTACTAATGCTGTAGTTGAAGCTAATAATTCAGCTAGATTATTAAACAATAATTTAGATCCAGCAATTTGAAACACATTTATGAATATTTTCCATGTTCAGATTCCTGATAATGATGAATGTGTTGTTACAATGTGTAATGATTTAAAGAAATTAGAATCTGATGTTAATGCACTATTGTTAAATGTAAATTCAAAATCATTGTTTGATCCAATGGTTTATCACATTAAAAGAATTGCACCAACTTTAGCTGTACGTAGTTGATCAGTTAAACCATCTGATAATGTTGAAATCATTGAAATCAATTCAGCATTTGCTGATAAATCAATGGCAATGCGTTATTTATCTTCTTACTATGGGATTCCATTAGATCGTTGTATGTCTTTTGGAGATGGAGAAAATGATTTAACAATGTTATATAATGCTGGTTATGGGTTTGCTATGAAAAATGGAACTCGAACAGCTAAATTAATGGCTCGACACATCACAAAGCACACTAATGATGAAAATGGTGTTGTGTGAGAATTAGAATATATGTTTAAAGAATTAGCTAAGCATAACGCTTAATTAAAAAGACAATAAAAAGCACCCGTGATCAAATTGGGTGCTTTTCTAATGCCCTTGAATTACTTTATTCATCACGGTAGTTTTTAACATCTTGGAAACTACCATCTTTTCGTTGGATAAAAATCACAGCTTCTTGGTTTTTACAAAGTGTTTTTGAATATTCTAAAGCTTCTTTTTTAGTTTTGAAAACTTTAGTTACTCTAACTCCTCCACGCTTCATAATTTTCCACCCTTTGTCGCCATAAGGTGATAAATAATAAGTTGGTTTTGGAGCGGCTTTTTCAGTTGATTGCGTTTTTGTAGTACTTTTTTTAGCTACTGTTGCCATTATAAACTCCTGTTTGAAAATAAAGATTTTTATATCTCTTATATTAAATAATACAATAATTTAATTTTTAAAATACTTTTTATATATGCTAGACTATATACCAATAAATATTTGTATAGACAGGTTTTAAATTTTAAGTATGAAAAAAATTAAAAAGAAACATAGAATTTTAATGGCTGGACTTGGTGTTTTAGCTGCTTTTTCAACTATTGGTGCAGTTGCTGTTGCATGTAATAATCAAACTAAAAATAGACAATTATACAGCAATGGTTCAACTACTTTAGACCCTAAACAAGTAGCAAGAACAGTAGCACTTGTTAATGTTAATGATTTACATGGTGCTATCTTAGAAAATGTTGTAGACAACAAAATCAAAAAAGATGGTTATGGAATGATTCGTGTTTTAAACGATATCAACATTATTCGTCAACGTTATGGTAAAGATAATGTTTCTGTTGTTTTAGGTGGAGATAACTACCAAGGTGGACTAGCTTCTGATTTAACTCATGGATTAATGGCTGGTAAAGCTCTTGCTTTACTTAACCCAGTTGAATCAGTAGTTGGTAACCATGAGTTTGACTGAGGACTTGAATACTTAGATCCTAAACATCCAAGAACTGCAAGTAATATGGCTTTAGCTAAACAATATATGAGTTTAGTTGAAGGACCAAACGATCAAGGTTTCCAAACATTTGCTCAAACATTATGACCAAACCAACCAAAGAAGAAATTCTTAGCTGCTAACATCTTTAAAAAAGGAACTAATGAATTGGTAGATTGAGTTGATCCAACATCTGTTATTGATTTTAATGGATTTAAAGTTGGTATTGTTGGTTTAGCAACTGAAGATACTGTAAGAACTACTTTATTTGCAAACATTAAAGATTTAGATTTTGGTGGTAAACCAGAAAATCTAGCTAAAATTGTTGACCACTATGCTGAAAAATTAATTAAAGAACAAAAAGTAGATACTGTAGTTGTTCTATCTCACTCGTTTGCTAATGAATATGAATTAACTCGTAAAAGAGGAGATAAAACAGAAGTTTGACGTGATGGAAAAGTAGCTCTTAAGGGAACTGAAGGAGAAGCTGTTGAAATCATTAAGAACATGACAAGCAATAATGTTACAGCTATTCTTGCTGCTCACTCTCACAAATTAGTTAATGATAAAATCCGAAACAAAAATGGACACCAAATTATTGTTGCTCAAGGACACTCTAAAGCAAATACAATTTCAGAATTAAGATTTAATTTAAACCACGAAAACAAATTATTATGATCAGAAATGATAGTTAATCCAAGACTATCAACAGCTGGAGAAATCGATGGAACTCATTTTGTTCCTGAAGCTGATTTATTAGACCCAGCTAAAAACAAACACTATGATCAAAACTTATTAGCTATGAAGAAAGTATTAGATCAAGCTAAAGCAATTGAAGATAAACTAGATCAAGATGTGTTAGTTCAAAACAACCCAACAGAATTAAAACGTGAATACTTTGGTCAAGGAGCTGTTGGTTCATTTGTAGCGGATTTATCTGCTGATAATTTAAAATACAAACATCCAACTACTGGTATAGAAAAACCAGTTGATGCAGTTCTTTGAAATGCTGGTGGATTAAGAGCAGATATTCCTGCTGGACCAATTACTAAGAAAGATATTTTAACTGTTGCACCATTTGATAACTTCTTCATTATGGGTGAAATTAGTGTAGCTGATTTAAAGAAAGAATTCTCTAATGAAACTAAAGGGAAAGCTCCATTTGGTGGTAAGTTAAGAATTACTAAGACAGATAAAGGTATTACTAAGATCGAAAAGAAACAAGCTGATGGTTCATTTAAAGAGCTAAATAATGATGAAAAAGTTATCATCGCAGTTAATAACTTTATGTGAACTGATGGAGATGGTTATACATTCAGCAAAACACTTAAGAACGTTGACAAACGATATGACCAAGACTTTGAAAACGCTATCAAATATTTACTAATTAGATGATTAGAACAAACACCAGCTGATAAAAAAGCAACATTAATGGATAAATACCAAAACTTTGATGCAAAAGATCGTTACATTGACGAAACTACTAAAACAGCAGCAACTCCTACAAAATAATTACACCTAATCAAAACAACCCTAAACCCACAACAAAAGCACCCATTCCAGGTGCTTTTGTCTATCTAAATAATTAACTTTTACTGCTTTTAGAAAGCTCTAATTCAGCAGCTATTAAACCTTTAAGAAATAAAGTATTAATAGTTTTAAGGTCATTTATTGACCTAGTATTATTAGTATTATTTATATTCTTAGTAAGAATAGAACTAATTTGATTTAAAGCATTAGATAATTGTTCTTGCTTATGTGAAGAATAAGTTTCTAAAAACTTAGTTGATATGGTATTTGTAATTAATGCAAACATCTTATGTTGTTCTTTGATTTTAGTTAGTTCTGATTCAGGTTGAGTTGATGCATTAGCATTAATTTGAGCTACTACTCAATTAAACCTTTTTTCTTGTTCACTTAATTGGTTATATGAATCATAAAACCATTTAGCTACAGTTGCATTAGCTGGAATCTGTTGATCTAATTTTATAAGGTCTAAGTCTCAATTAATTATTAATGGATGATTAATTATTGATGAATCTAAATTAATAGGTTTTGATTCATTATTGTTTTCTAAAATAGATACATTACTTAAATAATATGAAGAGTTGATAGCTAAATTAGAAAACACCAATTTAGCTACATTATCTTTAACTATAACTTTATTAACAGTACTAAAGGTTTGTTTATCATCCTTTTTAGTTAGTTTAGCTACTAATGTTTTATTATTAGCATTAGTAACATTAACAACTAATTCATATTGGTTATTATTAATTGGGTTTAATACTGGGTTGGTATTAAAAGATAAACTAACTACTTGATTAGTAGGTTTATTTGATTCTGTTGGTTTAGATTCTTCTTGTTTACAACTAATTGCAACAGTAGTTATAGTTGTAAATGTTATTGGGATTAATAAACTTAAAATTAAATGTTTTCTCTTCATAATAATAGATTCTAATAAATAAAAGAATTCTTAAAGTAATGAACATATTTATTGATTGTTAGGATTATATAAGAAATTTAAACAAACATCTTATTTAAACATCCGTTTTTAATATCTTTTAGCTTTTGGACTTTTTTAGATTAAAGTGAGATTAAATTGTCTAGTTGACTGAAGAAATTGGCGATTTTTTGTTGTTCAGGAAGGTTAGGGATTAATACTTGAAATTTAGATAAAGCATCAATTGTGATGGTTTTAATTATTCCACCAGGTGCTTTCGTTGCTTCTGTTTGAAACTTTAATTTAATTATATAGGCTCAAAATCTAGGATCTATGTTGATTTTATACTTTTCAAATATCAATATAGTTCTATCAACATAAGCATCATATTGTGTTATTGCGGCTCGTCCAATTGTACCTTGCAAAGTAACTAAAATAGAACCTGCTTTTGTAAAGACACTCATCGGTTGTGCTATTGAACTAATTTTTTGATTAGAATCATCGACTAAATTCATTGAACTAGAAACATCAACGACTTGAATGAATGGCATAGAACCTTCTCCATCATATCAATCCTTGTTTCCATAAGGTTGTGGAAAAGATCCACGTCTATAGCATGATGCTTCTTTAATTGATGTTTTTATCCACTCTCCATCAAACCCCTTAAACCTTAACTCCGGTCTCTCTCTCTCTCTCTCTTAAAACAACTTTCTTATTCATAACCCCACCCTAAAAAACCAACATATATAATTCTTATATTTTACCAATTAATAATTAATGATAGTTAATCTACTATATTAATAAATTTATTAATAGATTAGATAATATAGTTATTTTAAAATACTAATATTACTTCTTATTATTCATTATTAAAACAATATTAATAATTATTTTTAAATTAATTTAATGATAAGGTTTTGTATTACAATTTATTAATAAATATGGAGGCAAATTATGAATAAAAAAGATAAAGGTGTTTGCCTTAATGAATCATGTGATGAATTCATTAAAACTAAAGATCAAGAAGAAGATAATAGTTTTTGTATAAGTTGTGGAATAGAAAATCTAAATGGTTTTTTATGTGAACATTGTTTAGAACTAGAATCCTTAGAATCATCAGAAGACTTCTTTGATCAAGATTGATGTGTTAATGCTTTAATTGAACGAGACAACCAAATTAGTTCACTTAAAAAACAAGTTAATGAACTTGCTGCTCGTTTAAGTAAATATGAAAAAGTAGAATTAGAAGATACAAATAAACCAACATTTGTATTCTCAACAATTAAGAAAAAAGTTAACTAAAACTAGACAACAAAACCCACTAGCTCAATTAGTGGGTTTTTATATTCTTTTCTTTGTTAGTTTTTATAAGATAGTAAGAGTGCATCAACATCATTAGCATAATAATGTTTGCGAACACTATCTTTAATAAAACCATTTTTTAAATAGAAGTTAATAGCAATTGTATTATTAGCAGCTACTTCTAATAAAATGGTTTTATTTTCTTGTTTGAGTTGATCTAATAAAACTGTTCCTAAGCTGTTACGACGATATTGTTCTTTTACAGCTATTTTCATAATCTCATTATGATCTAATGTTTTTAAATAGATTAAGTAAGCAGCTACATCTTGATCTACTAAAACAATAATAAATCCATATTGTTCTTGATCTAGATACATTGATCTTAGATTAGATTCACTATAAGCTTCATATTGATTAAAAATTGATTGTTCTAAATGAGCAATTTGTTTAATTCATTGCTCATTTAAAGAACTATTATTAACTAAGATATAACTTAACATAATTAGCTTTTAAATCTTCAAGTTTAGTATTAGTAAAGTTATCAAATACTAAACTATTAACTAATTGATTAAAATCAATATTATTAGCATCAATAATAACTTTGTTTTGGTTATTAACAATGATCTGTTCTAATTGATCATTGTTAATGATTTGATAATCAGATTTTGTTTTATTATCTAAGACTAATAAATAGCTTTTAGATCCTTTAGCATCTAAGTGTAATAAAACATTAGAGTGATCTAAAGCGTAAATGCTTAAAGCATCATTGGTGAAGATTTCTGTATTAAAGTAAACTGCTTTTAGAGTTCTTGCTATGATTATTCCAACTCTAACTCCTGTAAAACTACCAGGACCTGTGTTTAAATATAGTTGATCTAAGTCTTTTTGGTTTAGTTGGTGTTTATTTAATAGTTCATTGATTAATTCAACTACTAAATCGGTTAAGTTGTTATTAGTTTTAGTAATTGAATAATCAACTAGTTGTTGGTTTTTATAAAGAGCTATAACGCAATGTTTTGTTGTTACATCTAAATAAAGTTGGTTTTTAATATCGTTCATGTTTTAGTTTATTAATCATTTCTAAGAATTCATTAGGAAGTTCATCTTTAAATTCTAGAATTTGATTAGTAGTAGGATGAATAAATTTTAAATAATAAGCATGTAAGAATTGTTCATAATCAGTTACATGTTTTCTTGAACCATATAATGGATCATTAATTACTGGATGATTGATGTGTCGCATATGAACACGAATCTGATGCGTTCTTCCTGTAATAATTTGAACAGAAACTAAAGCTGTATTTATATACTGTTCTAATACTTTAACAATTGTTTTAGCTTCTTTTGGATTTTTACTATTACTAGTTCTCATTCTTAATTTATCTTGATAACTATGACCAATTGGTTCGTCAATCATAAAGTGTAAATGAGCATCATCAAATCTGTTCTCAACTAAAGCATAATAAGCTTTATCAACAGAACAGTTCATAAACTGAGATTGGATCTTTTCTAATGCTTCTGGATTCTTAGCTACAATTAACATTCCAGAAGTAAACTTATCTAAGCGATGAGCAATATAAAAATATTGATCTTTAAAATAGAATTTCAAAGCATTAACTAAAGTATCTTGTTCATTATAAACAGATGGATGAACTAACATTCCTGATGGTTTATAAACTACTAATAAATCATTATCTTCATAGATGATTTTTAGATCATATTCATAAGCTAAGGTGTTAGTATTAATTTCTTTGATTTCTGTTTCAAGAACTTTAATTTGATCATTTAATACAACTAAATGTTTAGGTTTAGTTATTAGTTGATCATTTAAATAAACTACATTTTGTTCAATTAGTTTAGCAGCATGAGTTCTTGATATATTTAAATAACTACTTAAGACTTTATCGATTCGTTCATTATTTGATTCTAAATACTTAAAAGTTTGCATCACTATTCTTCATCATCTTCATTTGATGGTTTAGGTTGTTTCTCTTTATTTTTATCATCTCAACCAAATGGTTTATTATCAACACTTACAATCTCAGTATCTGTAGATGAAGCTGCTTTACTAATTCATTCTGGTGTATCTTCATCTTTTTCTTTATTTTCTTTTTTCTTTTCTTCATTTCACTTAATAACAATATTAAGGATTAAGAAGAAGATTAGTACACAGATCCCAGTTACTATATAAACATCAAAGATGTTAATAACACTATTAGCAAATCGTCAATAGTCAACTACACCATGGAAAATAACATTTCCACCCCGTTGGTTTGGATCATCACTAAAGCCTTTAATACCAACTAATTCATACTCAGGAATTGATCGGTCAATAATATTTCCCATTCCCCCAAATAATAAGAATAATAAAGGAATATAGAAATAAGAATCTTTAACAAATAAGAAAGCTAAACTACCAATGACAATTGGTAGGGTTTGTAAAAAATAAACTAATCCTACATCAGCATTTCCTAATGAACCAAGGGCTACACCATTATTAATCGTAAAACTAAAAATACTACCATGGTCTTTTTGATTAGTACTTACTACTAAATCAATAGCAAACTGACGTACTAAAAAACCAGATACCATTACTAAGATGGCAATTCAAGTTAAATTGATTAGTTTTCAAAAAATAACTTTAAGTGAACAAATACTTAAGAAGTAATTTCGAACAGCTAACTTTTTAATTTTATTAATAGCTTTTTTAAATAAGATGTGTTGATCTAATTTATTGTTAAATGCTGTTATTTTTTGTCCTAAAGAAGAGTTTTTAATTTTTGTAATCATATTTTACTTTGTATATTTTTCAGGATATTTAGTTTTCATTAATTTAACAAATTCAGCTTTATCCAATGAACCGTATTCTTTCATTAATTGTTGACAGAAAGCTAATTCTTCAACAGCTCATACATCATTCTTAAATCCTAGAATTTCTACTTTTTTGTTTTGTAAGTTTTTGTAGTTTTCAAAGAAATCTTTGATTTCAAATAATAAGTGAGTTGGAATATCAGCAAACTTGTTGATTTGACTATATCTTGGGTCACAATCAATTACTCCTAATAACTTAGTATCAGTTTCCCCGCCATCAATCATTTCCATTGCTCCAACAATTCTAACAGGAACACTAATACCAGGTGCAATTGCTTGATCAGCTATAACTAAAATATCTAATTCATCTCCATCAAAATCAAGAGCATCTGCAATGAACCCATAGTTTTGTGGATACACCATTGATCCATAAAGGATTCTGTCAACTACAATTTGTTTTGTCTTTCGATCATATTCATATTTAATATTTGAATGTTTTGGAATTTCAATTGTTACATTTAATTTCATTTCTATTGATCCTTACTTCTCTAAAATTGAAAAATTAATTAAATTATACCAATAACAATAATATAAAAAGGATAGGTTTATTTTTATGTTAAAAATTAACCAATAAATTGCATATATTGTTGTATAGAATAGATAAATATACCTATTGTGGGTTATAATTAATATTATTATTAAAAATAATAAAATAATAACAAATTATGAATAACAATAATAAAAAGTATAATGAACAAGTAAATAGTAGGATCTGTGTTTGAGAAGGTACAATAACATCTTATACTAGTAAACATGTTATCGTAACTTTACAAAATAACGAACAAGGGATTTGTCCCTTGTGAGACTTAAGTGAAGTAACCCCATTTCAGAATATGAGCCAACGGTTTCCAGTTAACACAAAATTAGATTTTATGGTATTATTTTTTGATAAGAAGAATAATCAATACGTGCTTAGCTATAAGTTGATTCACCCTTTTGAAATTAAGAACAAAACTCGTAATTATCCAACCCTATCACATGATCGATCTTTACGTCGGTTCGTTAACGGCTTAGTTGGTATTTAGTTTGTTCTTATATATATATATATATATAGAATAAGAAAGAATTTGTACGATGATTGTCAATAAACGGATAGGGATTTTAGTCCCACAACATGCTAATGATTTTGAAATTGCAGTTTTAAATTTAATTCTTAAAGAAGCAGGAGCTTTTGTTACTTTAGTTTCTCTTGGTAAACAATTAACAATGCAAATGCAAACTTTAAATAAAATTGTGTGTGATGAATTAATTGAAAAGTGTAATTTATCAAAATTCAATTTTTTAATTTTAATTTCTTCACCTTCATTAAGACAAGAAACAATTAATAAATATAGTTTTATTATGGGTACACCAAGAGTCCCTAAAATTAACTACTTTTTAAATAGTTTCTTTGCACGAAATGAACCAAATAAATTTTTAATTGCTCTTAATAATAGTTGCTGTTTTTTAAATGAAAACGGGTTAATTGATGGTTATAAAGTGACATGTAATGATAAATTCTGTCAAATTGATAATAATTTAAAAAACCAAAAAGAAGAAATCATTGTTGATCGTAATTTAGTTACAACAAACTCATCACACTCAGCAATCAAAGTTGCATATCGTATTTTAGAATTAATTGGTCTTAAATCAGAAATCCCTGAACACCAGCTTAATTTATTCAATAAAATCCTTAAAGATGATTAAATCTTTAAGCTTATCAATTCATAATATTAAATATCAAAAGTACCTTTTTACTTAATCAAGTAAGTGGGTACTTTTTATTTGTTAGTAAAAAAGATATCAAACTATCAAATCTTTTATTGGATAAGTTGATCATCAACATATCCAATAAGATCTTTATCAATTTTAGCTATTTCTAATTTGTATACTTTACCAATTGATTGGTTATAAATACCTAAATATTTAATGTGTTCAAATGAAATTTTACGACATCTTTCATAGCCTAAAACATAATAAATTAACAATTGTAATGAATCTTCTTTTTTAGGTTCATATTTACTTACTTTTAAATCTCATAAAGTATCTTTACTTAAAAAGTCACAATCACCTGTTTGAATATTATCCCCATAACCACCAGTAAAAGTTGATCCGGTTTCTATTATTTTGTTTTCGTCTTGAAAATACTGGATCATTTTAGTAACCATAAATCTTATGTTATTTAAAGTGATTTTGTTAACAAATCCACTTTTTTCTATCATTGATTGAAATGGAGTGTAATTTTGAACACCAGCTCGATAAGCTGGATCATATGATGCTATTTCAATAACTTTGATAATATCTAAATCACTTAAATCATTATTAAGAGAATCAATTAAACTTTTAACATATTCAAATTGATTATTATTTTCTATTCCATTAAAAACATTATGGTTATCTAATATGTTTGCCCCTTCTAGTGCTACAAAAAAAAGACTTTGTGATACTTCTTTGTTATTTAATCTAAATAAATAATCTACAGCTAGTCCAACTAATGATGGGTGGACATTTTCATTATTTCTGTTAATTGGTTTGTACATTGAATAAACTTCAAATGATTTAATTGGTAAATAACCATTCTTAGGTTGTTTTGTTTTTCTTACAACTGCTGTAACACTTGACATAATAACTCTTTCTAAAGTAATTAAGAAATAATAGATCTTAATAATATTTAATTTTATTATAAGGATTATGAATAGTTAATTAATTGTTTTATATCTAGATAATAAAAACAAAGCAAGCTTTAATAACTTACTTTGTTTATGCATTAGTTTGGATTAAGAGTTTGTGATTTTAAAAAATGGGTGGTTGTTATTTAATTAGAATAGTTTATCTTCTTTTTGAAGTGTTATAAGAGTCTTTTCTGTATTGTTAGTTAATTTGGCAGCTTTAGGATTTTTGCCATCTTCTTTTTCAAAAATTTTAACTGTATCTACATTGTATTCTTTGTCTTCAACATTGTCAAAGTAGACAGTTATAAAGTCTGATGATATTTTTCCTATTGCTGAAGTGATTTTAGTTCCATCTTTAGCTTTTAATATTACTTGTGCATATTTACCATTAGCCTTCTTTGTGTAAACATGTAACATATATTTACCATCAGATCGTTTAGAAATCTTAGCAGGAGAATAAATTGTTATTTCAGCATCAGAGATTTCTAGCTTACTAGTATCAGCACTAGAATTTGCTTGGTCTTTTCCTTTTTCTACTTTAGGTGTTGTTGGTGCATCTGCTATTTGTTTTCCCTCTGTAGCTGATTTTCCATCAGGTTTTTGAGTTGTTCCTTTTGGATTTTCACTTTGTGCTTTTGGTTCTGTTGATCCATCAGTCATTTGTTTTCCGTCTGGATTCATTTTTTCACTAGGGTTTGGGCTACTAGTTTTAGGCATTGTTTCAGATGGTTTTTTATTTTCTGTGATTGTTGGTTTAGTAGATTGATTTTCCGTAGTTTTATTTGTTGTAGAACCGGGAGAGTCATTTTTATTTGTATTAGTTGTTGAGCCACTACTCTTTAATTTGTCGTTTGAATTTGAGTTTGACCCCATTGTTGAGTTACCATGATTATGGTTAGTATGGGTGTTAGTGTTTGTTTGTTTGTTTGTTTGTTTGTTTGTTTGTTTG
>NZ_CP009770.1:392249-576916 GCF_000941095.1 Ureaplasma diversum
TTGTTTGTTTGTTTGTTTGTTTGTTTGTTTGTTTGCGGCTGAATCCATTGAATTCATTTTTTCTTTTTGTTCAGTCATTGTTTTTTCTGTTGAACTTGAAGATTGTTGGGTGTTAGTTTGTTTTTGTTTTGATGGTTGAGATGTTTTGTTGTTGCAAGCAGCAGCAATTGCTGCAATTGATGATCCAACAAGGATCGTGCTTACCATTAAGATAAGACCTTTTTTGTTTATAAATTTGCTCATATTTTAAAATACTTTCTAGAATAAAAATTGACTTATGCATAATGCAAAAAATCTATTAATTCTAATACTAGTAATTAAATAATATGTTTGTTATATACCAACAAAAAGCAAGTTTTAATAACTTGATTTTTCTTCATATCACAAAATATGTAGCCTAAATACTTAATAATAATCTTTAACTAAAAATATTATAAAAGGGTACTTAAATTAAATGATTAATAACTTTGTATACATAATATTCTAAACCATAGAACAGGATAAGAAAAATTATGCAAAAATATGTTGCTTTAATTGATGAAATATTAGAGAACAGAATTCAAGAAGAATGATTTGAATTCTGTAATGATTCAGTTGCTATAAACATCCCTTTTAATATATCTACTAAATAAATCAACTATAGATCTAATAAGGATGATTAAATCATCAAGAGCAAATTTAAGTACTATAAAAAACAACTCATTAACTATTAATTAGTTTTATATAAATTTAATTAAATAGAAATAAAAGTCCACAGCAATGCTGCGGCTTCTTAGTTTTGTAAAAGACATTTATTTTAATATTACTAGTTAATATTTAAATAAATACCATCCACATTATTTTTTACGGATTTTTTCAAATGCATCTTTAGCTGCTTCATACTCAGCTTCTTTTCGATTTCTACCAGAACCAATTCCATACACTAATCCATTTCATAATAAATGAATTGTTTTTTGTTCTGGAGTGTTTTCAATTAAGATGTAGTGAATATCACTTTTAGAGATCTTTTGCATCTCTTCTTGGAAAATTGTTTTATAGTCTTTTTCGGTATTAACAAGACCTTCATTATAATATCTAATTAAGGTTTTATCTAAGATCTTAATAACCTTTTTAATTCCTTGATCTTGAGCAACAGCTCCAATAAAAGATTCAAAAACATCTTCATGAATTTTGCTTAAATTGATGTTGCAAGTATTCTCAAACCCATGACCAACTAAAATTACTTTATCTAAACCTAATTCAACAGCAGCTCGTGCTAAACTCTCTGTTTTAACTAGTTTACTTCGCACCCGAGTCATTTCCCCTTCATCAAGTTCGCGAAGTGAACCTTTATTAGTTTGTATCTTACGAGAATAAATAAAGTTACTGATTACTCAATCAATACAAGCGTCACCTAAGAATTCAAGTCGTTGGTATGAACGTGTTGATTTAGCTTCATTAGCATATGATTTATGAGTTACAGCTTCAATATAAATTGATAATGTTTTAGGTTGGATGTGTTCACGCTTTAGTAATTCTACTAATAGTTTCTTTTTATTTTCCATAGTGTTGTTCTAAATCCTTTGTGATTGTTTCTAAAACATTATTTTGAACACTTTCATAAAGCATACGTAATGCACTCATAAATTGTAAATAATCTGCACTCCCATGGGTTTTAACTAATATTTTTTTAGTACCAAGCACAAATGCTCCAGCATTGTTTCGATAATCAAATATTTTCTTTACTTTTTTAAAAATTGGTAAACTAAAAAGACCAGCTAAAAAATATCTTTTTTTCTTATATTCTTTTTTTAAGAAGTTACCTAAAGATAAAGCAACCCCTTCCATTGTTTTAAGAGCAATATTACCAGCAAACCCATCAGTTACTAAAACATCAACTTCTCGTTCAACAATGTTTTTAGGTTCGATAAACCCTTTATAGTTTAATGATGAGTTTAATAAAAGTTTGTGTGCTTCGTGATGATAACTAAACCCTTTATGTTCTTCAGTTCCTATATTTAAGATTCCGATCTTAGGGTTTTCTACTCGGTTTTTAGCAATAGCATTTGCCATTATTGCAAAATTAAATAGATCTTCTCCATCAACTTGTATCGATGCTCCCACATCTAAAATATTCATTCCTACTTGATCCATTGTTGGGACAAATGGCATAAAAGCTGGTTTTTTAATATGATCTAATAAACCAATAATAGAATAAGCATTATAAACAAACACAGCAGTGTTCCCTGCTGTTAACATTCCATCTACATCACTATTCTCTTTTAAATAGTTTAATCCTTTGTGCATTGATGATTCAGTTTTTCTACGAGCAGAGATAACTGTATCTTTTTGATCAATAAAAGTTGTTGTGTGAATAATTTCGAACTGATGATTATTTAATAAAGGTTTAATCTCTTCTTCATTACCTACTAAAACAATCTCTACATCTTGATGGGTTGTTTTAAAATCAATTGCAGCTTTTATAGCATGAGATAATTCATTTTCATAACCCATTGTATCTAAAACAATTCGCACTTTTTTATTCATCTTATTTATTGCACCCCAATGTAGTATTGATATAATTTTTGCCCTGTGAACTCAATGTCACAAATTAAACCATATTTCTCAGAAACATATTTTTCAATTTGTTTAACATCTTCTAAGTTAGCATTAATGCCATAGAAGATGTAACAAATTGCTTTATGTTTAGAAACACTAATTAATAAATCAATTGTTCTTTTAAGAACACTAAATTCTTCTTTATTAGAAGCTACAACTTGTTTGTTAATGATACTAATTGATTCGCCTTCAGTAACTGTGATATGAGTATAATTAACACTTTTAGCTGCTGTTGAAACTAAAGCACTGTGTGATTTCTTAATTGCTTTATTCATTGATTTAACATTTGCTTTAAATTCTGATCGTTCATCAAAATAAGAAATTGCTAATAAAGCTTGGAAAGCATTGTTTCCAGCTACAACTGATGCAATAACCCCATTTTCAGCAACTATTTTAGTAGCTTGTTCAGCTGCTAAAACTAAATTTGAATCATCTGTGATAATAATGACGTGTGTTGCATTAGCTTGGTTGATTTTATTAACAAAGTCTTGAATTGATGGTGTACCATCTTCTTCAGTGACAATTACTTGTTCAATACCATATTCGCTAAGGATTCTTTTTTTGAATTTACTTGATGGAACTGTAACAACAATTTTTTGTTTAAATTCTCGTTTTGTTTCACTGTTATATTCTTTATAGTTGATACCACGACGTTGTAAGTTTTCATAAAATTGATTAGTCATGTTTTCAAACTTGACTTTATCAAATTCACCATATTTTTGAGAAACTTGTAAAAGTTTGTGTGGTCTTGTTGTATGGATGTGAACTTTAACAAGATCATCATCTTGAACAACAACCATACTATCACCAAATTTAGATAGTTCACGCTTATAAGATTCAATATTAAAGTAATGTTTTTCAGGAGCATCTGGTGTGATCTTTTTATTTAGTGACATAATGATTTCACTACAATAACCAAATCCTTCTTCAGGTTCATTATTAAAACCAATGAAGTTGTTTAAATCAGCTGCTTTATTTGAATTCTTATTTGAAACTAATACACTTTCATCAAATCGTCCACTTAATTGATCGCTCATTCCTTTAAGTAAACAAACTAAACCATATCCACCTGAATCAACAACTCCAGCTTCTTTAAGAGCTGGTAGCATATCTGGTGTTTTTTCTAAAGTATCTTGACCAATCGCTACTGCAAAATCAAACAATTCATTAGCAGTTTCAAATTCTTCATTTACTATCTCTTCACTAATGACACGAATAATTGTTAAGATTGTTCCTTCGATTGGAGTAGAAACACTGTTGTAAGCATGTTCTTTAGCATTAACAAAAGCTGCTTGAATTTCTTGAATACTAACTTCTTGTGAATCAGTTGCAAGTTTTTCAAAAAAACCACGGAAGATTTGTGACAAAATCACCCCAGAGTTTCCTCTAGCGTTCATTAAAAGACCACGACTATATGTTTTAGCTAAGATAGCAAAATTATTGATTGTATCATTTAAAATACTACTAATTGCCCCATTAGCTGTTGTTTTCATGTTTGAACCCGTGTCACCATCTGGCACAGGGAAAACGTTTAAGTTATTAATGTAGTCAGATTCTAATTCCAAAGCTTTTGACCCTGCAATTAGCATTTGTTTAAACATTTCTAATTTAATTGTTTTCATATAATATAACTTTCAATAACTAAAAATTAATGACAATATTAATAATTACAGTATCGTCATTTAGTTGATTAGATAGCTCATAATAAGCTAAACTTCTTGCTTCTTCAGCAACACCAACAATGTTTAAAATATCCTTACGAATTTCAATGTTAACAACGAAGTTATTTTGGTTAAAATCACTTTGTTGCTGATCAATTTCAACGCTGGCAACTCCAGGCACTTTTAAGATAGCTGTTTTAATTAGTGATGAGACTAACTTTGTGCTAAATTTTGTTTTATTTTTTCTCATAAAATCCTAGCCGATTGTTAATAAAACCAGATTGTTATAACTAATATTATATTATAAAGCACAAGCATTTATTGAAACTAAAAAATAAACAACTAATTAAAATCTAATTAGTAAGTTATTTTCTTTTTATTATATTGTTGTTTTAATAAGTAAATTGCTGGGAATAAAACTAAACCAATAGCTAAATTAATTCCCATTGAAACAAAGCTAATTGGAGCATTAAAACTAAATGAAGCAATTCAAGATACCTGATAAAATAATACCCCTTGAATTGCATAAAAAATTCAAACCAAAATATAACTAAAAACTGAAAACACAACAATCAATCCATAATTAATAATTGGATTTATTTTTTTATGTTCTGGTTTATTAATTAACTGTTCAATTAAATCTAAAAATAAAAAACTAAAGAAACTATAATGAGGAGCTAAATAACCAAAAAATGGTTCAGCACTAAACCCAAATACTAACATCAATAATGGAGCAATAATAAAAAAGAAGAGCTTATAATAAAACGAATTTATAGCATAGATCCCAACACAAAAAACTAACATTTGTAACTGTCAAGAATGTGACGCTATAAAATCAATGTTTTTAGTTAAGATTCTAGCTACAAGAAATAAAGCTAAAAAAATAGCACTTATTACTAGTTGTTGAATATGGTGTGAAGTTGATTCTTTTCTTCAACTAAAATAAGTTTTAACAATCTCTTTTTTTTGTTGTTTTTTCATAATGCTATATTATACTAAAAAGAAAACTACCCCATAAAGGAGTAGTAAATAATTTAAATGGGGCGATTAACGGGATTTGAACCCGCGCGTACCTGAGTCACAGTCAGGCGTGTTAACCACTTCACCATAACCGCCATAACGATACAATTATAACATTTTTAGCATATAAAAAGCAAACTAAGTTATTTATATAACTATAAATATCTAAAGATTACTTTTTTGATTCTAGTATTTAAAGCAACAAATTTCTTTTCATACTCTGTTGCTATATTATTAATTAGTTGTTCATTATTTTTAAGTTGATATAAGTTATAAGTTAAAAATAAAATTTCATAACTTTCTAAATCATTTAATAAAACTTCATTAATAGTATAAGCAAACAATCCTTCATTATCAGTTTTAAACTCAATAACTCCATCTTCTTTAAGAACATATTTAAACTTAGCTAAAAAGCTAGGATGAGTTAGTCTTCGATTAGTGTGTCTGTTTTTAGGTCATGGATCACTAAAGTTTAAAAAGATTTTAGAAACAGAAGCTTGGTTTAATAGTTGATCAATTAAGTTAGCATCATATGCTAACATCATTAAATTATCTAAATTATGTTTTAAAGCTTTTTTGTGAGCTTTAACAATTACTGTTTGAAACTTTTCAATTCCTAAATAGTTAATATTAGGATTTTTAATTGCATTATTAATAATGAAATCCCCTTTACCCATTCCTATTTCTACATATAATGGATTATTAGGGTTAGTAAAACACGCTTTTAAATCAGTTTTTAAAAGCGATGGATCTAAAACTATATATTTAGTTTGCTTAGCTAAATAATCTTTAGCATTTTTATCATTTCTTAAACGCATTATTATTCAAATTTCTTGTGAGGTTCATTAGTTAATAAGCCAGCAAAATTATATGCTCTAGCTAGTTCATAAATACCCATTGAAACAGAGTTAGCTACATTTAAACTTCTTAAATTAAAACTAGTTGGGATTCTTATTCATTGATTAGGAAATTGTTTTAAGATAGCATGATCAATTCCTGTTGATTCTTTACCAAAGACTAAATAAACTTCTTGGTTTGTATAGTCTGGATATTTAACATCAGCTGGAGTGTTAGATCCATACCGAGTATAAAAGAAAATATTAGTACTATCATTACTAATTTGATTAATTGTTAAGAATTCATCAAAATCATCATACTGAGCTAAGTTTAAAGTATCAATGTGATTTGTAGCCGCTCTTATAAAATCTTTATGGAATCGGTTTTGATCTAAAATAAAACCATATGGTCTAATTAGGTGTAGTTTAGCATTAAAACCTACACAGATCCGAGCAATGTTGCCAGTATTTAAAATAATTTCTGGTTCAAATAAAACAATATGAATCATTACTAAACCTTTTTTTCTATTTCTTTTAAATGAATTAATAAAGCATTTAATTCTTGTTTAAAACTAGCTAGTTTTTCTTGTTCTTTAGCTATTAAACTAGCTGGGGCTTTAGATGTAAACCCTTCATTATTTAACATTCTTTCTGCTCGTTTAATTTCATTCTCTAAGAATGTTTTCTTATCATTAACTTTTTTAAGTTCAGCTTCTAAATCAACTGTTTGTTTAAAATTAGATCCTAATATAAAGTTAGCAAAAACAAATTTATAATTATAATCAATTTCTTGATTAGTGAATTGATTAATAACTACATTAATTGATGATAATAACTTAGTGATTACAAAACGATCTTTAGAATAATCAACTGAACTGATTCAATCAAAACTAATTATCTCTTTATTAGTAATATCATTTTCTAATCTTCATTTTCTTATTGATAGAATTACTTCCTGTAATTCATCAATTAATTTAGTATCAATATTAAATTCTAAATTAGGATATGTTTCTAAAAGAATTGATTGATTAGTGTCATTAATACTTGAATATAAGTCTTCACTAATACAAGGAGCAAAAGGATGTAACATAATTAAGATTTGATTAAAAACATATCTTAAAACAGCTTTTGTTTCATCTACTATCTTTTCTTCTTTTAATAAAACTTTTGTATATTCTAAATAATCAGAAGCAAATGTGTTTCAGATGAAATCATAAAGATCTTTAGAAGCTACTACTAAGTTGTATTTATCCATATTCTTTTTGATTTCAACTATTAGTGTTGATAACTTAGCTAAGATTCATTGATTAACTAAATTTAATTGATCAAGTTTAGTTAGATCTAGTTTGTAATTATTAAATTCTAAATCATTAATATATCGACCAATGTTTCAAATCTTATTTAAGTAGTTTCAATTAGCACTTAGTTTTTCATCACTAAAGTTGAGATCTTCACCAATTGTTGTTGATGAAGCAAAGAATAGTCGCATTGCATCTACTCCATATTGATCAATAACATCAAATGGATCGATTCCATTATTTAATGATTTAGACATTTTTCGACCTAAACTATCACGAATTAAACCATGGATTAAAACATCATTAAATGGTTTTTGTTTAGTTAGATATTGAGCAAAGTTCATCATTCTTGATACTCAGAAGAATAAAATATCAACGCCAGTTACCATTAGTGCTGTTGGATAATATTTTTTAAAAAAAGCATCATTTTGTTCGTATTTAGTAGTGAAGATTGGTCAGATTCCACTAGAGAATCAAGTATCTAAAACATCTTCGTCTTGTGTTCAGTTTTCTAAATCAGCTGGTGGGTTGATGTCACAATAAACATCATTAGTTTGTTTGTGATAGTAAACTGGAATTTGGTGTCCTCATCATAGTTGACGAGAAATACATCAATCTTCTGTTGATTCTAACCAAGTCATTAATGTTTTATTAAATCGGTTTGGATAAAAATCAACCTTTAAATTTTCATCTAATTGTTGTTTTATTGTTTTTTTAACTAATGGATCCATTTTAATGAATCATTGTCAAGATAAATAAGGTTCAACTATACTATTAGTTCTTTCACTAAAACCAATTGATGTAGTGTAGTTTTCAGTTTTAATTAAGCTACCATTTGCTTTAAGTTTTTCTACTATTAATTCTCTAGCAACTAAACGATCTAATCCTTTGTGTTCAGCACACATTTCGTTTAGTGTACCATCATCATTCATAATATTAATTAATTCTAAATTGTGCTTTTTAGCTAATTCATAGTCATTAAAATCATGAGCAGGAGTACATTTCATAACTCCAGTACCAAACTCAACATCAATATAATCATCTAAAATAACTGACATATTAACTTTATTTAATGGGTTAATAAATGTTTTGTTAAATAAATGAGTATATCGCTCATCGTTTGGGTTCATTACTAAATGTTTGTCCCCATACATTGTTTCAGGTCTTGATGTTGCTACTATTACACTATCTTTATGATCCTCTGTTTCATATTTAATGTAATAAAGTGTTTGGTTTATTTCTTTATGAATTACTTCAATATTACTAATTGCTGTTTTAAGTTCAACATCTCAATTAACAAGCTTTTTAGCTCGATAAATAATATTGTCCTTATACATTTGAACAAAGATCTTTTTAACTTGATCAACTACATAACTATCTAATGTAAACATATAGTTTGAATAATCAAGTGATAAAACAAGAGCTGATCATTGTTTTTTAATGTATTCAGCTTGTTCATCTTTTCAATCAACTAACTTCTTTAAAAAAGCTTCTCTTCCTAATTCAAAACGATTAGTTTTTTCGTTTTCTTTTAAGATCTTTTCATATTTAGTTTGTGTTGCGATTCCAGCATGATCAGTTCCTGGAATAATAAAAGCATCATAACCTTGAAGTTTTTTATATCGAACAATAATATCGGGTAAAGTAAATCCATAAGCGTGACCAATATGTAAATGTCCTGTTACATTTGGTGGAGGAAGAACAACTGCAAATGGTGGTTTATTAGAGTTTAAATCAGCTTTAAATAATTGTTGTTGGTTTCAAAAATCAAACTTGTTTGCTGCAACAAGTTGGTGATCATATTTTTTTAAAAGTTGACGTTTACTCATTGCTTATCTCTTCCTTATTAGCTTCTTTTTCTAATTTGATATTTTGTTTATGTTCTAAAACAACTTTTTTAATGATTGAAAATATTTGATCAATATTTGTCATTTTATTAGCACTACAATAAAGTAAACGATCAACACTAATATTTAAAAATTTAGCAATCTTGTGCTTATTGTTATCATAATGAGATTTAGCTACTTTATCAGCTTTATTTAAAACTACAAAATGAGCATAATTTTGGTTTTCAAAATAACGAGACATCTCCACATCATCGTTTGTGATGACGTTAATATCACAAAGTTGAAAGACACCACATAAATTAGTTCGATAAGATAAATAATTATCAATAATCATTGCTAAATCTTGGTGCTTACTTTTACTAACTCTAGCAAATCCATACCCTGGTAAATCAACCAAACGAAAACTATCAAAATCAAAAAAATTCACCAATTGCGTTCGCCCTGGTGTATTTGATGTTCTTGCAATCTTTTGGTTTGCTAAAGCATTAATTAAACTAGATTTTCCAACATTTGAACGACCAATAAAACAAACTTCTGTTTGCTTATCGTTTGGATATTGATCTAGATATTGTGCTGATTTAATAAATTTAGCCATTATTTATCTTTTGCAGGTTTAATAGCGTTATTGTAAATTTCATTAATTCGACGTTCAGGTAATTTACGTCCTGTTTGAGCATAAAGATCTCGAATCATATCTTTTGTGATTGGTGGATTCTTTTGTAAATTTCGTTTGTAAATCTTAATAGCAATTAAGAAACCAATAATTAGTCCTGCAATTAAAAATAAAACAATTCCCACACTTAATCCAACTGTCATTGCATACAATTCACCCTTTAATTGTTCAACAGTGGCTTGTGTAGTAGTATCAGTAGCTGCTTGATATAAAACACTAAAAACTTCTTTTAAACTCATAAAATCCTCGTTATTGACTTATTGTCTATCATTAAATTATATAAAACTATTGACTAAAGATGAACTAAAAATAAAGATAAGCTTAATATCTCCAATAGTGTTATTTATTATCCCTACTAGATATAAATATAAATCTAGGTAAATAACTAAGTTAAATAAATAGGTGTAAATAATATAAAATATTAATACAATTGGAGGATATATGGAAAAGACAAACGATAGTCTAGTTGATTCCGTTGTCGAGTATGACATTAAATTAACAGATCAACAAAACGGTTTAAGTAATGAACAAGTGCTTAATAACCGTAACTTGTACGGTATCAACGAAGTAAAAAAGAAAAAGAACACAAGCATTATTGTTAAATTCTTTAAACAGTTTTTAGATTTTATGGTGATGTTGTTAGTATTTGCAGGATTATTAACTTTAATTCTTGCAATTGTTAAACCATCACACGATAAGATTGAACAAATTGTTCAATATGTAGAAGTAGCTGTTATTTTTGCTATTTTATTAATTAATGCCATTTTTGGAGTCGTCCAGGAAACCAAGGCTGAAAAAGATACCGAAGCATTATTAAAATTAACTTCTCCTAATGCTAAAGTAATTAGAGATGGGCAAATAGAAATCATTGATACAAAAGATGTTGTTGTTGGTGATTTATTAGTTCTTGAAGCTGGAGATGCAATTGCAGCTGATGGAATTTTAATTAACTCTAGTTCTTTAGAAAGTGATGAAGCACCATTAACTGGTGAATCACTTCCTGTAAGTAAAAATGCTAATGCAATTGTTCCAGCCGATGCACCACTTGGTGATCGAACTAACTGTGTTTTTAGTGGATGTACAATTACATCAGGAACAGCAAAAGCAATTGTAACTAATGTTGGAATGCAATCTGAAATTGGTAAGATTGCTAAATTAATTAATGATCAAAAAACACCATTAACACCATTACAACAAAAAATTAACCGTTTATCAAAAATCATTGGTATTTTTGGAGCGGTATTATGTATTGCTGTGTTTATTATGTACATCTACTTAATTGGTGGGGGTAATTGAGAAAAAGCATGACACCCAGGAATTGTTATTGCTATCTCATTATCGATTGCTGCTATTCCAGAAGGATTAATTGCTATTGTAACAATTATTCTTTCATTTGGAGTTAAACGAATGAGCAAACAAAATGCTCTTATTAAACGTTTACCTGCTGTTGAAACCTTAGGTAGTGCTAATGTAATTTGTTCAGATAAAACAGGAACTTTAACTCAAAACAAGATGACTGTAGTATCTGTTTATACACACGAGTCTGGATTAAGTAACATTGTTGATCAAAGTAGTATCTTAAATTTAATTAAACTGGGAACAGTAGTTAATAACGCATCAATAAGTTATGATGAAGATGATCAAATCAATTTTGTTGGTGATCCAACAGAAACAAGTATTGTAGAAGCTGCTTATAAACTAAATGTTCTAAAATCAGATTTAGATGATGAATATGAACGAGTGTTTGAATTGCCTTTTGATTCAGACCGTAAACTAATGAGTGTTATTGTTAAAAAAGCTGATAAGTTTATGTTAGTAACAAAAGGAGCAATTGATTCACTTGATAGTAGATTAACTACACCATTATCTAAAGAAGTATTAGAAGCTAATGATCAAATGGGTAATGATGCTTTACGTGTTCTAGGTGTTGCTTATAAAGAGTTAGATGAAATTCCAACTGATACAAGTTCAGAAAATTTAGAAAAAGATTTAATTTTTGTTGGACTGTTAGGAATGATCGATCCACCACGTGAAGAAGCAATGGAAGCTGTTGCTATTGCTAAAAAAGCTGGAATTCGTCCAGTTATGATCACAGGGGATCATATTAATACTGCAAGTGCAATCGCAATGCAACTTGGTATTTTAAATGAAGGTCAAGAAGTATTATCAGGAACTGAATTAGCTAGCATGAGTGATGAACAATTAGCTGATAATATCGAAAGATATAGTGTTTATGCTCGGGTTAGTCCTTCTGATAAAATCCGAATTGTTAAAGCTTGACAATCACACGATAAGATTGTAAGTATGACAGGGGATGGAGTAAACGATGCTCCAGCACTAAAAGCTGCAGATTTAGGATGTGCTATGGGGATCACAGGAACTGATGTATCTAAAGCATCAAGTGATATGATCCTAACAGATGATAACTTTGCTACAATTGTTAACTCAGTAAAAATGGGTCGATCAATTATGGCTAACATTAAGCGAGTAATTATGTTACTTTTAATTACTAACTTATCTGGTTTAATTTCATTATTCTTAGGAATTTTAATTCTTAGAATTAATCCAATGTCTTCTTTACAAATTTTATGAATTAATGTTATTTCAGAAACATTCCCAGGGATTGCATTAGGTTTAAACTTTAGTGAAGGTAATTTAATGCGTTATGCTCCATTAAAGAAATCTGCTCCGATTGTTGATAAGAAAATGTGATTAACTATTGTTATATGTGGTTTCTTTATTGGAATGATGTCAATATTACTATTCTATCTAGGTGCTGGTTCTCACTTTAATTTTGATTTCTATCAAATGCGTGAATCATTCTTAAGCTTAAACTTAATTGAAGCTCAATACCAAGCTGAACTAAATTCATTAAATCCAGATAACTTTGTATTAAATACACTAAATATCCAAATTGAATTCATTAAAGAAGTAGCTCGATCTGGTTCAGCATTAACATTTATGTTTATGGGTTTATGTTTATCATTTAATGCTGTTTCATTAAGAAGTAACCATACAATATTCATTGATAAATGAAAAGATAATAAATATGTTGTTATTTCTTTATTAATATCATGTTCAATGATTGCTTTAATTACTTATACACCAGGATTAAATACAGTCTTTAATATGAGTCCTTATGTAATGGGAGCATATAATTGATTAAACATTCTTCCTTACTTATTATTCTTATTACCAATTATTGGTTTTGAAACTTATAAATGAGTTAGATATCACCAAGTTAAAAAAGAATATGATTATAAAGGATTAACTTTTGCACAAAACCAAGCTAATTTAAATGAAGCGATGCAACAGTTGCAATTAACTGCTGATCTAGAAGAAAAACAAGAATATATCTATCAAATTAATGAGCTTAAAAAAGAACGTAAAATGCTTCAAATGAAATTACACCAAGAGTTGTAATTAATCAATAAATACAAGAAAAAATCTCCTTTGCTGGGAGATTTTTCTTTTGCTTTTTTAGTGGTTAATTATCTAATAATTATTTTTCATCTTCATCAATTCAATCATAGAAAAGCATTGAAATGTAAGATTGAATAATCGTTTTTGAACGTTCTTCAATGTACTTTTTGTTTTTATCAAATTGCTCTCTGTTTATGTTCTTGATATCTCAAATATGTTGATTTTCTTTTTTGTTTTCATCAGGGGTCGGGGTTTGAATTACATAAGGTAATGAGATAGTTTTTGTTTTATGGAATTCTAGTTTATTTAGTCTGCCAATTTGTCCTATTTTTACTGATTCATCAAATGGTTCAAAATTAAACATCTTATACTTAGTATCTTTACCTTTATTAGTAATATTACTTTTATCAGGATCACCTTTAGATGTATCGGTTCTATTACCTTTTGAACTGTTGTCTTTTCGAGTTATTAAAGAACCATTACCAATTTTATGAATTACATTCTGAATTTCAAAGTCTTGAATATTTTGTTTATAAAAATATTCTAAATCTTGATCCTTTAATTTTTGAGCTAGATTATGATCATATGTATATGGAATAAAATCAAATATACCTACTGTCTCATCATCACTATTATAACCTTTGAAATATTGTGGTGTGTCAAACCCAGTTTGACCAACACCATAAGCTAATCTTCCTAAAATGATCTTACAAATTTCGTTTATGTTTTTGTTTTGAGTTTTATTTTCTTTAGTTTTTTCTGAATTAAGTTCATTTAGTAAATAAACATAAAGTTCACTAATCTTAGTTTCTTTTGATGGTTCTTTTAGTTCTGTAATAATATCTTCTAATTTTTGATATAAAACAGAAGGTTGAATTAATTTATTATCTTTATTTACTATTTCTTCACAAATTTTAGTAATTATTTTAGGTAATGATTGTCCCCTAAATTTGATTCTTCAAAGAACAACAAATTTTTCAATTTGAACTAAATACTTACTAAATGATTCGTGATTGTTGTCTGGCTTTTCTAAACTAAAAATCCTAAAGTGTTCAGCTAAAGTTCAAACTAACATTGCAAAGATTGATTTTCTACCACCATGAGATAGGTGATAAATTTGAAAATTAATATATTTTGTTTTCTTATTTTTGGCTATAAACTCATAGGTATTATTTTTTAATTTTGCTAATGCATCAATTTTGTTTTTATCTAGAATTTGAATTAATTCATCACTAGATCCATATGAACAATAGTTAAATTCAAGAATATCGTTTCAAAGCAAATTTAAATAATCAGGATCATCATTATTTTTTTCATACTCTTTTAGAAGTATTTCAAATTTCTCTAATGAGTTGATGATTCTATCACTATAGTCACGATCGATATTAACAATAGCATTAAATAATTTATATTTAACTAATGCTGAATTTAAAAAGTTTTGAATTAAGTCTAAATCTTCATCTTTTGTTGAATTATAAGAATTTCTAAAATATAAATTTATAGAGTTATTGTAAATATCAACTAATTGATCTAATTCACTTATTTTTGTTCTAAATAAATCAAGTGCACCAAGCTTCTTGCTGTACCTATTTAAATTACAAAATATTTTAGTACATCTTTTCCGATCTAATTTTAATAAATAGGATACAACAAGTCTTGTTTTGTTTAAAACATAAGAAATAAAATCAATTAAAAGGTCTTTATCTTTTTGTATTTTTTCAGGAACTAGACTAACAATTTCTCTTCAATTTTTATAAAAACGACTTGCTTTAATTTCATTGCCTAATTTGTCTTTTAAATAATTTTCTGTTGTTATAATCTTTAAAAGATAGTTATAATTTTTATCATTTTTAGCAAATTCGTTAAGTAGTTTAATAATTTGTTTTATTGGTTTTGCTATTAATTCATTTAGTTTATTATTAGATTTTTCTTCTTGTTGGTTTGGATCTAGTTTGTAATAATATTTAATTAAAGCACACAATATTATTATTAAAGATGTTATTCTTTGTTGACCATCAAGGATGTATATTTTTCTATTTACACTACTACTAATAATAATGTTATTTAGTAATGAAAATTTAACTTCTTCATCTTTAAAATCATTAAATAATGTATCAAATAATCCAATAATAATATTTGCATCTCATGAATAAGTTCTTTGATATAAAGGTAATTCATATACTGCATGTTTTGATGTAAGAAAATCATATAAAGATGAGTTTATTAATGGGAAATCCTCATCAGAATTATTATCACTTTTATCAATTTCTTGATCCATTACATTCTTTTCATTTTTTTCTAAATGTTCTTTATTAAAACCATTAACACCAATTGCTATTTCAGATTCTCATAAAAGGTCTATGTTTGTTATTTCTTTTATTTGTTTATTAATGAAATTTTTCATAGAATCATAAACTTTGTGATTTAATGCTTTTTCATCACACAAGTATTCATTAATAAACTTAGTGTAAAATTCCATTGTTTTTTCTTCTGGTGATTGGATCGTTGTAAAGATATCATTGATCTTTAAGTCCATAAATTTATCATTAATTGTCATTATTAATGTTCATCAAAAGTTGTAAACACTTCTATTCCTATCATCCCTATTTTCACTAGAAATAGGAAAAAGAATATATTTTTTAATATGGTTACTAAAATTATCAATAATAAATTCCTTAATGATTTTTTTCTTATCTTCATTAAAATCTTTTAAAGGATGCTTTTTTAAAAAATCTATAAATTTCTTATTAACAACATTCTTGTTGTTTTTGTATATAACAATTGAAAAAGCTTTTAAGATATCTAATAGTTGTCGATAAGTTGATTCACTATACCAACCATCCTTGTTGTTTTTCTTCTCTCCTTCAGAATAAAACTCAATGTCTTCTTTTTCTTTAAAAAATAACTTGGTATTATTGTCTTCATTAGTTTCTCATTCAATGATTAGATCATAATCAATTTGATCAAAATCGATTTGATCAAACCAATTTATAACACTTCTGTCAATATAACTATGAACATTAGTTCCTATTGTTCAATCTTTAAAGAAATCTTTAATGATATTTTCTCAGTACTCAATAGTTTTATTCATTAGATACATTCCCTTCTTCAATCTTTAAGATTACTTCAAATAAACACTCTATTGCTTCTACTACAATTGAGTTACCAGCTTGTCTGTATAAAGATTCTTTTGTTAGTATGTGGTTATTATATAAAGGAGTTAATTTATCAAAATCCTTATCACTAAAACCCATTAATTTATAAGCTTCACGGGGTGTTATAAATCTATAATTAAGTTTACTAGATTGATTGTTTTCAAATTCGATGATACCAGTACAAGGTATTCTATCTTGTTTTGTAGTTACTGTATTAATAATAAAATTAGAACTCTTGTTAATGATTTTTTCTGAATCAAGAAGTCTTCTTCTTGATGGAGTGTCATTGATTAAAGCATCGATGTTTTCTTTATTATCAGAACTAAAATCAAAAACTTTATTGAATTGTTTTTTAAGACCATTATGATCTAATTTCTTAGAATTTGTTAATTGATCAATATATAAAGTGAATGATAAATCATCATCAAATGGTGTACTTATTTCTTTTTTAACACTAAGAGCAAATACTCTTTCCCGTTTTTGGATTGAACCAACATTAATACCATTAATCGTTGTAGTAAATGTTTTATAACCAAAGTTGTCTAATACTTTTAATCATTTTTCATATTCTGGTTTAAACTTAGCACTTAACAAGTTTTTTACATTTTCCATTATTAAGTATTTAGGTTTAATTTCAGACTCATTAAGGATTCGATATATTTCTCATATTAAACTAGAAGTTGATTTATCATTATTGATTCCTTTAGCTCTACCCATGTTAGCAATTGATAAACCTTGACAAGGGAAAGAGTAAGTAATTAAATCAATGTTTAAATCTTTTATTATTTTTGCATCTAATTTAGTTATATCAACTTGATTGTTAGATAATAGAATTGAAGATGCTAAATATTCTTTAAATTGATCATCTTTCCCTTTTAATTTAGATGGTTTCTTTGAATCTAATGAAATAGTATATTTATCTAAAAACTGGTTAATATCATCACTTGTGTTTAAGTTATTAGCTAATAATACTTTTTTATAATTTTTATTTAAATCATGATGAATTGCTGCATAAGAAATATTAGCTCTTGCATCTCAATCAGCTGTTGCAACAATTTCAAACACTAACCCTTTCTTATTAAGTTTCTTAATTGCTTTATGTTGAGCACCAATTCCTGAAAAAGTTTCTAAAATATTGATCTTTTTATCTTGTTTGTTTACAAGACAAAAATCCTTAACTTTTGTTAAGGTATCTTTTTGTTTTTTCAAGAATTAAGGGTTTATAAAAATTACATAACCTTATATATATATATATATATATATATATAATTATGTAAAGTCGTGAAATTAATTAAATTTTTCAGAAAATACGGAGTCATACTTTTTATTATACATCTTTAAATAAATGAGAATTTAAAAAAACATATTTTTATAACAAAATAAACAGAGATATAAACCCTTTGTTTATTTATATTAGATTTAAATTTTTATCTTATTTCATGCTCTTTTAAATAAACCTTAAATCAGTACTTTAAAAATCTTATTATTAATAAAATAATGTCTCTTTTGTTTTTGCTTGTTTATCTTAATATTGATATAATTAATATTTATAGTTAGGTTGGTGTTTATCTTGGAAAAGAGATATGATGTAATAGTCATTGGGGCTGGTCATGCTGGTTTAGAAGCCGCTTTTGCTGCTTCTAATTTAAACAACAACACTTGTTTAGTAACCCTAGATGAAAAAGGGATTGGATTAATGCCTTGTAATCCATCAATTGGTGGTCCTGCTAAAGGAATAGTAACAAGAGAAATTGATGCATTAGGTGGGATTCAGGGAAAAGCAGCTGATGCTACAACAATGCAAATGAAAATTCTTAACTCATCAAAAGGTCCAGGGGTTTGAGCAATTAGAGCTCAAATTGATAAATTAGCTTACCAAGAATGATTTAAAACACAAATCAAACAACAACCTAATTTAAGTCTAGTAATTGGTGAAGTAGTTGAATTAATAGTTGAAGATAAAACTATTAAAGGAATTAAATTGGCTGATAATACTTGTTTATATGCAAAAGTAGTTATTATTACTGCAGGTACTTATCTTCAATCAATTACACATCGTGGAAAAGTACAAGTAGATGAGGGAGCAGATGGTAATAAAAATGCTAAATTCTTATCTAAAGATCTAATTAAGCTTGGTTTTAGTTTAATTAGATTAAAAACAGGTACACCTCCTAGAATCCATAAAGATAGTATTGATTATTCTGTTATGGCTTATGAACCTGGCACAAATGAAAATATTGCATTTTCTCACTATCAACCAACTTATAAACCTTTTGAAGATCAATTACCTTGTTATATTATTCATACTCAACCAGATACACATCAAATCATTGCTAATAATCTAAATGAATCAGCTATGTATGGTGGTTCTATTAAAAGTATTGGACCAAGATATTGTCCTTCTATTGAAGATAAAATTGTTAAGTTTGCTGAAAAAGAAAGACATCAAATCTTTGTTGAACCAGAATCTTATAATTTAGATTCAATTTATTTAGGTGGTTTTAGTACTTCAATGCCAGTTGAAGTCCAAGAAAAAATGATAAGAACTTTACCAGGTTTAGAAAATTCCAAAATTTTAAAATATGCTTATGCTATTGAATATGATGCAATTGACCCAACACAACTTTATCCAACCCTTGAAGCTAAACTAATTAATAATTTATTTTTTGCTGGTCAAATTAATGGAACTTCAGGTTATGAGGAAGCTGCAGCTCAAGGATTAATGGCTGCTATTAATGCTCACCAAAAAATCCATAATAAAGCTCCTGTTGTTTTAGGTCGTGATGAAGCTTATATTGGAGTCATGATTGATGATATAGTAACTAAAGGTGTTAATGAACCATATCGATTATTAACAAGTAGAGCAGAACATAGATTAAGCTTAAGAAATGATAATGCTGATGATCGATTAATTAAAATAGGTTATGAAATTGGTTTAGTTAAACAAGAAGTATATGATGATTATTTAAACAAAAAACAAATCATCAACCAAGTTTTAGAATGATTAAAAACCACAACAGTTGGTCAAGTAGATCAACTTAAATTTACTACATCTAAAACTAATACTTATTTAATTGATTATCTAAAACGACCAGAAATAAAATTAAATGATTTACTTCCTTTTTATCCAATTCCATTAACTTTAGACGATCAACTAATTAGTAAGATTCAAATTCAAGTTAAATTTGAAGGATATATAAAAAACCAAGAAGAAAATCTAAAACAACTAAAGAAACTAAATAAGATTAGTTTAGTTGATATAGAAGATTATCATACTATCCCTAACATATCATATGAAACAAGAGAAAAACTAAATAAAATTAAACCATTAGATTTAGATCAAGCAAGTCGAATCAGTGGAGTTAATTTAACTGATATTGTAATGATTAAATACTATATAGAAAGAATTAAGAATGAACAAAACTAATTTTGTTATTGAACTTAAAAAACACTTTTCTTTTGTTGATGAAAATATGATCAATTTAATTGAACAATATAAGAATTTAGTTCAAGAATATAATCAACAATTTAACTTAACAAGATTAGATGATGATAGTTTAATTTATGAACAATTTATTTTAGATTCATTAATTCCTTATAAAGATCTTAATTGAAAAAATCAACAATTATCTTTAATTGATATTGGAACTGGATCTGGGATTCCTGGAATTCTTTTAAAGATTGTTTTTCCATCTTTAAAAGTTGTTTTATTAGAAGCAAATTCTAAAAAGTGTTCATTCTTAAACATTGTAATCAATGCTCTTAATTTATCAGACATAGAAGTATGGAATATGAGAGCTGAAGAGTTAAGTTCAAAGATGCGAGAAAGTTTTGATATAGCTACTTCACGTGCTGTTGCTAGTTTATATAAAATTTTAGAAATCTCAAGCCCTTTTGTTAAAGTTGGTGGTTATTTAGTTCAACCTAAAGGATTAAATTTAGAAAGTGAACAACAAATAGCTACTAATACTATTAATATTCTTGGATTAGAACAAGTTAATTTATTAGAATACAAAGTAACAAATCATACACATAAAGTTGTGATATATCAAAAACAAAAAGTAACTGATCTAGCTTATCCTCGTTCTTGAAGTTTAATCTCTAAAAAACCTTTATAAATTTAAAAGTAGGTGTTTATGCTAACAGAATTGTCCTATATTATTACAGTAGTTGGTGTTGTTGGATGTATTTGCTTAACTGTAGCTTATAGTTTTCAAACCTATAAAGTATTTCAATCAAAAAGAACTGATGGCTTGTCTTTCAGTTTTTTAATTTTAGTAAGTGTTGCTTGTTTTTTATTTGGTGTTTATGGAGCTTTACAAATTGGTTTATCACCAACTATTATTGTTGGTATCCAAAACGGTTTAGCAATTATGATTTCTAATTTCATCGCTTCATTATTAAGTGTAGTAATGCTAGTTTATAAAATTATTAATTACAATAAAGCAAAGAAACACCAATTAAGTGAAAAAGCTTATTATGAACAAATGGTTGCCCCATTTCTAAATCAACAAACTAAACAAAATGAAGGTAATAAATAAAAAATATGAACAATAATTTAAATATTATCTCTTCTTTGTTTAATGAAACAATTAATCAAACTAATACTAACAACACTAATCTAATTATCATTATTAGTTTTGGTTTAGTATCAAGTGTATTATTACTTGCTGCTTTTTTACCACAAACAATTTATACAATTAAAACTCGTAACACTACATCATTAAGTACATCAATGTTTAGTTTGGTGTTCTGTGCTCGTTTCTTATTTTCTTTATCAGCTGTTTTATTAATAGTTAGATATGTTTTATTAGAAGATTATGGAATAGCACTTTATGCATCCAGTTTACCATTATTAATATGCCATGGTATTAATTTATTTTTAAATGGAATTATATTGATCTTTAAGATATATAACTTAAAGAAAGCTAAGGATAATAATATGTCTGAAGCTCAATGAATTGATCATTATCATTTTATAAAAGAACATAAGAAAAGGCAAAGCTAGAAGAGAAATTTCTTCTAGCTTTTTGTTTGTTTGTGATGGGTTGGAATAAGGTGGGTTTAGGAGTTGTTTCCCACTTAAGTATAAAAAAGTAATGGGTTGTTTTTTAACTAAATCTGATTTCTTTACTTGTTGTGGTTAACTTTAAAAAGTAAAGAAAATAGCAACACCGTTTTGTTAATCTGCTATTGATTTTATGTTGCTAAAATATTATTAATTCCTATTTGTTCTTAACTATTTCTAAAAGGATCTAAAAATGAATTTGATTGAATATTTAAATAAATCAACAAACCATGAAAAACTATTGAAACTAGAAAAAGATAATCTAGATTGATTAAAAACAGTGGTTGCTTTTTCTAATACTAGAGGTGGGAAAATTATTTTTGGTATCAATGACAATGATAAATGTGTTGGCTTAACTAATGCCAAAAAAGATGCAGAATCTATTAGTGAATTTATCAAAACCAAATTAGAACCTTTACCATTATGTGAATTAACAATTCACTCTGAATCAAGTAAAGAATTTATTGTCCTAACTGTTTATTCAGGAAATGAAACTCCTTATTATTTTAGTGATTCAAAAAACAAAATAGTTTATGTACGAAAAGGAAATGAAAGCGTTGTTGCAACCAATAGCCAATATAAAGCTCTTATATTAAAAGGTTTAAATAAAACCTTTGATAATTTATCTACAAACATAAATTTTAATGATGTTTCTTTTGGACTTTTAAAAACTGTTTATTATCAAAAAACAAGAAAAGAATTAGAAGAGGTTGATTTTACTTCATTTTTATTAGTTGATAAAAATAATAATCTTACTAATGCTGGAGCATTATTTGCAGATGGGCAATTAGTTTATCAATCTAGAATTTTTGCAACTCGTTGAAAAGGATTGAATAAATTAAACAATAAATTAGAAGCATATGATGATAAAGAATATCAAGGAAATTTATTATATTTGCTTGAAAAAGGCGAAGACTTTATCAACAGTAATTCAGTTAAAATGTGAAGAAAAGCTAACCATCAAAGAATTGAGTATCCAGACTACCCTGAATTAGCAGTAAGAGAAGCATTAACAAACGCTTTGATTCACCGAGATTATAGTGAAATTGGTTCAGAAATTCATATTGATATGTATGATGACCGTTTAGAAATTTATTCACCTGGCGGGATGGTTGATGGTAGTATCATTCAAAATACAAATGTATATGATGTTGCATCAAAAAGAAGAAACCCTATCATTGCCGATGTTTTTAATCGTATGAATTTAATGGAAAGAAGAGGTAGTGGTCTAAAGAAAATATTAGATAGTTATGTTGCTCAAATAAATTATAGAAATGAATTAGAGCCTGAGTTTAAATCTAGTGATAGTTCATTCTATATAATATTAAAAAATCTTAATTATGAAAATAATAAAAGAGTGGCGATAAATGATGCTGATAATACCAAAAGAATGGCGATAAATGATGATATTGGCGATAAAACAGCGGCGATAAATCAGAAGAACGGCGATAAATCAGAAGAGTGGCGATAAAACTCCTAAAAATAATAAATTAGTGGCAATAAATCAGAAGAACGGCGATAAATTAACGGCGATAAATCAGAAGAGTGGCGATAAAACTGATAAAAGCAATAAAATAACGGCGATAAATCAGAAGAGTGGCGATAAATTAACATCTATAAATAGTGAAAGTGGCGATAAAACTCCTAAAAATAATAAATTAGTGGTGATAAATTAACGGCGATAAGTGATACTGATAATACTAAAAAAGCGGCGATAAATCAAAAGAATGGCGATAAACCACTATATTTAAAAGATAGACAAAAAGATATTATTTTAGATTTTGCTAAGAAAAATAAAGAATTTGTTTCAAAAGAAATCGAAACCATTCTAAACCTTAAGCATTCTAGAGTCCGTTTCATGTTATCAGAACTGGTTGAAGAAAATTTATTAGCACCAATTGGTGCTAATAAAAACAGAAAATACACCTTAAATAATTAATAATATTTTTACTTATGATATTTAGTATTGTTGATAATACTAAAGGCTCTATAAATTTGTTCACTCAATAATAATTTAGCTATATTGTGAGCAAACGTCATTGGTGAGAAAGATAATAAAAAATTAGCTCGTTGATAAACACTTTGACATAACCCATTAGATCCGCCAATTACAAAAGCAATTGAACTAATTGCTTGATTTTGTAATTTAGTAATCATTTCACTTAATTGAACACTATTTATCATTTTTCCTTCAATAACTAGTGCAACAACATAATCCTTTGGTTCAATATATTTGATGATTCTACTAGCTTCTTTAGCTTTTATTTGGTTAATGTTTTCAACACTTAATTGAGCACTTTCAGGTTCATCATCAACTTCTATACAACTAACTTTAGTAAACTTGTTAATTCGTTGTATATAATCATTAATAACACAATTTAAATGTTTGTTTTTGATCTTTCCAACTGAAATAATTTTTATTTTCATAATTTCTATATTAACTTAATTTTTAAGACTTTAATAATCAATAATTCTAATTCTACATTATTAGCATTAATCTAGTTTAAGGATTTAAAGCTTTATTGTAAAATTAAAATATTAATATTAAAGGAAATGAAATCATGAAATATTTATTAGCTAATTTTAAAATGAATGCTAACCAGCAAATGTTAAATCAATACTTTTATCAAATAGATCAATTTGATGCTGATAAGTTAACAATAAAATTAGCTATTGGTGATTTATATTTAGATCGATTCAATGATCAAGCTAAACAAAAACAAGTTGAGCTAATGGCTCAGGATGTTTTTTCAGAACGAAGCGGGGCTTACACTGGTCAAATTAGTTATAGTCAAATACTTGATATTGGTATCAATTCAACCTTAATAGGTCATTCAGAACTTCGATTCTATCAACCCCAAGCTCTTGTAGACCACAAAACAAAAACAGCTTTAGCTAATAATTTAAATGTTGTTTTATGTATTGGCGAAGATGATTTTGTTTATGAAGAAAAAAAATCAATTTCTTTTATTATTGATCAATTAGTTAATGTTGTTAATTATAAGAATCTTAAAAACTTAATTGTTGCTTATGAACCAATTTTTGCTATTGGTAAAGAAGCAGCTAGTTTAGAACACATTAATAAAGTTACTCAAGTTATTAAAACTTATTTATATAATTGTACAAATTTAAACATTCCTGTTTTATATGGGGGGTCTGTTAATGTATCTAATCTAGAAGATATATTATCTATTAAATGTATTGACGGTGTTTTAGTTGGTAATGCTTCATTAGATGTTAATAATTTAAATCAAATGATAAAAATAATGACCAATTTAAAAGATAAGGATGATCAACAATAATGAATCTAAAAAAGAAAGTAGCTTTAGTCATTTTAGATGGTTATGGAATAGGTAAAAAAGATAGTACTGATGCTATTTATTTAGCTAATCCAAGTTGTATCAATCAACTAATGAAAGATTATACAACTATATTTCTTCATGCTTCAGGAAAGCATGTTGGATTAGCTGATAACCAGTTTGGAAACAGTGAAACTGGTCACCTTTTAATCGGATCAGGAAGATTATTAACTAGTCCAAACCAGTTAATTAATGAATCAATACAAAATAATGAATTAATAACTAAACTTAAGTCAATAAATAGTAATAGAATCCATTTAGTTGGAATGTATTCAAAAGGATTAGTTCATAGTAATTATGAACACATCAACTATTTAATTAATCAATTAGCTAAAGATATTAATAAAACTATTATTGTTCATTTAATAGTTGATGGTAGAGATAGTTATCAATATGATTTCATTAATTATATTGATCAATTAGAAGTATTAATTAATCAACATGATAATGTTTATTTAAAATCAATTTCTGGTCGTTATTATGCAATGGATCGAGATCAAAGATGAGATCGAACCCAGTTAGCTTTTAATGAGATGTTTACATTAGAAAATAATTTAGTTAACAAACAACTAAAAGATATTTTTAATGAGTTTAAAGAACAAGAAATTAGTGATGAGTTTATTAAACCTTTTAGTTTATTATCAAATGATCAATATGCACTAAAACCTAATGATTGTGTCTTATTAGTTAACTATCGTGCTGATCGAATAATGCAATTAACACATCTAATTAAAAATCAACAAAATTATCAATATATAAATCCATTTAATATTGATCAAATTGAACTAACAACAATTACACAAATCCCAAAAGTTAACTCTAATGTATTAGTTAATAAAAAAGAAATTAAAAATAGTTTAGGTGATGTTTTAAGAGCTAATAATATTAAGCAAGCAAGAGTTGCTGAAACCGAAAAATATGCTCATGTTTCTTTCTTTTTTGATGGGGGAAATTATGTTTATTATCCATCTAAAAAACAATTTTTAGTTCCATCAGCTAAAGTAGCTACTTATGACTTAAAACCAAGTATGTCAGCTAATTTAATTACTCAAACAATTATTGATCATTATGATCAGTTTGATGTTTTTGTAGTTAATTATGCAAATGCAGATATGGTTGGACATACTGGTAATTTAAAAGCAACGATTCAAAGTGTTAAATCTTTAGATGATGAAATAAAGAAACTTTATGATTATTTTAAAGAAAATAATGGAGTGTTATTTATAACAGCAGATCATGGTAATGCTGATTTAATGCTTGATGATCAAAACCAACCATTAACTACTCATAGCTTAAACCAAGTACCATTTATTATTACTGATAAAAGTGTTAGATTTAAAGAAATTATTAATGGATCAATAGCTAATGTAGCACCAACTCTTTTAGATTATTTAGGTTTATTAAAACCAGTTGAAATGACTGAGGATAGTTTGATCGAAGTTTGTTTCCATAAATAGATTGCTTGTTTTGAGATCAGCAATAAAAACACATTAAAAAATGTAGGTTGAAGTGCTATAAACACCAAAACCTACTTTTTTAATTAATACTAATTAATTACTTTAGTTTTATAAAAACTTATTTATTTAAATTATTGAACAACTTTAACTCGGTCAACAGAATCTTTTTCTTTTGGTTCTAATTCTGATTCAATACCACCAAAAGGCATTTGAGCTAATAATACATAGTCTTCTGGTAAATCTAATAATTTTTGTAATCTTTTATCAATTACTGGATTGTAGTGTTGAAGTGAAGCACCAATGTTTAATTCTCTTAATACTGTTCAAATTGCAATTTGTAAAGCTCCATTAGTTTGATTAGCTCAAACTGGGAAATTATCAGCATAAGCTCCAAATGCATCTTGCATTTGTTTAATTACATTGTTGTCATAATAAAATAAGATAGTTCCAGCTCCAGCTTTGAACATATTGATTTTTTCAATAGCTACTTTGCCTTCATAAGCATTGTATATTTCGTCTCAAATTTGTTCGTGCTTTTCATCAAAAGCAACAATTACACGAGTGCTTTTACTATTAAAAGCATCTGGAATTAATTCTGTTACTTCTTTAATTTTTTGAACAATTGTTTCTTTAGATACTTCTAAATTTTTGTTGATATTGTAATATGATCTTCTTTTTGATAAAGATTTAATAATGTCCATGTTATTTCCTTAAAATTAATATTTTCATATTAATTAAATTATAAATTAAAAGGAATAATTAGTCTTTTAAAAAGGTTCAAAAATAATCAAATAAAGACTTATTCTAGTTCTTGATACATTTTTTTAATTTTGTTGTTAATGTGATTAAGACCACTTTTTGTAATTTGGATATTATAATCAGATTCCATTAAGTTAGCAATTTCAACTAAAGATAGTTCTGGATTATTAATTCGCACTTCACAATATGTTAAAAATGAGTAGTTTTGTTTTTGATATAGTGGGTGTTTTGCTTTGATTTTAGTTATCATTTGTTTAGCTAAAACACCAGCTTTTGAAGACTTATCAATATTTTGTACATCTAAGTTATTTAAGCGTTGAATCTGATTACTAAAATCTTTAGCAATTCTTATTTCTTCAAACATAAAAAAAGAATTACTAGCTTTAATTGCTTTTAGAAAATCAGAGATCATTTCTGATCTTTTAAAATAAATAATTTCTTTACTGTGTCTGTGAATTGATTTATATTCTAAACCAAACCTAGCTAAAGCTTTTTTTAATAAATAAGCATAGTTAACACTATCACATCTTAACTCTAAATGATAGTTTTCTTGTGGATGGGCAATTGATCCTCCCGATAACATTGCCCCTATTAAGAAATTAGAACAATACTTTTCTTGTTGAAAGTTTTGTTCGTTAACTTGATCATAGATCTTAATTAAATGTTCTAGTTTATCTAAACCATTATAAATTTCTAAAATATAGTTATTTTTATTAGTAGCTAATTTATCAGGTTCAATAATAAATTCATATTCTATATTAATGTTATTAAAAGCGCTAAGTGCACTAATAATAAAATCAATAATGTATCCATTTTGAGATTTAATAATCCATTTGGTTGGATTACCGAGCGAGATTGTTAAATTATTCTTTAAAAAAGAATACAAAATAACCTTATAGTCACTAATTGAATAATGATCATTAGTGTATAAGTCTTCTTTTACAAACTCACTAAATGTTAGTTGGTTATTTTGTTGGCTCTCAACTATTTCTTGTAATAAATTCTTTTGCATGAAGTGCTGCTATTGTTCCATCATTAACTGCTGTTGATATTTGACGAATGTTTTTGTTAACAATATCACCAGCTGCATATATACCTACAATTTGAGTAGACATATGTTCATCAGTATTAATAAAACCTGTTTTAGGATCATAAACTAAGTTGTTTGGTAATTTGATTCCACTTGGTAAAAGACCAATAAAAGTAAAATTACCTTTAACATAGATCTTTTCTTTAACTTTAGTTTCTTTGTCTTCGTACTCTAAACCCTCTAAACTATCATTACCAAAGAATGATAGAGTTTGTTTGTTCATTAAAGGAATAATGTTTGGAGTTTTTTGCATTAGTTGAATTGAATATTCTTCAGCAACAAAATGTGGTTTATTTGAAATTAAATAAACTTTATTACAAATTCCAGCTAAATAGATAGCTTCTTCAACAGCTGAGTTTCCAGCTCCGATTACAGATACATCTTGATCTTTAAATAAAACCCCATCACAGATAGCACAATAACTAATCCCTTTTTGTTCGAACTCAATTTCATTAGGAATATTAAGTTTTTTGTTTTTTGTTCCTGTGGCAATAATTACTGTTTTGGCTATTAGAGTTTGGTTTTTTAAAACAACTTCTTTGTAATTGTTATTAATCTTGATTTCAATTGCTTCATCAAAAATAAAAGTAGCATTTAGTTTAACCAATTGATCATACATATTATAAGCAAGCTGATAACCATCAATTTGCTCAAAACCAGGATAGTTTTCAACTGTAGCTGTTGTAGCTACTTTACCCCCTGGGTATTGTTTTTCAATAACAGCAACATCTAAATTAGCTCTTTTAGCATAAATACCAGCTGTTAAACCAGCTGGTCCTGCTCCTATGATTACAATATCATAAACTTTATTTTGATCCATATCACTTAAATCCTAACGGTGGCAGTAAAATAAGAATTCATTAGGTTGACGAATATCAGTTAGTTTTTTACGTCAACTCTTAGGAAGCATAAATGCAAAAATTGAATCAAGAATAAATCGGTTTCTAAATCTAGGGACAACAAATTGAATCAAGATTATTCCTAATAAACCAAAGACTAATAATAATGAGTTAATAACATAAGTTCCAGCAAATGTAAATTGACTAGCTCTTGCACTTTCAGTTACAAACCGAATAATTCCATAGAACATAAAATAAGAAGAAGCAACAACACCAATTCTGATTTGTTTAATCAATGGTACAACTAAATAAATGAATAAGAAAACAATAATGTTAAAGAATGATTCATATAAGAATAATGGTTGATAAATTAAATAAGGGGTGTTTGGGTCAATAATTGAACCTGGTTGAAGTAGATCAGTTAAATAGTGTTTCATCCCTTCAAAAACTGCAGGCATTGCATTCTTTAATCAATTAAGTGATTCAGGAGTTGCTTCAGCACCAAAGATTTCACCGTTAATAAAGTTTCCTCATCTACCTAAAGCTTGACCAATTAAGATTGTTGGAATAATTGCATCCGCATAAACTCACATACTTACTTGACGGATCACTTTATTTCCATCTACATCAACATCAGCTACATGATAAGCTGGTTTTTTAAGAATTAGTGGGAAGAAAATAGCAGCAGCTATTACACCACCAATTACCCCACCTTGAATCGCTAATCCACCAGATCTAAAATCAAAGAAATTTTGAGCATCTCCAATTGCTAATGACCATAGCCGTGCACATAAAATTGTTACTGGTACACATAAAAATAAATAATAAAAAGCTGGTTCTCAACTAACTTTGTAATAGAACTTAAGTCTTAAACAATAAGCTAAAACTGCAATCCCAAAACCACACATGAAGATGATTCCATATCAGTAAACAGGGAAGTTACCACCAATATTAAAGGCTTCACGATGGGCATGAACAAAGTTATTTAAACTACCTTGGGCTCCAACGGTTGTAATAAAATCCATCCTATTTTCCTTTCCTTGATAATTGTTCAATAAATGCTTGTGCTGAATTATAACCCGACATCTTTAATTTATAATCAGTTACTGCTGTTTCAATAATATCAGCAATACTTCGTCCTTCAATAACTGGAATCTTATAGTGAACAACATAAGCACCAGCAAACTGTTTATAATTTAAATCTTTTCCAAATCGTTCAAAAATAATTTTTTCTTCTTTTTGTGGTTTAATCAACTCAATTATGATCTCGATTCTTGTTGAATCAATCATTCTTTCAATTCCAAAAGAACGAGAGAAGTTAATAATACCAAGACCTCTTACTTCAATAAAATCTTTCGTTGATTCTTCTGCACTTCCATATATATTACCACCAATTCTAGTAACATTGATTGCATCATCACCAACAAAGATGTGTCCTTTCTTAACAAGTTCAATTGCAAGTTCGGACTTACCAACTCCACTCTCTCCAACTAACATTACTCCAATTCCAAAGATATCAACCAAAGTCCCATGGTGCATTGTTTGATTAGAAAGTTTTTGAGAAATATAAGAGTTAATAGTAAAGTTAAGTTCAAAGAAACTATAATCAACTTTAACAACAGGAATATTAAATTCCTTAGCAACTTTAAGCATAATATTAGTATGTTTAAAGTTTTTACCAAATAAGATCATTGGTGGATTAAGTTCAAAAATTGTTCGTAATTTCTTAGAAATAATTGAGTTTGAAAAATTGTTAAGGTAGTTTGATTCTTTAGAACCAAAATAAACAATTGATCAAATTTCTTTAAATAAAACTTCACCAGCTAATTCAAAACCAACCCGAATGATTCCTGTTGATGGAATTTCTCGATCAGTATAGTCTTCATTAACAACAATTTTTAAATCAAATTTCTTAACAACTTGACTTACAAACAATTTGTTTTTTGTTTCCATTTATAACCTTACTGTTACTTACAACTTTTATCTATTATTATAAAGCAAGCTTATATATTTTATAAAAATATCAAATAGATATTTGATTAATTAAAGAATTTCATCATCGATGAAATCATCACTTTTCTTAAACTGATCAATGATAATTTTATTATTAGCATTAACAGTCATAAAGAAATCTTCTTGAACTCGATATTTTCTAGAGTTACTATTTTTGTTTCTTAAGAAGTCTAAAATAGCATTGATTTTGGCTTCACTAACTCGTTTGATTTCAAAATGATTAAGCATTCTAAAAATAAGATGATACTGGATCGCATCACTTTGTAGATGGAAATAACTATAATCAAATTTAGCTTTTAAGAAATCAATTCAAGCAATTTGTACATTCTCATCTAATCATTTGTTTGCTTTGTTATATTTTTTAATTTGTTTATAAAAGTCTTCAAATTGTTGTGAACTTCAAGTAGCTATTGTTTTACGAACTGTATTTCGTTCATAAATGTCCATTTCATTTGTTTCATCAACAACAAAAGGGATATTGTTTGTTTGACAATGTCTTAATAAGGTTGATTTACGATAGTTAATAACTGGTCTTTTAATGATTAGTTGATTGATAACGGTTGTATCTCTAATTCCATAATATAAAGCTTTAGAACTTCTTGCTTTTTGCATATAAGCTGTTTCAACTCAATCATCTAAATTATGTGCAACATATAAAGTTTTTAAATTATATTTAATAGCTATTTCTTTAAAGAAGTCATATCTAATTGCTCGTGCTTGTGCTTGAAAGTTTTTGATTTGATCGTACTTTTCATAAACTGATTGATCTACATTTAAAATTTCTAAAGCAATGTTGTGCTTATCACAAAATGCTTTAACTACTTCGCTATCTTTAAAACTATCAGATCGTTTGTTATAGTTGATATGACAAACGACTTTAATGTGTTTTTTATATAAATCAAGCATTGCCATTGAATCTGGACCACCAGAGACAGCAGCTACAACTTTCTTAGAACTAAATAAATTAGTTATATTTGTTCATCATTTTTTCAAAGCTTTCTCCTTTAGTAAACTCAATACATGCAAAAGCAACATTAATTAATAATGGTTTAATAGTTACTAGTTCATCAATTTTAAAATTAGATAAAACATATTGATCAAGTGGAATTTGCGTATTTCTTCCTATTCCGATGCGAACTCTTTTAATGTCTTGTGTACTTAATAAATTAATAATGTTTTTGATTCCGTTTTGTCCACCTGATGAACCAGATAACCTTAGTTTAATTTTACCTACATTTGTATCAACATCATCATAAATTACAATAATGTTTGTTTTAGGGATATCAAAAAAATTAATAAATTTACTAACAAATTCTCCGCTTAGATTCATATAGGTTTGCGGTTTAGCTATATAAACTATATTATTATCAATTATTGTTTTAGTAAAATCACCCTTAAATTTAGTGTTATCTAATTTAAGGTTTAGTTGCCTTAATAATTCATCAATTGCCATAAAACCAACATTGTGTCGGTTTTTAGCATAATTAGCCCCGGGATTCCCTAATCCTACTATTAAAAACTTTTGCACAAGATATATTCCTTTTTTAAACAATTAACTAGCATAGTTTTGCACACAAATAATTTAACTATGTTATTTATTTTAAAGGGTTTTTGATTAGTTTTGCACATTTGCACACATTATAATTATTTTTATTATTAAATATAAATCAAATTAAATATTAATTAAATATATTTATTGATTATGCTGATTGATATTAATTTATTAACCTTATATAATTAAGGATATAAATTTATTAGGTAAAGATTATGAACATTATTATTAATACAAAGAAATTAAATGAAGCTTTAAGATTTAGTGCTACGATTGCTAACAATAATACTAATCCTACTTTAACTTGTGTTTTAATCGAAGTTAAAAGTAATAAGATTATTTTTAAATCATCAAACCCATCAGTTAGTGGACTTATTGAAATAGAAGATGGGTTTGAAGCTCTTAAAGAAGGAAAAGTATTAGTTCCTGCAAAAGTATTATTAGGGATTACATCTAAAATTAAAGATCAAAGCTTAGAGTTACAATTGATTGATAATAATGTTTTATTAGTAGATGCTGAAAAAATTAAAACCCAAATTAATGTAATGGATTTTAATAATTTTCCTAATATTGTGTTTGATTTAGATGGCTTTTTAAAAGTAGCTTTAAATGTTCAAATTATTAATGATATTCAAAACAAGATTTTAACTCATATTCATACTCCTGGAGTTAATGAAAGAGTAAGTGCAATTAGTGGAATTTATATTGATGCTAAAAGTGAAAATGGAAAATTAATAGCAATAGGAACTGATAAAGTAAAAGCAGCTTTACTTAGAAGTAATTACAATGGAGATCAATTTGATTTTATAATTCCAATTGGTTTTATGAAAAACATTGGTGATGTTTTAAGATTAATCGATGATAAACCTAATAAAGAAATTGAATTTTTCTTTTTAAACAGAACACTTGTGTTTAAAGTTAATAATGCTCAAATTCATGCTCGAATGATTGATGATAGTTATCCTAACCTTAAAGGGTTGTTTGATTATAGTACTTATCCTAATATTATTAAGGTTAAGAAGAATCTTTTAAATGATGCTATTGAAAGAGGATTGAGTATTGTAAGTAGTGAAAGTAATCCTAAGATTCAAATCAAATCTAATGGAAATGAATTAGAGACAAGGTTTAGTCGCCATGAAGTTGGCGATCTAAATGAATTTATTGAAATCGAAAATCTAACTAATACTAGTTTTGATGTTAAGGTAAATCCCCAATTCTTAGCATCAGTACTTAAGAATTCAGATAGCAATGAGATTTTAATTTATATCCCTGATAATGAAGAACAAAACATTAAAAAAGCGTTGATCTTTATGAATGAAAACGATCCTAATTTTATTCAGGTTTTATCTCGAATGAGAAATTAGCAAATTTTAACAAAATTGCACTGTTCAATCAAAAATGATTAAGGAAGACAAAAAACAAGCATTTAGGGCGTTTTTTGTTATTTTAAGCACTATATTTTAGTGGTGCTTTTGTTTTAATTTTACTAATTTGGTATAATTTAAAGTGTTGTGTATACATTTATAAGGTTTGGAGACTTAATAAATGATTATTAAAAAAATCGAAATTAACACTCCTTATATTACCCTTAATCAATTTTTAAAATTAACTGGGTTAATTAATAATGGAGGAGAGGCTAAGATGTGATTAGCTAATAATTCAGTATTAGTTAATAATGAGTCTGAAAATCGAAGAAATAAAAAGTTATACGATCAAACAATAGTTGAGTTTGATGGTGTTAAATACCTTATTTGTGGTTCACAAGAACAGGAGTAGATAAAATGGCAGATATGGAAAACAAATATACTGCTGATAGCATCAAGGTTCTTGAAGGTCTTGAAGCTGTTAGAAAACGTCCAGGAATGTATATTGGGACAACACAATCTGAAGGGTTGCACCACATGATTTGAGAAATCGTTGATAACTCAATCGATGAAGCAATGGGTGGATATGCAACAACAGTTCGTGTTGTTATTAAAAAAGAAGGCAGTATCTTAGTTGAAGATGATGGTCGTGGTATTCCTGTTGAAATACATGAAAAAACTAAAAAATCAGGGGTAGAAACAGTATTAACTGTTTTACACGCTGGGGGAAAATTTGACAACTCAAGTTATAAAGTTTCAGGTGGATTACACGGGGTTGGTGCTTCTGTTGTTAATGCGTTAAGTTCTTGATTTAAGGTTTGAGTTAACAAAGATCACAAAGTTCACTATATTGAATTTAGAAATGGTGGACACGCTGTTGATTCATTAAAAGTAATTAAAGAAAATGATCAAAAAGAAAAAGGAACAATAATTGAATTTTTCCCTGATTTTACTATTATGGAAAAAGCTGATTGAGATGAGTTAAAAATTATGGCTCGTTTAAAACAATTAGCTTATTTAAATAAAGGGGTTAATATTGTTTTTGAATCAGAACAAACTAACCGTAAAGAACAATGATGTTATAATGGTGGTTTAAAAGAATATATTGCCGATTTAAATGCTGAAAAAACAGCTTTATTTGAAGCTATTATTCATGGTGAAGAAGAAAAACAAGTTAAAGTTCCAGGGCATGATGATGAAACATATAGTATTAAATGCGAAGTTGCATTTCAATACAATATTTCATACAACGATTCTACGCACTCATTCTGTAATAATATTAATACAACAGAAGGCGGAACACATGAAGAAGGGTTTAAATTAGCTCTTGTTCGTTTAATTAACAAGTTTGCACTTGAAAAGAAATATCTTAAAGATACTGATGAGAAAATCACTAAAGAAGATGTAACCGAAGGATTAACTGCAATTATTTCAATTAAACACCCTAATCCTCAATATGAAGGACAAACTAAAAAGAAATTAGGTAATAGTGAAGTAAGACCGTTCGTTAACGAAATTACATCTTCTATTTTTGAGCGTTTTATTGCTGAAAATCCAGATGAAATTAAATTAATCATGGCTAAGGTAATGCAAGCTGCAGAAGCTCGAAGAAGAAGTACTGAAGCACGTGAAGCAACAAGACGAAAATCACCATTTGAATCAAACTCATTACCAGGAAAATTAGCTGATTGTTCAAATCGAGATTCATCTGTAACTGAACTTTACATTGTCGAAGGGGATTCAGCGGGTGGTTCTGCTAAAACAGGACGAGAACGTGAATACCAAGCAATTTTACCTTTAAAAGGGAAAATTATTAATGTTGAAAAAGCAAAGATTGATAAGATTTTTGCTAACGAAGAAATTCTTAATATGGTAACTGCAATAGGAGCAGGAATTGGACCAGAATTTAATATTGAAAAATTAAGATATTCTAAGATTATTATTATGACCGATGCTGATGTGGATGGTAGTCATATTCGTATCTTAATGTTAACTTTCTTCTATCGTCACATGTTACCTTTAATTCAAAACGGTAATGTTTATATTGCTCAACCACCGCTTTATAAAGTAACTTGAAACAGAAATGTTAAATATGCTTATAGTGAACAAGAATTAGAAGCTATTAAACAAGAAGTTGGTAATGCTAAATATAATATCCAACGATATAAAGGGTTAGGGGAAATGAACCCTGATCAGTTATGAGAAACTACAATGGATCCTAAAAATAGAATCTTATTAAAAGTAACTATTGAAGATGCTGCAATTGCTGATAAAACATTCTCTTTATTAATGGGTGATGATGTCCTTCCACGAAAAGAGTTTATTGAAAAAAATGCAAAGTATGTAAAGAATATTGATGCATAGGGAGGGTGTAAATAATGGCAATTAAAAAATCAAAAAAAAGTCGTTTAAGTACTGAAGAAATTCAAGAACAATTATCATTATCAACAATTAATGATCATTCAATTACTAAAGAAGTTGAAACATCTTTCTTAGATTATGCAATGTCAGTTATTGTCTCTCGTGCTTTACCTGATGTTCGTGATGGATTTAAACCAGTTCACCGTAGAGCATTATATGCTGCTTATGAAAATGGAATGACTCATGATAAACCATATAAGAAATCAGCAAGATGAGTTGGGGATGTTATTGGTAAGTACCACCCACATGGTGATCAAGCTGTTTATCAAACAATTGTAAGAATGGCACAAGATTTCTCAATGCGTTATCAATTAGTTGATGGGCATGGGAACTTTGGATCAATTGATGGTGATAGTGCAGCTGCTATGCGTTATACTGAAGCTCGTTTATCTAAAATATCAGCTGAACTTTTAAAATACATTGATAAAGATACAGTAGAATTTGTTCCTAACTATGATGGTTCAGAAAGTGAACCTAGTGTTTTACCATCTGGTTTCCCTAACTTATTAACTAATGGGACAACAGGGATTGCTGTTGGGATGGCTACAAATATGCCACCACACAACTTAGTTGAAGTATGTAATGCAATTAAAGCTTATGCACATAATCACGATATTACAATTGATGAAATAGCTGAACATATTTCAGGACCTGATTTCCCAACTGGTGCTCAGATTTATGGGACTGCAGGAATTAGAAAATATTTTGAAACTGGTAAGGGTTCTGTAACAATTCGATCAAGTCATGAATTTGAAGAAATTGGAAACAATCGGGTTGCTATTGTTTTCACTGAAATTCCATACATGATCAACAAAACAACACTAATTGAAAAAATTGTTGAATTAGTAACTAATAAACAATTAGATGGAATAAGTGACTTAAGAGATGAATCTAGCCGGGATGGAATTAGAATTGTTGTTGAAATCAAACGAGATTTTATTCCTGAAGTAGTTTTAAATAAACTATTTAAGATGACATCATTACAATCAAACTTTAGTGTTAATAACTTAGCTTTAGTTAATGGTGTACCACAAGTTTTAAATATCAAAGAATTAATTAAATATTACTTTGAACACCAAATTGATGTATTAATCAAACGAACAACATTTGATCTTAAAAAAGCTAAAGAAAGAATTCATATTGTTGAAGGTTTAGTTATTGCTGTTGATAACATTGATGAAGTTATTAAGATTATTAAGACTTCAAAAAATGATGAACTAGCAACACAAACTTTAATGAGTCGATTCAATTTAAGTGAAATCCAAGCTAAAGCTATTTTAGAAATGCGTCTTAAAGCTTTAACTGGTTTAAATATTGAAAAACTTAAACAAGAACATGCTGAATTAATTAAGATTGTTGAAGATCTAGAAGATATATTAAATAGTTATGAAAGACAGACTAATATTGTTTGTGAATACTTAGATTATTTAATTGAAAAATTTGGGGATGAAAGAAGAACTGAAATTTTACATGGAGTAAGTTCAAGTATTGATGAAGAAGATTTAATTCCTGAAGAAGATATTGTAATTACAGTTTCAAAACGTGGTTACTTTAAACGATTACCAATTGATACATATCGTGCACAAAAAAGAGGTGGAGTTGGAGTCATTGGTGCTAACACTTATGAAGATGATGATATTGATCAAATCATTGTTGCTAACACCCATACTGATGTTTTATTCTTCTCTGATTTAGGTAGAGTATATCGAATCAGAGGACACCAGATTCCAATTGGTTCAAGAACAACTAAAGGAACACCAGCAATTAACTTCTTACCAATTCAAAAAGGTGAATTAATTCAAACAATCTTACCAATTAATGATTATGATGAAGGATCATTATTGTTTACTACAGTTAAAGGTAAAGTTAAACGGGGAAGAATGGATGATTATAAATTAATCTACAAGGGTGGTAAGATTGCAATTAATCTTCCTGAAGATGATAAAGTCTTCTCTGTAATGGCAACAAATGGAAATGATGAAATCTTCATTTCTTCAAGTTCAGGACATTTAGTTAGATTTGATGAAACAACAATTCGAGAAATGGGACGGAACTCTTATGGGGTTAATGGTATTAAATTAACTGATAAAGAGTACGTTGTAGGAACTGGACTTGCTAGTCAAGGGAAATATGTTTTAGCTGTTGGTAAAAAAGGAATCGGTAAATTATCTGATTGTGAAGACTACAGAATGACTAACCGTGGTACCAAGGGTGTAATTACACTTAAAGTTAATTCAAAAACAGGACCACTTGTTGGAATTAAAGTAGTTGATCTTGATGATGAATTATTAATTATTACAAGTTCAGGAAAAATCATAAGAACACGAATTAATGAAATTTCTATTACAGGACGTAATACTTCTGGAGTTAAATTAGTAAGCTTAGATGATAAAGAAGAAATTAAATCAATTACGATCTTTAAAAAAGATTTAAATGAATTAGAAGCTGATACTAACGAACAAAACGAACAAGAAACAGAAAAACCAGAACTAGAAGAAAATAACCAATAAATAAAATAAAGAACAATTGCAGCAAATGCAATTGTTTTTAGTAGAAAGTAAATTATGAATATAGTAACTAAAGAATTAGTAGATTTATTAAAAGAGAAAAAACTAAAACTAAGTGTGTGTGAATCAGCATCATGTGGAGCACTTGCTTCATCAATTGGTGAAATTCCTGGAGCTTCTAGTGTATTTGTTGGTGGTATTGTTTCATATACAAACAACATTAAAGAAAAAGTAGTTGGAGTTAGTAAAAAAACATTAGAAGAGCATGGGGCAATATCTGCTCAAGCTGCTTATGAAATGTGTCAGAAAACTAACTTATTAATGAATAGTGATTTATGTATTTCAATTACAGGGAATGCTGGTCCAAGTGGGGATGAATCTAAACCGGTTGGTTTATTTTATGTTGGAATTGCTATTATGGATGTAGTTTTAGTTAAAGAATATCAAATCGATAGTACTAATCGGGACTATAACAGATTTAAAATTGCACTAGAAGCAAGTCAATATTTAATCGAAATTTTAAAAAAATAAAAACTTTAGCAAATATAGTGATTGGAGGGATATAAAAACAAATGAAAGAAACTAAAATTACTAAAATCGATCCAATCGCTGCTCTTGAAACAAGATTTTCAAAACAAACATATTTTATCGCTGATGAAATAGAAGAAGAACAACTAAAAGTTATTTCAACAGGGTCATTACAAATCAATAAAATTACTGGAATTAATGGGATTCCAATTGGACGAATTACAGAAGTTTATGGAAATGAATCTTCTGGTAAAACAACATTATGTTTACAAACGATTGCTGAATGTCAAAAGAATAATGGAACTGTTGCATTAATTGATATGGAAGGTTCTTTTGATTTGAATTATGCTAAAAATCTTGGGATTGATACAACAAAATTAATTGTTGCTCAACCAACAACAGGAGAGATGGCATTTGATATGATCGAAACCTTGCTTAAAACAAATGGTGTTAATCTAATTGTTATTGATTCAGTAGCTGCAATGATTCCCGAAACTGAATATAATTCAGATATGAATGAAGCATTAATGGGAGCACATGCTCGGTTAATGTCAAAAGGTTTAAGAAAGATTCAACCATTAATTTCTCGTTCAAACACAGCTATTATTTTCATTAACCAGATCCGTGAAAAAATTAATACTTATTTTGGAAATCCTGAAAATACAACTGGTGGGAAAGCACTTAAATTCTATGCTTCATTAAGAATTGAAATGCGAAAAGCTGATGTTATTAAAGAGGGTGTTAATAAAATTGGTGTTAAAGCAAAAGTGTCAACAATTAAAAACAAATTAGCTCCCCCATTACAAAGTTGTCACGTTGATATTTTCTTTGGTCAAGGATTTGATTATCATAATGAAATAATTGATTTTGGTATTGATTATGGATTTATTAAGAAAGCAGGTTCTTGATACTCTTATAACAATCAAAAAATAGGACAAGGAAGAGAACAACTCAAAAATCAATTATTAGCTAATGAAACTATGTTTAATGAAATTAAAGAATTAGTTTTAAAAGCACTCGAAAATACAAAAGCAGATAACATAGAGCAAACTAATAACCAGCAAGAAAAACCACTAGATAATTAATCATTTTGTGTCCCAATTTGTTTAGATTATATGATATAATTTTTATTTATGTTGTGTATATAAGCAAAAGCGAAAAGAGTGTATTTCTATGAAGAACAGTGTTAGTAAATATAAGAAAGGGATATTATTTGCTTTAGGAACAGTTGCTACATTAGGTGTGGTGTCAATTGTAGCTGCAAGTTGTGCTAAACCACTAATTAATGTAAATAGCATTAATACTTATTATAAAGTTCCAACATCTAGTGAAAGTCAAGCATTTCATTCTTTATATAAAACAATGAGCAACGAAGGAACTAGAGCCTTTGTTTTAGGTGGATTTATGCAACCGCCTGCATTACTTTCAGGACTTGAAAATAATGTTTTCAATAAAGATTCAATCGCACTTCTAGTTGATATTGGATTTGCAGAAAACGATGAAACAAAAGCAAAATTAAACAATATTAAAGACAAACTATCTCGTGTTAGTTCACTGGTTTTTAATGTTGAAGAAGCTGCATTTTTAGCAGGAATTGCTACTGCTTATCAACTTAACTCTAATCAAGAAAGATTCTTAAAAGATAATAAAGGTTTAACTTGAGGTGGTTATGTTGGAATAAATTTAAGTTCAACAACTCCATTCTTAGCTGGATTTAGTGCTGGTGTTAAATGAGCTAATGAAAAATTAAAAGACAAAGATATCAAACAAGAAAATTCGCAAACAACAAAGAAATATGTTGAAGTAAAAGAACAACAACTTGTTCAAAATTCATCAGCTGTTGGTGGTTTTGATGTAGGAATGGGCGATAAGGTTGTTAATGAATTTATTGATTTAGATGTTGATGTGCTATTAGTTGTTGCAGGGGGCGGACAATCACGTGATGCTGTACAAAGAGTTAACTCATCATCAAAAGATATAATGATTGTTGGTGTTGATGTTCCACAAGAAAATGACCCTTTAACTAATGTTAAATTCGGAAACAAAGAAGCTCCAATCCATTTTTCAATTGTAAAGAATATGGATACAATCGTTGCTCGTACACTAAAAAAAGCAACAGAACAACCACAACCATTTGTCGGAAACAATTCAGAATTTAAAAAAGAAGATGAATACAAACTTGGTGTTCATACAGCTGCAGGAATCGACTCAGGAGCTGTCGGGATTTCAGAACCAGGGCATAAATATTTAATTGCTGCAACAAATTTAGCTACAAACCAACAACTAGTTAACTATAGTGATGCGGTTAGTTATTTCTTAAACAAAGACGATGTTTATAAACAATTCTTGGCTAACGATAATTTAGAATATGTTGCTAGTAAAGGTGTGGGTAAAGATCAAAATACTACACAAACTGAAAAATGAACACACCCAAGAGCTAAATCATTCTATTTATCAACAGCATCTTCAGACGCATTTAAAAAAGCATATGAGATAGCTGATCAAAAAGATAAAGAAGCAGATCAAAATAAATATCCAAAGGACTACTATAAAAAACTTTTAGTCGCTCAAATTCTTTCGTTCCCTGGTGACATTTTAGCTGATGGGGCATTTAATGAAAAAATATTCAATGGAATTGTTAAGTTCTATGAACAAGCAGGAATTACTATTCCTAAACCAAACCAAAAATAGTTAAATTTATTAACACTTAAGCTGATTATTATAAAATCAGAACATTAAATAACTTCAAAACAAATTGGGGTTATTTTTTAATATATGCTTATACAAAACACAAAGTAAACAGAACACCAATTTATTTTCTGGGTTTATATATACTTAGATTAATTAAATAATTAAAATAGCAAAAAAGAAGCACTTTATACAAAAAAATAAAAGTTTTTTAATATGTATATTTTGCTTGCCTTTCTTGTTATTATTATAAAAATTTAAATATAAATTAAAAAAATCAAATTATTCAATATTTTAAAAGGAGATACAAATGAATTCAAAACATAAAAAAATTGTATTTGGATCACTGTGTGCTACCGTTGCATTAGCTGGAGTTGGGGCTACTTTAGCTGTGTCATGTCGTAAGGATCAAACACAAGTTGATACAAGTAAACTTCAAAGTTATTGAACTGCACCTAAAGAAGATAGTCAACAAGGTTTTTTACAAGCATATAGTAGATTTGCAAACGATGGTAAACGGGCATACATTTTACCTGGATTCAATCAATCTTGATATTTAGAACCAGCTATTAAAGATGGCAAATTTAACAAAGATTCAATTGCTTTAGTTTTAGATGCTTTCTATAATGAAAAAAACTTAGCTGAATTATATCAAGGGGCTGATCGTGTTGCATCTGTTTACTTTAAAGTAGATGAAGCTGCATTCTTAGCAGGGATTGCTTTAGCATATATGCTAAACTCAAACCAAGCTACTTTTGCAACAGATAACAAACTAACTTGAGCTGGATATGTGGGATTGAATGCTCAAAACACAACAAACTTTATGGCTGGAATGGTTTTAGGTGTTCATTGAGCTAATGAAAATCTAAAAGACAAACAAATCGAACAAGCCGGATCAACTGAAAAGAAAGCTTGAATTAATGTTGAAGAAGTTCAAGCAGATAAAAGTCAAGTTGGTGGGTTTGATGCTGATAACGGAAATGCTAAAGTATTAATTAAATCTTTTGTTGACAAAAAAGTTGATGCAATTATGGCTGTGGCTGGACCACAAACTGCATTAGTAATAAATGAAGTTAGCAACACTGAACAACCAATTGCGATAATTGGAGTTGACACTCCTCAAGAATTAAGTGATGTAAATAGAGTTACAAACAAATTCAACAACTCTAATGTAACTGGGGATAAGACTAGATCAATTCGTTTCTCTGTTACAAAAAACCTTGATGTTGCAACAAAAATGATTTTAGAAAACGCACTAAAAGGTGCACAACTTGATGCAAACGCTAAACCTGGACAAGGAATTAACCCAAACGATAAATTCAAACTTGGAGTAAATACAGTTGGCGGTGTTGCTGATGGGGTTGTTGGAATCTCAAAAGATGGGCAAGATTACTTAATCAAAGCTTACAACACTGCTAAATCAAAAAACTTAACTACATATAATGAAGTTACTGCTGAACTTGCAAATGATGAGTTATTTAAGACTTTAAATATGCAACCAAATGTATCAAACTTAGCAACTAATGAAGAGAAGAGCGAAATCGCAGGAAACCTTAAAGCTGAATTTAAATATGATCCAAAAACACACGGTGGTACAGTTTATAAACCAGCTGATCAAGGTAAATTATGATACTACCCAGTATTAGAATCTAAATACATTTCTTCAACAGCTTCAACTAAATTTAAAGAAAATTGAGAAAAAGCAAAAGAAGAAAATGATAAGAAGAAACTTATTGGTTTAATTACTTCATTCTCTGGTGTTACAGTTAATGACAAGTCATTCTCTCAAACAACATATAATGGAATTGTTGAATTCTTTAAAGGGCAAGGAATTTCTATTCCAACTATTAGTAAATAATATATAAATAGAATCTATTTAAAAATAGCGGGGCAACCTGCTATTTTTCTTCTCTATATAAATATTAAAAAAGTGTGCATTTGTTAAAGGAATTGGATATAATTATTAGGTTGCTATATTTTGTAAACAAACAAATAAAGCAAGAACATAAAATTTTTTAGAATTTTTCTTGACAATAGTCTTTTAAAAATGTTATTATTTTATGGTTATGTGTTTCAACGAGTTAAGTTGGAACAAGGATGATCTTTGAAAACTAAATAGAATCCGTCAATTTTTAAGAGTTTGATCCTGGCTCAGGATTAACGCTGGCGGCATGCCTAATACATGCAAATCGAACGAAGCCTTTTTGGCTTAGTGGTGAACGGGTGAGTAACACGTATCCAATCTACCCTTAAGTTTGGGATAACTAGTCGAAAGATTAGCTAATACCGGATAATAACATTTACTTGCATGAGTGAATGTAGAAAGTTGCGTTTGCAACGCTTTTGGATGAGGGTGCGACGTATCAGATAGTTGGTGAGGTAACGGCTCACCAAGTCATTGACGCGTAGCTGTACTGAGAGGTAGAACAGCCACAATGGGACTGAGACACGGCCCATACTCCTACGGGAGGCAGCAGTAGGGAATTTTTCACAATGGGCGAAAGCCTTATGAAGCAATGCCGCGTGAACGATGAAGGTCTATAAGATTGTAAAGTTCTTTTATTTGGGAAGAACCACTAAAATAGGAAATGATTTTAGTTTGACTGTACCATTTGAATAAGTATCGGCTAACTATGTGCCAGCAGCCGCGGTAATACATAGGATGCAAGCGTTATCCGGATTTACTGGGCGTAAAACGAGCGCAGGCGGATTTGTAAGTTTGGTATGAAATCTAGATGCTTAACGTCTAGCTGTATCAAAAACTACGAATCTAGAGTGTAGCAGAGAGTTGGGGAACTCCATGTGGAGCGGTAAAATGCGTAGATATATGGAAGAACACCGGTGGCGAAGGCGCCAACTTGGACTATTACTGACGCTTAGGCTCGAAAGTGTGGGGAGCAAATAGGATTAGATACCCTAGTAGTCCACACCGTAAACGATCATCATTAAATGTCGGCTCGATTATGAGTCGGTGTTGTAGCTAACGCATTAAATGATGTGCCTGGGTAGTACATTCGCAAGAATGAAACTCAAACGGAATTGACGGGGACCCGCACAAGTGGTGGAGCATGTTGCTTAATTTGACAATACACGTAGAACCTTACCTAGGTTTGACATCTATTGCAATGCTATAGAAATATAGCGGAGGTTAACAATATGACAGGTGGTGCATGGTTGTCGTCAGCTCGTGTCGTGAGATGTTGGGTTAAGTCCCGCAACGAGCGCAACCCCTTTCGCTAGTTAATTTATCTATCGATACTGCTACCGCAAGGTAGAGGAAGGTGGGGATGACGTCAAATCATCATGCCCCTTATATCTAGGGCTGCAAACGTGCTACAATGGCTAATACAAACAGCTGCAATTCCGCAAGGTTGAGCGAATCTGATAAAGTTAGTCTCAGTTCGGATAGAGGGCTGCAATTCGCCCTCTTGAAGTTGGAATCACTAGTAATCGCGAATCAGACATGTCGCGGTGAATACGTTCTCGGGTCTTGTACACACCGCCCGTCAAACTATGGGAGCCGGTAATATCTGAAACCGTACTGTTAACCTTTTTGGAGGCATACGTCTAGGGTAGGATTGGTGACTGGAGTTAAGTCGTAACAAGGTATCCCTACGAGAACGTGGGGATGGATCACCTCCTTTCTTCGGAGTAAATTTTAAATTTACGTACTAAGTGTACATTTATACAAAATCCATTATATATAGCCACAATTATTTTTTTATTACATTCATATAATGGTCGGATTCTATTTAGTTTTGAGAGATTCATTCTCTCCCATATTAGTTTTTAATATGGTGATTGATCTTTGAAAACTGAATAATATCAACAAATCTTTCTAATCAATGACGATTAAATTTGTCATTGAACAGATACTATATTTTTAATATAGTTAACAATCATATAACAAAACTTAAAGGATTTATAATAAGTTACTAAGAGCTTATGGTGAATGCCTTGGGACAAACAGGCGATGAAGGACGTGCAAATCTGCGATAAGCAACGGGTAGTTGATAAGAAACGCCAATCCGTTGATCTCCGAATGAGGAAACTCAGTATAGTAACTCCATTACTATACTATTATTAAGTGAATACATAGCTTAATAATGCAATACTTGGTGAAGTGAAACATCTCAGTAGCCAAAGGAAAAGAAAACGAATGTGATTCCCTCAGTAGCGGCGAGCGAAAGGGGAGCAGGCCAAACCAAGATTTATCTTGGGGTTGTAGGACTACAATGTGGACTAAATAATGATAGTAGAATTGGTTGGGAAGCCAAATCATAGAGGGTGATAATCCCGTATACGAAATCATTATTTTACCTAGTAGTATCCTGAGTAGGGCGGGACACGTGGAATCCTGTCTGAATCTGCCCAGACCATTGGGTAAGCCTAAATACTAGTTTGTCACCGATAGCGCATAGTACCGTGAGGGAACGGTGAAAAGAACCCAGAGATGGGAGTGAAATAGAACCTGAAACCATAAGCTTACAAGGTGTTAGAGCACATCAATGTGTGATAGCGTGCCTTTTGAAGTATGAGCCAGCGAGTTATTGTAGCATGCGAGGTTAAGTTGTAGAAACGGAGCCGTAGGGAAACCGAGTCTGAACAGGGCGCTTTAGTATGTTGCAATAGACGCGAAACGGAGTGATCTATCCATGGGCAGGTTGAAGGTGAAGTAACATTTACTGGAGGACCGAACCCACTTTCGTTGAAACGACAGGGGATGACCTGTGGATAGCGGTGAAATTCCAATCGAACTCCGTGATAGCTCGTTCTCGTCGAAATATTTTTAGGAATAGCGTTGGATTATTGATTATGTGGGGGTAAAGCGCTGAATCTATGATGGCGCCACCTCGGTGTACTGAATAGAATTAAACTCTGAATACCATATAATCTACTCCAGCAGTCAGACAGTGGGGGATAAGCTTCATTGTCGCGAGGGAAACAGCCCAGATCATTAACTAAGGTCCCTAATATATGCTAAGTGGAAAACGATGTTGAGTTTCTTAAACAGCAAGGATGTTGGCTTAGAAGCAGCCACCGTTTAAAGAGTGCGTAACAGCTCACTTGTCGAGAGACTCTGCGCGGAAGATGTAACGGGGCTAAGCATATAACCGAAGTTATGGGTAGCATTTGCTACGGTAGACGAGTGTTGTATATGGGATGAAGGTAGACTGTGAAGGCTATTGGACTTTATACAAGCAAGAATGCTGGCGTGAGTAACGAATGAGAGTGAGAATCTCTTAAACCGATTGACTAAGGGTTCCTGGGCCAGGGTCGTCCTCCCAGGGTAAGTCGAATCCTAAGGCGAGGCTGAAAAGCGTAGTCGATGGAAAACAGGTTAATATTCCTGTACCTATGTATTGTGTGATGGAGTGACGGAGAAGGTTATTATGTGCCAGTAATCGGATTCTGGTTTAAATAACAAGGTTGACAAATAGGCAAATCCGTTTGTCATAAGACTAAGTTATGAGTACGATCGACCCCTTCGGGCAGTAGAGAAGACATATATATCATGCTTCCAAGAAAAGCTTCTAGCGTTAAACAATATGTAGTTCGTACCGAGAACGAACACACGTAGTCAAGGAGAATATCCTAAGGTTAGCGAGTTAACTACAGTTAAGGAACTCTGCAAATTGATCCCGTACGTTAGCAATAAGGGATGCTCACTTAACGGTGAGCCGCAGTGAATAGCGAGGGGGGACTGTTTAACAAAAACACAGCTCTATGCTAAGTCGTAAGACGATGTATATGGGGTGACACCTGCCCAATGCTGTAAGGTTAAAGAAGAATGTTAGCGCAAGCGAAGCTTTTGACTGAAGCCCCAGTGAATGGCGGCCGTAACTATAACGGTCCTAAGGTAGCGAAATTCCTTGTCGGGTAAATTCCGTCCCGCTTGAATGGTGTAACCATCTCTTGACTGTCTCAACTGTAGACTCGGTGAAATCCTGGTGAGGGTGAAGACGCCCTCTTGGCGTGATTGGACGGAAAGACCCCATGAAGCTTTACTGTAGCTTAATATTGGGAATTTTTATTGCTTGTAGAGCATAGGTAGGAGACTTTGAAGTATACTCGCTAGGGTATATGGAGTCACCGTTGGAATACTACCCTTGCAATAAGAATTCTCTAACCTGCAACCATGAATCTGGTTGGGGGACAGTGTTAGGTGGGCAGTTTGACTGGGGCGGTCGCCTCCCAAAAGGTAACGGAGGCGCGCAACGGTACCCTCAGCACGGTTGGAAATCGTGTATAGAGTGTAATGGTATAAGGGTGCTTGACTGTGAGACTTACAAGTCGAACAGGTAGGAAACTAGGTCATAGTGATCCGGTGACTCCGTATGGAAGGGTCATCGCTCAACGGATAAAAGCTACTCTGGGGATAACAGGCTGATAGTGCCCAAGAGTTCATATCGACGGCACTGTTTGGCACCTCGATGTCGACTCATCTCATCCTGGAGCTGAAGCAGGTTCCAAGGGTTCGGCTGTTCGCCGATTAAAGAGATACGTGAGTTGGGTTCAAACCGTCGTGAGACAGGTTGGTTCCTATCTGTCATGCCCGTAGGAAGATTGAGAAGAGCTGTTCCTAGTACGAGAGGACCGGAATGGACACACCTCTTGTGATCCTGTTGTCGCGCCAGCGGCACTGCAGGGTAGCAACGTGTGGAATAGAGAAACGCTGAAAGCATCTAAGTGTGAAACTAACTTCAAGATTAATCTTCCCTTCCTTAAATGGAGTAAGAATCGTTATAGACCATAACGTTGATAGGTCAGATGTGTACGCACGGTGACGTGTTAAGCTAACTGATACTAATAATTCGAGGACTTATGTAAATCCTGTCATTGATTAAAAAGTGTTGATAATATTTAGTTTTCAAATATCGATCAAATAGTGTGGTGAAGATATCAGAGTGGAAATACCTGTTCCCATCCCGAACACAGAAGTCAAGCACTCTAGAGCCGACGATAGTTTAAAATAAAATAGGTCATCGCCACGCAAATAATTAAGCACCATTTGGTGCTTTTTATTTATTTAACTTGTTAAAAATGTTAAAATAAATAGATATGTTCAGCACAGGAGGTGTTAAAATGGCAAAAAGAGATCAAATTACTGGTAAAGGACCACTTACTGGAAATACGCGTTCACACGCTATGAATCACTCTAAACGTAGATGAAATGTAAACTTACAAAAAACTACAATTAAAACAGCCAACGGAAACCCGACGTGTGCTGGTTTCTGCAAAKACATTAAAAGACTTTAAKGAYACACAACATGYTAGGCTAGTTTTAATAAAATAGAAAAATAAAAGCACCCKTAAAGGTGCTTTCCTCGAAAGTAAGCCCCAWGTGCSGTGTTTGCAATTTAATTATCCAAAAATGACACTTTTTCTATTCGAGTATGTAGAATAAAAGTAAGCCCAAGTGCGGTGTTGCAATTGAACTTACTTTCGAGGAACTAGTATATACTAGTTATTCATGTTAATTTCTTTGCTGTTGCTATTTTGAAGCTGTTGATGTAAGAATGTTATATTTTTTAGATTATAACTATCCTCGCTTAACTTAATATTAATCAAATCATATTGCATTTTCAATTCATATTTATCTTTAAAGTGATCAGCTATAAAAATATTCTGAAGTTCAAATACTTTGTATTTGATGTTGCTATTAAGTTTAACTAGTTCATCGTTATTAATCGCTTCTTTTAAAATCATGTTAAAATTATAAAGCTTAGAAGAAAAATGGAATTTAAGTTTATAATGTTTTAAGTAATGCTTAAAAACACTTGCTTGTTGATTAAAAAGTGTTTTTAAATATTGATTTAATTGGTTAACAATTAGTTTATTAATCGTTTCACTAGACATTTCAGTTACACTGAAAATGTCTTTTTGATTCAGCACATATTTAATGATTGAATTACAATCATATGTTTTATTTTCAAAGTAATCATTGATTGTTTGTTTACTAATTTGTAATTCTTCAACAATACTTTGAATTAATTTATGCATATTAAATAATTCACTATTGGGTTCAATCTGATCTAAAACTAAACTATTATTAGAATAAATTCTAAGTCGGTTATTAACCTTGTTAAAATCCAAACAAACATTAATTTGATTTTGGTTACAGACTTTATTAAAGTCATCTTGTTGACTGATTAATGTATTTGTTAACAGATGAGCTTGACTAACATGAAAACGAGCAATTGTTATCTTTAATGATTGGAAAACTTGACACAAAGTGTGATAATCATCGTTTTTAATGTAATATCCACTTAAATAAGTTTTTTGATTAATCTCATTAGGACTAAAAATGCTTGTTAGCTGGTTGTTAGAAGTTTTATTATATTCTTGATAACTTAGACCATAATCAACTAAAGTGTAGTTGATTTGGTGTTTAACATTAATAAGATTATTAAATTCAAATGATTGATTTGTTGATAGATTAGTAAAATTGTTTTGTTCATTAGCTGTTTGGTTTGATGTTTTAAAGCAATCAAATCCATAGCTTAAATAAACGGTTTTTATTTCACTAACATTAATCTTCTTTTTAAGTTCGTTTAAACAAGATTGAACTAAATCTTTTAAGGGATTAAATTCAAGCTGATCAAGTTCGTGATTATAAGCTAAATTGTCTTTTTTAATAAAAGCAATTTGTTGTAAGTTAGCAGCAGATTTGTAAACGCTTGCAGCAACTGCAACCGTTTTTTGATCAATGTAAAATTGATATACAAATCTTTGCACAACCTTACTCCTAATTTATTTGATTTTAAAGCTTAATAATTTTTAATCATTGCTCTTAAAATTGACGATCGAGAACGATTATTAGCATTTATTTCTTCTTCACTAGCTACTGTTTTGTTATTAACTAAACTATATTGAGCAAAGTAATTGCTAATTGGTACTTCTTTTGGAAGTGTGTTTTTTGTATATTTGCTAAAGACTTTTTTTGTAATACGATCTTCTAAAGAATGAAAGCTAATTACAGCAATTATTCCTGCTATATTTAATAATGAAATTGCATCATTTAAACTTTGTTCTAAAATTGAAAGTTCGTTATTAACTTCAATTCGGATTGCTTGAAAATACAAACGAGCTGGATGCTTTTTGTTGAAGAGTAATTTTAAAGGAGAATTTTGTTTGATTATATCAACAAGTCCAAAAGTGGTATTTATAGGATTAATTTGGCGTTGTTGAATAATCGCATCTACAACTCGTTTCGGATTTTTGATCTCACCATATCGGCTAAAGATTGTACACAATTGTTGAAACGAATAATTGTTTATAACATAATGTGCATCTAATTTTTGGCTTTGATCCATACGCATATCTAATCGTGCGTTATGTTGATAGCTAAAACCACGATTTGGGTCATCTAATTGAGGGCTTGATAAACCTAAATCAAAAATAAAACCATCAACTTTTGTTATATTTCGTTTTATTAACTCTTTTTTTAAATCTTTAAAGTTACTTTTGATGATAATTACATTATTTTGATTAGCAAAGATTTGCTTTGCATAGTCAATAGCGGCTTGATCTTGATCAAAACAAATTAATAAACCATTGTCATTGAGACGATTTAGGATTTGTTTTGAATGTCCACACCTGCCAAGCGTGCAATCGACATACACGCCATCTGGTTTGATATTTAAGATATTAATAGATTCTTCTAAAAGTACAGAAATATGATGATTGTAATTAGAATCCATCAAAGTCCTTAACTAGATCATCTAATGAATCACTAGCATCCAAGATGTATTCATCATACTGGGCTTTGTTTCAAATTTCGTACTTATTAATATTTCCAATAATATAAATATCCTTACTTAATTTAGCTTTCTCAACAAGGGGTTGAGGAACTAAGATTCGGTTAGAACTATCAATATCTACAGAATATGAATTAGAAGTTACAAATCTAACAAATTTTCTTGCATTAGCATTGTTATTTGGTAAATTTGCAATTTTGTTCATATATGCTTCAAATGCAGCAGGTAAGTAAACTTCGATATTTCCTTCCACACCAATGGTTAAGTAAAGCTTTGACGCTTGGTCAAGTGTGGCTTTGACCTTAGCTGGCAAGCAGATTCGGTTTTTGGCATCAATTGTATGTTGATACAAACCAATGAAACTCATCCACTTTGCCCCACTTTCTACCACTTGGCAACTTTATTATAAACCTTTTCAGCAAAATAGCGATAAAAAATATCACTTTTCAAATAAAAATATTAGACGCGAGTACGTATAAGAGCAGGGTTCGTTTTAAAATAAATCATTAATCCACACATATAAGAAATAAAATAAATTATTAAATATAATTTATCAATATAACTAAAAACAATAGCTACATCAATTGCTCCTATTTTTTCAATTACAAATACAAATTGATTACTTATCCAATCAGCAACAACATTGAAATTAGGAATAAAAAAGCACCAAAAGCACAAATGATAAGATACTATCACTGGTAAAAAGAAACTATAACCAAACACTAATCCTAGTATATTAATCTGTTTATTTAAACTAACACTGATTGCTATACTAAAAGCAAAAAGACACAAACTAATTACTATCCCTTTTGCTAATTTAGCTATTTTTAAGCGTTGGTTTAAAACTTGTAAAATCAACACACACCCATAACTAAAAATAAAAGCTAAAGTCTTAAGACTATAAACATTAATTAGTCCACAAATTAACCCATTAATAGCTAATAAATCTACCTTATTAATCTTTTTAAAACTACTAAACCGAAACAATAATCCAATTAAAACACGCAAACAACTAGCTGAAAAATCTAATAAATAAGCATAAAAACCTATGAACACTAATAAAATTAGTGTCTGAACAAACACTAATTTCTTTTTAAATATTTTATTAATGATCCAAACAAAGCAAGATAAATGAAGTCCAGAAACCACAAATAAATGAGCTAAATTTAAATGGTATAGTTGTAAACTAAAACCATAATTAGTTTTTAGATTTAGTAGTAATAATAAAAGAAATGATTGAGTATTTTTATTAGGATAATGATCTTTAATATAGTTAACTATTAATGTTTTAGGACTATTAGATGTTTTATTATTGTAGTTTGTAATTAATGTTTTTAGGGTTGTATTATATGGAGTGACTGCTCATAAAATAATCACTATAGCTATTGTTAATCCAATTAATAATCAGACTTTATAATTAAATTTAAAGTCTATAAAGTATTTAATTAATGGCAGATTAACTAATAGAATTAAGAAGTTGTTATAAGTGTATGCACAAACTAGTGAACTAGCTAAAATCAATAAATAGATTCAATTAGTATAAACTAGTTCAGTTTGAATTGTATTAATGAATTTAGTAGTAAATTTATTAGCTACTCTTTTTAGTGCGTTCAACATATTATTTCTATTCCCCAATTCTATATACGCACTAAAAAGGTTAAATTTAACTTTTTATTATAGGTTGTTCTAATTACCTTATATAATATAAAGCTAAGGTGTAAGAAATTTATTTCTTTAAAGGAGCACTAGAATGCGTACCATTGCAATAGTAGGAAAACCAAATGTTGGTAAGTCATCACTATTTAATCGAATCTTAGGAAAAAGACAATCAATTGTAGATGATCAACCCGGGGTAACGCGAGATCGAATTTATGGTTATGGTTCTTGATTAACGCGTCAATTTTTATTAATTGATACAGGGGGCGTTAGTTCAACTAAGAACACATATCAAGACAATATAAACGAACAAGTATTATTTGCATTACATGAAGCAAATACAATCATTTTCTTATTATCAGCTAAAGATGGAATTGATAATGATGATAAAATGATTGCAAAATTACTAAAAGAACAAGCTAAAAACAAACAAGTGATTTTAGTAATTAATAAGGTTGAAAGTGAAAAATTTGTATACAACGAATCAGAGTTGTATGCTTTAGGGTTTGGTAAAGCTTTTAGTATTTCAGCTGAACATGGGATCGGAATGGGTGATTTATTAGATCATCTAATAGCTGGTTTAGCACCAGTTGATCCAAACGATCAAAAAGATCGTTTTAAATTCTGTATCATTGGACGACCTAATGTTGGTAAATCTTCATTAACTAATACAATTTTAAATGATAATCGAATGATTGTAAATGCGAATGCTGGATCAACACGAGACAGTATTGATAATGATTTTAAATACAATAATGAACTATTTACAATCATTGATACAGCAGGGATACGAAGAAAAGGAAAGGTTGTTGAAGCAGTTGAAAAATATGCTGTTTTAAGAACTCAAAAAGCAATTGAAAGAGCTCAATTAATTTTATTTGTAATTGATGCATCTGAACCTTTTAAAGAACAAGATGAAGTTGTTGGTGGATTAGCACATAAAGCTAATATTCCAACCATTATTGTTGTTAATAAATGAGATGCTGTAGCTAATAAAACAACACACAGTATGAGTGCTTTTAGCAAACAAATTCGTTCTCAATTTAAATATTTAGCTTGAGCACCAATTGTTTTTGTCTCAGCTCTTGATAATAAACGAATTCATACTATTTTTGAAACAATAGAAAAAGTCCGTTTACAAGCAACTAAGAAAGTATCAACTTCAATGTTAAATGAAGTTGTGATTAAAGCCAATACATTTGTTGATCCACCACCATTTAAAGGTGGACGAATTAGTATTAGTTACTGTACTCAAGTACCTTCTCAGATTCCGACTTTTGTTCTTAAGTGTAATAATCCTAAATACTTACACTTCTCATATGCTCGATATATTGAAAACGAAATTCGAAAAGCATTTGGATTTGATTCAGTTCCTATTACTTTATATTGACAAGATAAGAATAAAAAGGAGCGAATTAGTTATGAAAAGTAATGTCTTAATTATTGGATCTGGAGCATTTGGTTCTGCACTTGCTCAAGTGTTAGTTTATAACAAACATGATGTTTCAATTTATGGAATTAATGAAAAGGAATTACAATCACTTCGATACGAAGGAACAAACCACCTTTATTTTCGTGAACTTAAATTAGTTAGACAACTAACTGCTGTTTATAATGATTTTGATCAAGCATTAAATAATCAAACTTATGATTTTATTATTTTAGCAATCCCTTCAGTTGCTATCGCTGAAACCTTAGCTAAATTACAAGCTTATAATTTAGAAAATACAATTATTGTGAACACATCTAAAGGATTAGATTCAAATAATATGTGTTCTTGATATGAAACAATTAAAACTAATTTAAATGTTAAAGGGGTTAGTACTTTATGTGGACCTTCATTTGCTCTTGAAGTCTTCTCTTTAATACCAACTGCAGTTAATATTGTTGGGTGTGATCGATCTGTTTTAGAAGATGTTAAAGCATTATTTCAAAATGATTGGTTCTTTGCTATTATTTCAGACAAACTTAATGAAGCTAATTACATCTCATGTCTTAAAAATGCTTTAGCAATTGGATCTGGAATCATTTATCAAACCTATTTATCAACTAATCCGATCTCAGCTTTTTTAGTTAAAGGAGTAAAAGAAATTAAAACCATTCTTAAAACCATTCTTAAAACTGATGTTGATGTAGATGAGTACTTTGGTTGAGGGGATATTATTTTAACTTGTACAGATATTAAATCTAGAAACTTTAACTTTGGAACAAAAATTGCTACAAATGGAGCACAAGCAACTATAATGAACAACAAAGGAACAGTTGAAGGATATAGCAACATTAAAACAATTTATGAATTAATTCAACAACATAATATCAAAGCCCCATTGTTTAGTTATTTATATGAAATTGTTTATAATGAAGCTAATATTAAACAATTATTTAAAATTGCTTTAAGTGATGAATAATACTAATCAATCATTAATTAATAAACTAAAACAAATCCCTAATGAACCAGGGTGTTATCTTTGAAAAGATGCTTATAAGAACATCATCTATGTTGGTAAAGCTAAAAACTTATTTAAAAGAACTAATTCTTATTTTATAGGTCCTAAAGATTTAAAAACAACGAAATTAGTTCAAAACATAGATGATGTTGAATGAGTTATTGTATCAAATCCAAACGAAGCATTAATTTTAGAAAATAACTTAATTAAAAAACATCGACCTAAATACAACATCTTACTTAAAGACGGAACTAACTATCCTTATTTATTATTAACTAATAAACAACCAATTGATTTAGTTTATACCCATAACTATGATCTTAAAAAAGGAACTTATTTTGGACCAATTGCTGATTTAAAACATAGTAAATATGAGTTTTATCAGATTATGTGTGAAGTCTTTGGTTTTCGAGAAAACAAAAACATTCCCCCATCAAGATGTTTATTTAATCAATTTAACCAATGCTTTGGCTTTTGTGAACATAATCTTTACAATAAGGATTATGAACAACTTAAAAAACGGATATCTGAAGTTTTTAAAGGGAACATTGATCCAATTCTTAAGTATTTAGAATACAAAGAACTTGAAGCAGTAGATCGACTTGATTTTGAAAATGCTACTAAATATAAGCAACAACAAAAATCATTATCAACCTTATTTGTTGATGGATTAGTTCAACTTGAAAGTAATAATAGTTTTGATGTAATTGCTTATTATTGACATAACCACTATGTTGTTATCATTATTTTTAATTACATTGAAGGTAAATTATTAAACAAACACGTTGCAACTTTTGAAATTGATCAACAACAATGATATCAAACCTTAAGTTCATATATTTTACAATACTACCAAACCCAGAAGGTTTGTAGTCAAATCTTAGTATTATTAGATCAAACTGAACTTGATGCATTAAGTGCTGCTCTTAATAGCAAATTTAAAAAACCTAAAAGCAAACAAGAAAAAGCAATTATGCAACTATGTATTCAAAATGCAATTGATCATTATCGAGTTAATATTAATGCTTTTATTCAAAGGCAAACTAATCATGCAATTGCATTAGCTAGTTTAGCTAAGATTTGTAAAGTAGATAATTTAGACTTAATTGAATGTTTTGATAATTCAAACATTAATTTACAATTTCCAGTTGCAGGGATGATTGGTTATGAATATGGACTATATAATCCTAAACTTAATCGTAAATACAACTTAATAACCCAAACTAAAGCTAGTGATTATCACTTTATGTATGAAGTGATAAAAAGAAGATATAGTAATGTTCTTAAAAATGAAACTAAACTCCCTAATCTAATAGTTGTTGATGGGGGAGAGTTACAAGTAAGTGCAGCTACTAAAGCATTAGAAGAATTAGAGATTAAAATTCCAATTATTGGATTAAAGAAAAATTTAAAACACCAAACTAATGCTTTAGTTTTAGCTGATTTAACTGAAATCATTTTTGATGATAAAAAAGATCCACTTTATAAGTTTTTAGCAAAAATGCAAGATGATGTCCATAATTATGCAATTTCTTTTTTTAGAAGCAAACATACTAAATCAGCATTTAGTTCTTTACTTGATCAAATCAAAGGAATAGGATCAAAAAGAAAAGCACTTTTATTAAAAAACTATGGCAGTGTGCAAGCAATCTTAAATGCATCTGATGAACAATTAGCTTTAATTATTCCTAAATCAATTATTAATGATCTTAAAGATCAACTACAAACCATCTATAATAAAAAACAAAAAATAAAAGAAAGTTAAAATAGGTAATCAATATGGCAAAAACTGTTGTTTTATATGCACGAATTTGTCCCCAAGAATCAATTCATACTAAACATCTTTTTCAATCTTTTCAAAAACACACAGACTTTGAATGTGTTTTTATTGATGCATCTAAACCATTTGATGTAGCTAAAGAACAAGAGTTTATTTTAGGTTTTGATAACATCATTTTATTGTTTACAATGAACTGATATAACATTCCTTGATCTTTATCTCGTTATTTTGCTGAAGTATGACGAACATTCCCATTTAGTTTAGAGAACAAAAATGTCTATAAAGTAGTAACTACTGGATCAAATAAAGAACACTATTCTAAAACTGGAGAAAAAGCAACAGGTTGACTACCAACTGAGTTTTTAAACAATGTTAATGGAATGCTTAAAAAACTAAGAGCTAATCAAAAAGAAGAGTTCTTTTATCATAACTGTGTTGAAGTTAATGAACAAAAACTACAAGCATTTAGTGATCAAGTGATTACTTTCTTTAAGGATGTTAAATAAAAGTGAATGATCATAATCTAAAACCAATCTTAGACTTATTTATAGAAGATAAAACAAAAGCTTTTAAATCTTACAAAAAGATTAAAGAAGCTTGAACAAATGATGTTTATTTAATTAATCATTGTAATGAACATTATTATGTAAGAATTAAAAACAAAAAATCAACTAAGAGTGAATATGAACTATTTACTCATTTTTATAAGTATCCATACTACTATGATCCAATTACTCATAATCTAATTACAAAAGCAATTGTAATTGATTTCCCTTTCCCTACTAATAAAGCTTGTTTAATGAGTGTTAAAAACTTTATAACACAACTCCAAAAACTTAAAAAAGAAACAATTAGTGATCTAAAAGCATTTGATTATTTAGAGTTTATTAAATATGCTCCTAATAAAGAATTAGCTTCATACTATAAACAACTTTATTTAACAATAGCTAAATTAGAAAAGAAATTAGTAGTTGCTCATAATGATTTATCATACCACAACATTTTAATTAATCAGAAACACAAAATCTTTCAAGTGATTGATTTTGAATATGCTAGTTTAAATTTAAAACACTGAGATGTTTTTAATTTTTTACGTGATTTTGATTATGAAAACCATTATCCAATGTATCAGTTTTTTATTGAAAAATATAAACTAGAAGAAAATGTTGTTCATGCTTATTTATTCTTAGTTAATTTTTATGCTTATTTATGAGCAGCTAATGCTTATGAATATGCTAAAGCTGAGTTTTTAAACCGTTATGCTATTAAGCATTTAAAACAAGCTAAGTTTCATTTACAAATGTATTTAAAACTACCAAGTTTAGAAGATAGTAATGAATTAGTTTAGTTACTATTAATAGTAACTGTTTTATGATATAATAAAAAGATACTTGTGTTCAAGGAGTCTATATGAAGAAATTAGATTCAAATCTACAGATTGAAGATGTTAAAAAGAATGTTAATTTAAGTTTTAAGGACGATTTCAGTTTTTCATTTACTTTATCTGAAATGGAAGCTGGGATCTTTGAGAGTCGAAACTTAAAAAATGGGTATTCAAGTGATCCAGAAGAAATTTTAGCTAACATTATTTTAGAAATTTCTAAGCGTAAACGAGTGCGTAATGATATTCGTTTTGCAAAATTACAAGCAGCTTTTGCTCACTTACCACTTACTGAATCACACTGAAAAGAAGTTTTTGACGTTCTTAATGAATATAACATCAAAGTAATTGAATTAGATGAGAATTGAACTAATGCTGTTAAAAACAATCAACGGAAAAAAGATGAGTACGGGATTGATGACACTGTTGAAATTAGTGCTTTTAAAATCGGATTTGCTTCAACTACAACTGAAAAGGTTGATGATGGAATTAAAGCTTATTTAGGTCTACTTGGAGAATCAAAAATGCTAAAGTTCCAAGAAGAAGTTGAGTATGCAAAAATGGTTAACTCAGGGGATGAAGCTTTAGCACGAATTGGAAAGAACCAACTTTATACTTCAAATATGCGACTTGTTACATCAATTGCTAAGAAGTATTTAAACCGTGGACTTGATTTAGAAGATTTAATTCAAGAAGGTTCATCAGGATTACTTAAAGCAATTGAGAAATTTGATCATAGTAAAGGGCATAAGTTCTCAACATATGCAACTTGATGAATTCGACAATCAATTACAAGAGCAATTGCAGATCAAGCTCGACAAATAAGAATTCCTGTGCATATGGTTGAAACAATTAATAAACTAACTAAAGCAGAACGAACACTTATTCAAGAATTAGGAAGAGATCCAACTGCAGAAGAGATTGCTCAACTATTAAACAAGAATGCTGCTAAAAAAGATCAAAAAGACCAACAAATTACAGCTCAAAGAGTAATTGAAATTAAAAAGCTAAATGTTGACCCTGTTTCTTTAGATAAACAAATTGGACACGATGAAGAATCACAATTCTCAGATTTTATTTCAGATGATGAAATTTTATCTCCTGAAAAATATGCTGAGAAAAAAGCTTTAAATGAACAAATTAATGAAATGTTCAAAAAGGTATTATTACCAAAAGAAGAAGAGATCATTAAAGCTAGATATGGACTTCCTCCATATGAACGACCACACACATTAGAAGAAGTTGGAGAGATGCACGGTTTTACAAGAGAACGTGCTCGACAATTAGAATCAAAAGCGATTCGTAAACTAAAACACCCTTCAAAAACTGCTAAGCTAAGGTCATTTATTGATGCAACTGAAAAATAAACGATTAGATTTAATAGCAACTTTAATCAAACCTTGCGATCATGTTGTTGATGTAGGGAGTGATCATAGTTGATTAGGAATAAATTTATTATTATCTAAAAAAGTTAAGTTTATTACAAACATTGAAATCAATGCTTTACCATTAGCTAATGGAATTAAAAACTTATCAAACTACAACTTATTAGATCAAACTAATAATATCTTAAATGATGGATTATCAAATTTAGATGATTTAGAATTTGATTATTGTACGATTGCTGGAATGGGTGCATTTAACATTGTTAAAATAATGCAACAATTTAATAATCATAAAACTAATCAACAATGGATTTTACAATCTAATTCACACACCCATTTACTAAGAGCTTTTTTATTAACAAATGGGTTTGAAATAATTAATGAACACATCTTATTTGAAAATAATCATTATTATTTTGTGATTTTAGCTAAAAAAGTTAATGTTAATAGTATTTCTGATATCAAAAAGGGTTATCATTTAAGTAGTATTTTATTAGCTGCAAAAGATGAACTATATCATCAATACTTAAAAGAGCGATTAAATTATTTACAAACGCTTGATCAATTTAAGATTAGTAGTGAACTTAGAAATGAATTAGAAGCCATTGAGGAGTGCTTATCACAATGAAAGTAAGTGAAATATTTGATTTGTTATCAAAAAAATATGATTTATCACTAGGAGAATCATGAGACAAGAACGGTTTGTTTTATAGCCATGATAATGAAGTAACTGGTGTTTATTTAGCTTTAGAATTAACTTCAAAAGTACTTAAAGAAGCTAAATTATTAAATGCTAATGTGATTATTACCCATCACCCACTTTTTAGTTCAGAAGATTTAACAGAAGAACACCAATTTTGAGTAAATCAAAAATTAATTGATGAAGTAGAAAAAAGTGGAATTGCATTAATTCACCTTCACACTGCTTTTGATAAAGCAAAAGATGGAATGAATATGCAAATGGCAAAAATGCTTGAATTACTTAACATCAAACAAGATCCAAATAACTTATTTGTTGTAACTGGAGAAACTAAAATTGAAGTTTCACTTGAATACTGATGCCGTTATCTAAAACAAAAATTCATGTCACCAATGATCACTTACACTGATAATTTCAAACTAAAAAGAACACAAAAATTTGCGATTGTAGCTGGAGCTGGAATCGAGTTTGCTGATTATGTATTTGCAAATCATGATGTAGATGTATTTATAACAGCAGATCTTAAATATCACGACTGAATTGATGCAATCGAAAAAGGGTATAATGTTGTTGATATGCACCATGCATCTGAATTTGTGTTTGTTAATGTACTTGAAAAATTATTAAGCAAACAATTTCCTAAATTAGAGTTACACAAAACATTACTATCAATTGACTTTAAATATTTCTAATTAAAAACCATTTAAAATGATTAAACAGCTATGTATATGCATAGTTGTTTTTTTGTTATTTAAATGATTAAAAAGATAATGAATTAAAGAGCAATTAACAGATTAAGCAAACTAAAAGGAAGTAGTTAGAAGTTAGTTAGTTTTGTTAAATTTGTTTTTTGAAGCAAATCCAGTTTAATTTTTACTAAAAAACACCCTAAAAAACACCTATAAATAATTCTATATTAGGAACATACAACAAAAGTCCTTTTTTTTTTTTTTTTTGTGCACCGATGAGAAGGGAAATAACTAAAATCAAAGTACTTAATTATAGTAATTAAATAATCATTTAGAAGAGTAATAAAAAGAATGATTTAGAAAGGTATTTTATGAGTAAGCTATGAACTAAAAAAGCGATTATCTCAGGTTTTATTAGTGGGCTTGTTCATTCAGGAATCATCACTGCAATTGTATTAACACTTAATAATAAAGTACACGAGCAACCCCATAACAAAATAACAATTTTAGAAATTGAAAAAGAAAAGAACAATGCTATTTTAAATCCTTTAAATTTAAACAAAGATCAAACAAAAGATCCAAACCAAAAACAAATTGATAATATTGATCCAGCAAAACCATTTAATGGTTTGAATAATGATAATATCAACAATGATACTAATCAACTCAATCCAAATAACGATCAGTTTAATGATTTAGATTCAAATAGTTCAAAAATAACTAAAGATGTAAGTACACAAACAGATTGAAATAATTTAAGTTCATCAACAAATATAACTAAACCCAGTAGTAGCACAAATAATAATCCAAATGATATAACTAAAAATAAATCAACTCAAGCTAATTCAACAAGTAGTGATTCAACAAATCAAAGAAATAACAAAGGATTACAAAACACACCTAAAGATAATACAAATTCTAAAAATTCATATGCAACAGTAGGAACACAAACTGATCCAATCGATCAACCTACTGAACCTAATTTAAATGATAATAACCAAGGTTCAGTAGAAAAACCTAACACTTCATCTAAATTAGATAAAAAGGATATAGATTCAAAAAATGATGGTTCTATAAAAGATAGTGATCAAGCTCAAAATAATAAAAACCAATCAAATAGTAAAAACCAAAACTCTAGTGATATTGGTGATAGTAGTTCAAGTTTAGTTGATAACAAAGATCTTAAAAATCCAAAAGATGGTTCACAAAAAACAGGAGAAGATAGTGATTCACAAAATAACGGAAGTGATGGATCACAACCATCTAATACAATAAATCAAAATGCTAAAAATCCATCAGATAGTGAAACTAATTCAAGTGATATAAGTGGTAAAGATAGTTCAAGTGGACAAGATGATGCTAATTCATCAGAAGTTGGTTCACCAACTCATAAAAATGATGGAATAGAAACAAAACCAAATGTTGATGAGAGTTCATCTAAACCAGGAAACAACCAAAAAGCACAACCTTCTGATTCAAGCACAGAACCAAATTTAAATACACAAGGAAATAGCAAACCAACTGATGGTGGTTCATCTACTAATGGAAATAATGGTAATGAAGTAAAACCTAGTGAAAATGACAACTCATCAACTCAAGGAACACCTAATGCTAATCAAGGTTCTCATTCTTCTGATTCAAGTATAGAACACAATGCACCAGACTCTACAGTTAATAATGGTGATGTTGAAAAGGGTGAAGGTTCTTCAAAAGATAATGAAATAAATCCTGGTGTTGGCACAGATTCAGATAGTTCAGATTCAAAACCTGGTGCAACTAATAATAATCAACAAGCAGATCCAAAAGGCGATGCTAATAACGAATCATCAATAACTACTGAAAATAGTAAAGACCAAGTTCCAAGCACAAGTGGACAAGATGGCTCTGCTGATTCACTGTCATCTACAGGAAGCCAAGGTTCTAGTGGTACGCCTGATTCATCAAGTCCATCAAATTCAGAACATGATCCAACTCTTAAACCAAGTCCAGAAACACCATTACCACAAGATGGTGCAGACAATGGAAAAAACGGAAACAAAGATACTGAAATAGAAAATAGACCATCTGAGCCAAGTGATAGCAGTCAAGCTGAACATACACCTGGATTAGAATCAAAACCTAATAATTCTGATCCAAATAGTAATACTGTTCCAGGTTCAGGTTCGGTAGGAAGTAGTTCACCAAGTCCAGCAGAACAAGGTGATAGTTCGCCTGCAAATCAAAGAAAATCAGAAACTGCACCTGAAACTAGTGAAAATAGTAAAGACCAAGTTCCAAGCACAAGTGGACAAGCTAGCCCTGCTGATTCACCATCTTCTACAGGAAGCCAAGGTTCTAGTAGTGCACCTGATCCATCAAGCCCATCTAGTGCAGAAAATATTTCAACTCTTAAACCAAGTCCGCAAGATGGTGAAGAAGTAACACCAAACTCTCCTGATCAAGCTGATGGGCATAGTGCGCAAGTTCCACCTAGCGGTGGCAAAAGCGAAGGTGAAGATCCTAATCAAACTAATGATCCATCATACTTCCCAGTATTATACAATGTTGAAGTAATGCATGATCGTCATAAAATTACTGGAATTTCATTCAACACGAGTGATAAAAAATTACCAATTAATCTAAAAGAAAAATTTATTAAAATTGTCTTTATAGATGATGAAGGTCGCTTTAATCAATATGATCAATTTGTAAAAGATCTTAGAGCAGACGGTGATAGATTTGTTTTAGGTGTAGATAATCTTTGAACACAAAAAGGTAATCATAAACTAACAGCTATTTGAATAGATGGTAAAAATCTTCTTGATGACGAATACCCATTTAGTATCGGCTAATAATCTATAAATTTAGATTTTAATCAACATTTTCATTTTAAGTAAATCATATAGTAAATCTAGAAAAAAGGAGCGTTGTTTGCTCCTTTTTGTGTCCTATACCCATCCTTAATTCAACAAATCACATTTCATTTATTTGTTTTTTAATAAATTCTTATTAAAGTAATAATTTAAATTATATTTTTTAGCAATATCACTTGAAGAGTGCTAAAATATATTATTAAATCTAAAAGGTGGTAAATATGGAATTTAAAGACAAAGGATTGAATTCATTAGCGGATTTTGGTCGCAATTTAAACCAAGAAATTTTAGATAACAAAATTGATCCTGTAATTGGGCGGGATGATGAAATTAGAAGAACAATCGAAATCTTAAGTCGTAAAACCAAAAATAACCCTGTATTAATTGGAGAACCAGGGGTTGGTAAAACAGCTATTATTGAGGGATTAGCTTATCGAATTGTCCATAAAGATGTTCCATCTAATTTATTAAATAAAACAATTATTGAACTATCTCTTTCTTCTTTAATTGCAGGAGCAAGTTATCAAGGTCAATTTGAAGAACGATTAAAGAATATTATTAATGAAGTTAAAAAATCTAATGGAGATATCATTTTATTTATTGATGAGATTCACCAGATTGTAGGATTAGGCAAAAATAGTGGTTCAAATATGGATGTTGCTAACATCTTAAAACCATTGATGGCACGTGGAGAAATTAAGATCATTGGAGCAACGACATTAAATGAATATCGACTATACATTGAAAAAGATCAAGCTTTAGAACGACGATTTACAAAAGTATTAGTAAACAAACCAACTGAACAAGAAGCTTTAACTATTATGCGTGGTTTAAAACCACGTTGAGAAGCTTTCCATGGTATTAAGATCCATGATAGTGCACTAATTGCTGCAGTTAAATTATCTGAACGTTATATTAATGATCGAAACCTACCAGATAAAGCAATCGATCTAATTGATGAAGCTGCTGCTAAAATTAAAACCCAAATTAATTCAGCTCCCCTTGAACTTGATGAAATCAAACGAGAACTACAACATCTACAAACTGAAAAAGCAGCTCTTGATAGTGAAAAAGATGAAAAATCACAAAAACGACTTGCTAGTATCAAAGATCAAATTGAGCAAAAACAAAAACAATTTGATGAACTTAATAATATTTATTTAGCTGAAAAGAAACAAATTGATCAATTAACTAATATTCGTCAAAAAATTGAACAAACAACTCATGAAATTGAGTTCTTACAATCAGAAGGTAAATATGAAAAAGCTTCAAAACTTCTATACTCTGATTTACCAGCATTAAACAAACAAAAAGAAGAGTTAGAAATCAAATTAAATAGTGAACAATCAAAACACAAACTAATTGTTGATTCGTTATCAGAGAACGAAGTAGCTGATGTTATTTCACGTGCAACAGGAATTCCATTAAATAATTTATTAAAAGATGAAAAAAATAAATTATTACATATCAAAGATCGTTTATTAGAAAAGATTATCGGACAAGATGAAGCTGTTGAATTAATTGCAAATGCAGTTATTAGAGGAAGAGCTGGTATTTCTAATCCTGCTCAACCAATTGGTTCATTCTTATTTTTAGGATCAACTGGGGTTGGTAAAACCGAACTTGCTAAACAATTAGCAATTGAACTATTTGATTCACAAAAAGCTCTTATTAAGTTTGATATGAGTGAGTATATGGAAAAACATAGTGTTTCTAAACTAATTGGTGCACCTCCAGGGTATATTGGTTATGAAAACGCTGGATTATTAACTGAAAGTGTTAAACGAAGACCATATTGTATTTTATTATTTGATGAAATTGAAAAAGCACACCCTGATGTTTTAAACCTATTACTACAAATCTTAGATGATGGAGTATTAAAAGATTCACAAAACAATGAAATCAATTTTAAGAATACAATCATCATTATGACATCAAATGTAGGAGCTAAAGCTTTATTAGAAAATGATAAGATCAAAGCTTTTGAAGCTTTACATAAAACATTTAGACCTGAGATGTTAAATCGAATCAATGAAATCATCTTTTTTAACAAACTTCCTGAAGAAGTAGTTAAATCAATTGCTAAGAAACTACTTAAAGAACTAGAAGTTCGTTTAAGTACTCAGGATTATGAAATTAGTTTTGATGATTCAATAGCTAATAGTATGGTTGAACAAGCTTATTCAGATACATTTGGAGCAAGACCACTAAAACGATGAATCACAAGAAACATCGAAAACCAATTAGCTGTTATGATCTTAGAAGAAAAAGTACTTAAAAACCATCCATACAAAATTAAATACAACAACAAAAAAGATCAAATTGAATTAGCTAAATAATTTAAACAACTAAAAAACCACCCAAACAAAACGGAGTGGTTTTTGTTTTATTAATATTTTAAAAACTTAATAGCTTTTAAAAGTAGTATATTAGATTTTGTTTTGTTCTTATTTACATCTAAAAAAGATAAAAGTAATGATCAAATAAATAACACATTAATTTATACAAGAGTACACTAAAAACAACTAAAACATATTTTTAGTGAAATTATTAATATTAGATGTTTATAGTTGTTATAATATTGATGTTTAAGTATACAAAAACATATAGCTAAAAATGTTAGCTCTTGGTTAGATGTTTATAATTATAATATATTTATTTTCAAAAATCAAGAAAAATATTATTTATTTTACTTAAATAAAAATGTCTTATCTCTTTTATTTGTTTGTCTAGAAACAAATAAAATATCTATACAATGAAAGGTCTATATGAAAAAGAAATTTATTAATGTAAATGTTTACAAACGCCCTGAAGCGTCAGAAATTCTTGTAGAAAATGGCAAATTCGTTGCTTTTGGTAAAAATTTAGGTGATGCTGATGAAGTGATTGATTTAGAAGGACGTGTAGTTGTTCCTCCTTATGTAGACTCACACTTACACTTAGACTACTACTTCACAGGAAAAACTGATGAAGTTAAAAATGAAACAGGTACATTATTTGAAGCTATTGATATTTGAAATACATTTAAAAAACGTACAACTAAAGAACAAATGAAAGAACGTATTAGAAGTGCTGTTAAAGACTGTCTATCTTATGGTACTCAATACATTCGTGCTCAAACAGACTGTACGGACGCTAATTTAACAGGTATTCGTGCTGCTCTTGAAGTTCGTGATGAACTTAAAGACAAAGTAACAATCCAAGTTGTAGCGTTCCCACAAAATGGTATGTTCTCATACGAAGAAGATGGAAAAACTGGTCGTGATTTAGTTGAAGAAGCTCTTAAATTAGGGGCAGACTGTGTTGGGGGTATTCCGCACAACGAATGAGCACGCGCTTATGGTGAAGAATCAGTTCGTGAAAGTGTTCGTTTAGCTGTTAAATACAACAGATTAATCGATGTTCACTGTGATGAAACTGATGATACTCACGCTCGTTTCTTAGAATTATTAAATGCTGAAGCAATGAAACAAGGATATGGAAAACTTACTACAGCTAGTCATACATGTTCATTTGGTTCTGTAAATGATGCATACGCATTCAGAATGATGGGATTATTTAAACAATCAGGAATTAACTTTGTAGCTTGTCCAACTGAAAACGTATTCTTACAAGGACGTCAAGACTCATATCCAAAACGTCGTGGTGTAACACGTGTTCTTGAATTTGTTGACAACAACATTAACGTAGCTTTTGCTCAAGACTCAATCATTGATTTATGATATCCTGCAGGTAATGGAAACTTAATGAACATTCTTGACAATGGTATTCATATTACTCAATTAATGCGTGAACAAGACTTCCCACGTAACTTTGATTTAATTACTTACAATGGTGCTAAGTTAATGAACTTAGAAAAAGAATATGGTTTTGATCCTGGTAAACCAGCTAACTTCATCGTATTAAATGCACCAGACGTATTTGAAGCACAACGTAACCGTGTAGAATGTATTGCATCTATTAGAAATGGTGAATACATTTTCAAAAAGAAACCAAGTACATTTGAGAAAAAAGTTGAAATCTAATATATTGTCTTTAGATTTATTAAATATTTAGTTAGTGTTTTTAATGCTTAATTAAGATAATAACAATTAAAAAATAATTATTGTTTATTCATTATAGACATCAATCAAATCGATAAATAATCATTACAAACAAGAGATTGTGAGATCTCTTGTTTTTTTTGTTATTAATACTTTTATTAGCTTTCATATCCGTATAATCAATATAATTAAAATATATAGTATTAATTAAATAAAGTATTTGTATTAGATTGTTTTAGTTATAAATGTAGGTTTTGATTAAACAGTTTGCACTAGTAAGGGGTTAGTTAGAATATGAAGAAATTTAAGAGTAAGAAATGAGTTAACTATGGGTTTGGATTAGTTGCTTTAGTTGGATTAAGTACTAGTTTAGCTATTGCTTGTTCAAAAGCGAAAAAAGAACCAATTATACAAACTAAAGCAACTGAACAAACTAATGAAAATAATCAAAATAATGAAGAAATAGCATTAATGCAAGCTTTTGAAGCTAAAAAAGAAGCTGCTAAAGAAAAGATTAATAACTTAGCTAATTTATTAGCTGATGAAAAATAGATTTCATTAATCGTATCCAATCTATTAATCATTATTCTAAAGAAGGCGAAATTAACTCTATTATTAATGAAGCTGAACTTAAAGATCAACAGAATTTATTTGCAGCACAAGAAGCATTAAGACTTAAACGTGAGCGTGAAGAAAATGCAAAAGAAAACTTAAGAACCAAGAAAAAGCAAGCTAAAGCTAGAATTAATAAACTAGTTAATTTATCTGACTCTGAAAAACAATCATTTCTTAATAGAATTGATCAAGTAACTGATCCAAGCAAAGTTGATGATGTTATTACAATTACAAGAGAAGCAGTAGATAAAGATAAATTAAACCATATCATTAAAAATAAATTAACACCTATATCAGCTAAGTCTTTTCTTTTAAATAAAAAATACTATTTAAGGTTTGAATTTAAAACATCAAAAGAAACATTTGAATTAGTTGAAAAGAATCAATTAAGATTGCAAATTGACGTTTTCAAAAACGGTGGATTTATAGGTACTTTTGATCAAACTAGTGCAAGTTATCCAACTAAAGATAAAAAAGATGTGTATGCTATTAAAATTGAAGATACAAAAGATGGAATGGTTATACTTAAAATAGAAACATTCAATCATTTACCTGATGAAAATATTTCTTCAGAATACAAATATCAACTCAATAATGCATGATATAGAAATGATCATAAACAAACAAATCTATTAAATGAACCAACAAAACAAATACAAGTAGAAACAAACACTATTGATGAAGCTAATAAACCAACTGAACCAAAAGCATAAATCTTTTTAATAAATAAAATATTTATAGTTAAAATTTACAAACTTAGAACATACCACTAAAAATGGTGTGTTCTAGTTTTTTAATAACTGAGTATTTAAATATTAAGTTATATCTAGAAATAAAACTTATTTGAGATTTCTTGAGCAATCCATTGATTAATTGAAGAAAATATAAAGTTTAAATAGTGATCAATAGACAGTAAAAACAAAACCCATACAAATAACCTAAAACGGAACATTTCCAAAAAGTCCTTTTTTTTTTTTTTTTGCAAAACGAAGAAATAGATCCTAAAATCACTTCATATTTCAAATAAATCCAAGCTGTGATAAAAGGAATTTTAGACATAATTTACTATCAAAGGATTTATAAATATGAGTAAATTCAAAAACAAGAAAGCACTAGCCTTATCAGTTGGTGCTATTATGGCAGGGGTTAGTGTTATAGGAGTGGTTGCAGCTTGTGCACCAACAAAGGCGAAATCAGCTAAACCCACTGAAAAGAAAGTAGAACAACCACAAACAGGTGGTAATGAATCTTCGAACCCAGGAAGCGGAAGTGCTACAACTCCAACTGGGCAAGGTTCAAACAGTGGTGGTTCAACAGATTCACAAAATGGTTCTACTACAACTACTAAGCCAAAAGAAACTGAAACTAAACCAACTAAACAAAATGGAAATACAGAATCAACGAAAGATGGAGAAAAACCTAATTTAGGTTCTAATCCATCTAATGGTTCTTCAAACTCAGGTACTACAGAAACACCTGGTTCAACCGAAGCTGCTCCTAAAGATTCTGATAAAAAAGAACAAGATAGTTCAAATCCAGGAAAAAACAGCGGATCAGATCAACAGCCTGATGAATCTAAAGAAAAAGATGGTAAAACTGATAGTGCTAAGAAACAAGCCGATCCTATGAACTCTCAATCAGATTCACAAGCTGGTGGTACTGGAAATGATCAAAGCAATCCTGAAACAGACAAAAGTGGAGAAGCTGATGAACCTGACAAGCAAGCAGATCAAATGGGATCAGAAATAGGTTCGCAAGATGAAAATAAGAAAAAAATGGAAGAAGATGCTGCTAAAAAGCAAAAAGAACAAGCAGAGTTGAATAAAAAGAAAGAAGATGCTAAATCAAAGGTTTCTAGCTCATCTTACTTATTAGAAAGCGATAAAGAAAAGTTCAATAAACAAATTGAAGAAATTAAGAATAACGATCGAGCAACAGAATTAGATAAAATTTTAGAGTCAATCAATAAAACTGAAGAAGAAAGAAAAAATAAATTAACACCAACTTCAAGTTCTATTAATGTTGTAGACAAAAGAAATTATCTACAGTTTGACTTCAAAACATCTAAGGAAACATATGAGAGAATAAAAAATAAAAAACTTGGTATGGAAATTAGTGTTGTGAGTAAAGATGGTAAAACTCATTTTGAAACACAAAAAGATGAAACAGCAAGATTCTCAACTGATAACAGTGGTCCATTTGTTTTAGGAACTGTTGGAAGTAATGGGATAGCGATGGTACGAATCGAAACACTTTATTATTATGGGGAGTTAACCCAAACTCCAAAGGGTAATTATAAACTTGTAAAACTATGGGATATTGAAGACAAAAATCAAACTAATTTACTTAATGAATTCCCTAAAGAAATATTAATAGAATACTAATCTAATTCTTCTTCATAATATTTCAAAATAAATACAATTGATCATCAAACTTTATAAAATTAAAAGATACTATTTAAAGGGTGTTTTGATTTTATAAATAAAGTATTAAAACAAGAAATCATATTCATGAATAGAAATGATCTATGATTAGAGTTGTTAGATAAGAATTAATTAATTCAAGTTTTTGATGTAATTTGTTTCTTAATTAAAGAAAATAACACGATTTGATATCTCTATATAAAGGGCTAAATTGGAACATTTCCAAAAAGTCCTTTTTTTTTTTTTTTTTTGCAAAACGAAGAAATAGTTCCTAAAATCACTTCATATTTCAAATAAATCCAAGCTTTGATAAAAGGAATTTTAGACATAATTTACTATCAAAGGATTTATAAATATGAGTAAATTCAAAAATAAAAAAGCACTAGCGTTATCAGTTGGTGCTATTATGGCAGGGGTTAGTGTTATAGGAGTAGTTGCAGCTTGTGCACCAACAAAGGCAAAACCAGCTAAACCCACTGAAAAGAAAGTAGAACAACCACAAACAGGTGGTAATGAATCTTCAAACCCAGGTAGTGGAAATGGAAACACCACAAATCCAACTGGTCAAGGTTCTGGAACTGGTGGTTCAACAAATGCTAATCCAGGAAGCGGGAATTCATCAAACGCAGGAAACCAAGGTTCAGGAAATGGTGGAACTACAGATTCATTAGGTGGTTCAACAAATGATAATAATCAAAAATCTGAACAAGAAGCACAAGCCGCATTAACTGCTAAAAAAACTCAAACAAAAGAAAAAATTTCTAAATTAGCTTATTTATCTGAAGCTGATAAAAAGAGCTTCAATGATCAAGTAGATGCTATTGCGGATCCTTCTAAAATTAATGAAGCTGATGAAATAGTTAAACAAGCTGAATTAAAAAATAACGAAGAAAAAACTAAAAAAGAACAGGCTGATAAACAAAAAGAAGCTGAAGCTACTCTTAAAACAAAGAAAGAAGAAGCTAATAATACTATTAATGCTTTAGCTAATTTAACTCCTGAAGAAAGAAAAGAATTTACAGATAACGTTGATAAAATCACTGATACAACTAAATCTGAAGAAATTAACAAAATAGTAGAAGAAGCAAAAACAAAAGATACTGAAAAGAAAAACGCTAAAGAAGCTGCTACTAAACTAGAAGAAGAAAAGCAAAATGCTATTGCAGAAATTAATAAATTGCAGGCTTTAGAAGAAAGTGAGCGTGCACCTTTTGTTCAAAAAATAGAAGCTATTAAAACTGTTGACCAAAAAGAAGAAATTCAAAAAACCCTAAAAGAAGCGAAAGATGCTAATGCTAAAAAGGTGGCAGCAAAAGCTAAGAAAGAAGCTGAAGAAGTTAAATCTTCATTAACTCCTGTTTCAATAAGAATCGAGAATGATAAATATATTTGATTAAAATTAAAAACTACTAATCAAACTTTTAGTAAGATAGAAGCTAAAAGACTTAAATTTACCTTAAACAACGGTAAAGGTGGAGAGTTTGTAGAAAATGCTGCAGGTTTTGGACCAACTAATAAAACTATATATTACCAAAATAAGAAGGTAGAGAGTGATGGCAGTGTAACATTTGAGATTAGTTCTGATCAAAAATATGGTGCAGAAAATGAAAAAGGCACTTGAAAAGTTACACAAGTATGATTATCTGATGATACTACGGAAACTAATTTATTGACAAAACAAAGTGACGAATTAACTATTAGCTAACCCTATCTACAATAAAAAACATCGAAATCAATTGATTAAATTCATCTTTTGGTTAAGATGGTTTTTTTTTTTTTTTTTTTTTGTTACTTGTCAATACCTACCATTTAACATTTCATTAAAACTATATACTCAAAAGATATTTTTCAAATAAAACTCTCTTTTAAAAAACTATCCCCACTAACAATCTTAATAATCAATTTAATTAATCATCTTCATCTCCAACACAAATATTTTTAAAATAGAAAGTAAAAATAACAAAACAAAGAAACACCTAATGAGGTTCTTTTTAATCATTTAAGATCTAAAAATATAACCATATATGTCTAAAATCAAAAAACACAGCTATGCGAAAACTATAGTTATGCTCTCAGTTTGTTAACATATAAATGGCTAACTAATTATTAATTGCTTAATCAGTTAATAAACAATAAAATTATAATTAATATTTATGTAGCTAGTATTTAGTGATCTAACCAATAAATACTAAGCAAAAACATGTTTATCTATTTTATAAAATGTTCCCATTATTTTATTTTTAATTTTCTTTTTGCTAAAAAAAAAAAAAAAAAAAGCAAATTAAATAAAATATTAATGTGTGTTCTTGGTTTCTAATAATTAAGGTATACACCAACATTTTGTTCCTTGAAAACTATTTTGTTTTTATGGTTAAATCATTTTAAATAAATATAGTCTCAATAAAACAGTAAATAAAACAACATATTGATATTTATAGGAGTTTTTATGGAAAACAATACAAATGTAGTCGTAAATGCTGAACCAGTTTCTAGAAAATCTAATTTAGCAGCTTTATTATGAGTAATCTTCTTTGGTGCAATTGGTGCACATAGATTCTATGTAGGTAAAATCTGAACTGGTATTTTATGATTACTTACTGGTGGATTATTTGGATTCGGTGCGTTAGTTGATTTCTTCATGATCGTGTTTGCTAGATTTAGAGATAAAACTGGTGCACGTTTAAAATGAATTCGTAAATAGGCATAATTATTTAACTCAAAATTAATAAACTTCATCTCATTTATGGGGTGGAGTTTTTTTGTTTTATTAGCATTTTTGCAAGCGATTTTAATAAGTAATCGGTTTGATTAATATCATCATTTATCTACTAAATCTAAAAGCTTTTTATTCTACTTAAGCGGAACAATTAATTGATAAATCGCTTTTTTTTTTTTTTTTTTGCAAAAAGTAAGGGAATTTTTATAATTAAACCATTTTTTGAAATTTAAACCAAAGGGTTAGTTGAGCTAATAACTCTTGAAGATCAATATTTAAAAAGAGGTTTTAATATGAGTAAACTAAATACTAAAAGCAAAAAGGGAATATTAATCGGAGTAGGTGGATTTATTGCTGCTTCAACTATAACAGGAGTAGTTGCTGGGGTTGCTGTTAATAAACAAAATAATGATAAAAGAGTAGCTTCTGAACTTTTAGCTAAGAAAACTGAAACAGTTAGTAAGATTAGTGGTTTAAGTTATTTAAAAGCAGATCAAGTAGATAAATTCAACAAAGAAGTAAAAGAAGCTAAATCAACTAAAGAAGTTGAAACTGTTTTAGAAAAAGCAACACAAGCTAGCTCTGTTAATAAAGCAAATGAACAAGCTAAGTTAGTATCATCTAAGAATAATGTTAAAAATGAAATTAATGGATCAGTAGGTTTAGATGATCAACAAAAAGCATTACTTTTAAAAGAAGTTGATTAAGCTGATTCAGAACAAAAGGTTCAAGGTGTTTTAATTAAAGTTAAGAATACTCAATTAGCATCTAAGAAAACTGAAGTTAAGAATGAAATTAATGGTTTAGTTTCTTTAACTCCTGAACAAAAGACTTCACTTCTAAAAGAAGTTGATGAAGGTGATTCCTTACAAAAAGTAGAATCAGTTTTAACCAAAGCTAAATCTTTAAATCAAACAAATAAAGCAAATGATAAGAAAGCTATGGCCAATAACCAAGTTGATCAACTATCTGATTTATCAGAAGAAAATAAAAATAACTTTAAAGATCAAATTAATAAAGCATCTAATCAAGATGAAATTAATAAAATTATTGAGCAAGCAAATGAACTAAATAAGCAAAACAAAGCAACTAAAGAAAAAGAATTAGCTGAAAAGAAAAATGCTTCTAGTTCTCAAATTGATCAATTAACTAGTTTAACTGAAGAAGAAGAAGAAGAAGAAGAAGAAGAAGAAGAAGAAGAAACAAAGTTTAAAGAACAAATTAATTCTGCCACTTCAAAAGATAATGTTGATAGTGTTTTACAACAAGCTACTAAAGCAAATCAAAAAGCTAAAGATGAAGCAAGCAAAGCATTTAGTGATATTAAAACAGAAGCTAACACTTATATAACTACTTCATTAAAAGATGCTAAATATGCCGATGGTAAAGCTAAATTAGAAAAAGAAATTAAAGAAGCTGATGATATCGTTAAAGAAGCTAATAATCAAAATGCAATCAAATATAGAGAAGCTAAAGAGAAAATTGCTTTAGCATTAGCTGATGCTAAAAACATATTCAAAAAGTAGATAAAGCTCAATTAAGTGAAAATCAACTAACAGTTGAAAAATTCAATCTAGAAGTTGGTAAATCAAAAGAAGGTGATTGAATTAAAAATCTTAATTTGATATTAAAAGCTAACAATGCAAAGCAAAGATTTCAAAATAACACAAATGCTAAACTACTTTTAATTAATTCTGAAACTAATGAAGTTTATTACAACTTATCATTTAAAGAAGATTTTAAAGGTTTTTTATGAAAGAACCCTGATAAAATAGATTTTGCTACAAACGTTGTTAAGAATAAACAATATTCAAATAGAGAAATTACAATTGATAAGATTGTTATTGAAACTGAGACAGAATATCATAATGTAGATCTAGGCGGCAAAAAATTAACGTTCAATTATGTAACAACCGAAAAAACAACTAAAGCTAAATAACATCAAAATTCTTTCCACATTAACCACCAATAAAATCCATAAAGAAAAATAAAGCATTTATGCTTATTTAATAAATATGGGTTTTATTTTTTATCTATACAAAGAATAGATAAAAACTTAATGTTTTATATACTCAAAGTTATAGGATGAATTAAAAACCTTTTAATACTAATTCTTTATTGTTGCAACTATGCTAACTAAAATATATAATGTAAGCACAAAGACAACAAATAACTTAAATTATGAATTACATTGAAAAGATCAAAGCAAAGCTTAAACAATCAAACGGTATTATCACATCTAAACAAATTAAAGACTTAAACATCCCTACTATCTACCTTAGTAGAATGCTTAAAAAACAAGAATTAAATAAACTAAGTAGAGGTGTTTATATAGATAAAAACACAGACTATGATGAATTTTACTTTTTTAGTCTTAGATTTAGTGTCCCTGTTTTCTCATATGTATCAGCTCTTTATTTTCATGAATTAACAGATATAATACCAAATGAAATGGAAGTTACTGTATATAAGGGATATAATGCTCATTCTTTAAATGATAATGTAATAGTACATTATGTAAATAAAGATATCTATGATCTAGGAATCACTATAAAAGAAACACCATTCGGAAATACTATAAGAGTATATGATTTAGAAAGAACTGTTTGTGATTTTATTAAAAATAGAGATCAAATAGAAGCAGAACTATTTAGTACAACAATTAATAGATATGCACGCTCTAAAAACAAGAACTTAGATAAGTTATATGAATATTCTAAAAAGATGAAGATTGTCAAAGAAATAATAGAGATAATGCAAATTGTTCTTTAATAAAGATAGATTAGTAAGTTTATCGATCAAACCATTTAAACCAACATAAAGAAAAAAATGAGCATTTTAGCTCATTTAATCTAGATTGATTTTTGTTTTTAAACAGAAGCTTTAGTTCGGCTATTATTTAAATCTTCTGCTTCTTTGTATATAGCATCAACATCAGCTTCATTTTCAGCTTCTTTAATTCTGTTTTGGAAGCTGATTGATTCTTCAGAAGTTAATTTAACAAAATCTACACTTATAGTAACATTTTTAGATTGTTTGTATTGATTAAACTGTTTTAGTTGATCAAAGATAGTTTCAACATTATCTTTTTGATCTTTAGTTTGAGCAATAATTTGTTCTTTAGCTTTATTTAAATAACTCTCTGATAAATAATCTAATAAAATAAACTTAGAGATTATATCTCTTTTATAATTATCAAATTGATTAATAGATTTAGAGATATCAAGAACAAATGCTAAATCATCACTCTTTTTAATTTGTTCAATAAGTTTAGCTTTTTCTTCATTAGAAGTAAATTGAAGTTGATTTATTTTATCAATACTATCTTGTTTTCAAGCTGGATATTGATCAGTATTAGTTTGAGCTTGAGTTTGAGCTTGAGTTTGAGGTTGTTCAACTGTTGGTTGATCAACTTGTTTTGGTTTTGAAGTTTTATTGTTATTACATGCAAAAGCAGTTGTACTAACTAATCCAGCTAAAACTAAAGCACTACTAAAAGCAATAATCCTTACTTGTTTTTTGCTTGTTTTTAGTTTCATTCTCTTACGCCATGTATTAAACTAGGAATTTATTAACATTAGTTTGTAATTAATATAAAGTTAATACAACTAAATTATAACAATTCATTATTTTAAAAAGAACTATAAAACTAAACAAAAATTAATCTATTTTTTATAAAATCAAGGAACAGCGTATTTAAATGGATGATTTAAGGCTTGTCTTAGAATTAAATGTCCTACACTATGTTTAAAGGCTTTTAGTTCAAGCGGACTTCTTTTATCTCAATTAATACCAAAGTAGTTATGGTTATAACTATCAAATAATTCACCTGTTGAAAAACTACCATTTGCTCCAGCTCTTCAAATCGAGATTGGATCACCATCTCTTGATCAGATTACAGATCCAGAGTTTCCTGGTCCAAATAAAATTGGTGAGTAGTTTGGATATTGTCTAAAATAGAAGTTAGTATCTGTCATCTCTGGTCTGAAGTTAACATATCCAGTCATAAATCCTCAACCAGGGAATCCAATGTGTGCTAATGGGTTTAGTACAGGAACAATATGATGGTTTCTGTTTGATGATTGGTTTATTTTAATTGGTTTAGCTTCTAAGTAGTTTCTAAACTTCATTAAGATATCATCACGTAATCCCTTTTTAGCATGATCAAATGAAGTTTTAAAATCACTTCAAGTAAGTTGTAAATCAAATGATGAAGAAGATGGTTTACCATCTTTATCAACTAGTTCATCAACACTATTTGGTGAGTTATTATTAGCACGATTATAACCAATATAAATTGGTGATGTACTACCAGCACGTACATTTAATGATGAATTAGTATTAAATCAACTATAAACACTATAACCATATCCTTTATATAGTTCTGAATCTCATTTATTTAATGGTAAAGAGATAGTAGGAGCACCAATCACTGGTGGTTCAGTTGCTTTATCTACATAAATAGCATTAGCATTTGCATTTATATTTGGATAAAACTCACCAACGTGTCAGTTTGAAATATAGTAAAGTGATAGATCATTTGGATCATCATTAATTTTATTTAATCAACCTGCACTACCAGGATGTCTATTATATGTTACATATTTAAATGCATTATCACGAACTCGGTTAATAAGATCTCATTCTCGATTAACTGTTCCTCAATCATCTCTAATTCATTGGATATTACTTATAAATCCATCATTATGTTTTCAATATACATTTTGGTTTGGATTATAGATCTTATTAGCATAATAAGATACATCATTATATAAAAGATGAATTTGATCAGTGGCTGATGTATTAGCTAAATTATATTCATATAAATTAGTTTTACCTAATCCAAAATCACTTTCATTTTGGATCTGATTTGTATAGCTCATTTTAATTTTAACTGGAGCATATGGTAACATTACAGCTCTTGTATAATCAAACTTAACTCCATCTTTTATTCTTTCATTTTGTGGATAACCTAATTTGATTCTAAATGGTTGATCAACGATGAAACTAAAATTAATACTTTGATCTAAAGGATTATATGTAATAGTTAGTTTGTAATTAATAATAATTGGTTTATTATCTACATTTTCAATAAAACTTGATGAATAAATAAATGATGAGTTAAGTAGTTGTTCAAAATCAAGTTTTAGTTTGATTGTTCGATTTTTTGATGTAATTCGTTCAGCTACTTGACTATCAAACACTAACATTCCAGCATACATCTCTAAATCAAGTTCTCGATCAAAAGCATTGTTTGATAATAAGGTATGTTTAATGTATTTACTATCCATTTTCCAAACAGCTTCATAATCTGATTTAAGAGATCATTCAGCATCATCAATGTATGGTTCAAGTTCTCTTATTCGTTTAACATTTTTATTATCATAATATAGTGTTGTTAGTTTTTGATTATCATAGTGTAGTTGTTCAACTAAACTATTATCACTATTTTTAAAATTAGAGATTAAATATCAATTCTTCCCTAAGACTCATTTTCGATCAAAAGTAAGTACTTCAAATCTTACAAATGCTTTGTTTTTACCATATTGTTTAATTTCGCCAATTCTAAAATAACTTTTTAGTAATGAGAAGTTTTTATATGTAATTGAATAATCATTAATGTATAAATCATTATTTGCTTCTGAATTAACTAATGTAATGTGTTTATCTAATTCTTTAAGATCAGTTGATCAATCAGCTACTGTTTTAGTAGCTATTTGTTCATAATCAACTTTAATGTTGTAATGAATTAAATTATTTAGCATTACTTCAGGATATAGATTTTGTTCATAATCATTAACAACATTATTAATAACAAATTCTTTATTAGGTGAATAACGTTGTTTCTTATCATCATTTTTTACAAAACCTAATCTAAAACTAATTGAGTTATGACCAAGCTTTTTAATATCATAGAAATAATAAAAAGTTTTTTCTTTAATTAGTTTGTTGTTTGCAGATGATCATCGATCAATATCATCTCTTGGAATATGTCCTGATCGAGAAGAAACATATTCACCTGGTTGATATAGTTTATTAGTAAGTTGAGTACCAATAACTACTTCTTTATCTTTAGGATCAATGATTCTTAAGAAGTAGTTAGCTTTCATATGTGCTTTTTGATTTAAGAATTCATCAATGTTTAAGTTTCGATATAAAGTAGTTTTAGAACTACTTTCAGCCCGACCAACTACTCTTCTAAAGTCAACATCACTATTATCTAATAAATCAATTTCTTTTTTAAGATTAGGATCAAACTCATTTTGAGCTTTAAAATCATCTTCAGTTAAATATTGATTATTAATTGGTTTAATGAAGTCGTGGTATTGATAACGTTTAAAATGATTAACTGAAAACGAATCTGAAAATGCATTATCAACTCATTTTTGAACGACTTGATTGTTTTCATCAATTTCAGTTTTTAATATACCCCAGAAGATTTCAGCAACCCCACCAAACTCATTCCCTGAATCATAAGCTCTGATTAATTGTTTTGGTGCAATCGTATATTTCCCAAACTTAGGTAAATCATACATTGTATTTAAAACATTAATCGCATCATCTGGATAAAAGTCTTGGTGCGATTGATTTAATCCCTTCTTTAAATAAAGATGAGTTAGTAAGTTTTCATTATCAGCTAATATTTCTTTAGCTTGATTTAAATCAATCAGATCATCATCTTTCTCTGTTGCTTCTAAACTTTGGAAAACTACATTTTTATCTGTAATTAATTCCTTACTAAAAATAACATTATTATTAAATAAGAATTCAACAGTAGCAACTAGTTTATTATCTTTAATAGTTGGTGTTTGTTTAATTCTGTACTCAAAACTTTCATTTACATATTTTTGTTTTCTTCTAATAGTTGGTTTATTATAGTCTGCATACAACACAATACCAACTACTTTATTACTCTTAGATAGATCAAACTGATTATTAAACTCATTTTCATTTAGTTTAGATAATAAGTAATAATCAACTTCAAAATATTGATCTAAACTACTAGTTTGTTTTAGTTCATTTATTTTCTTTAAGATCTTTTCATTATCTAAACTAAATCTTACTTCTTTATATAAAACTAAAGCAGGATTGTACTTATGAGTAATTTTATAAGTTATTATTGATTGATCATAAGTTTGATTTAATTTAACATTATTTACTTCAAAATCTAAATAATCAGTATCTAAATCTAAAAGCATAATCTTAGCTGTTTGATTGTTTAATGAAGCTACATTCATAAATCGATATAAATCTAAAGCTTTTCATCTAGCTAAATTATCATTTACTATTTTAGTTTCATTAAATTCCTTATTAACTAAATCTAAATAAGCATCTTTAATTGAATTAGAATCATTACTACTACTTAATCAATTATTTAATTGTTCTAAAAAGTAGTTTGCTTTAGTTACTGATTTCAGTTTTTTGTCAAAAATCTCTTTGTTCTTATTTAATAATTGATAAAAAGCAAAGGTTTTATTTGCTCCATAATAATCATTTTGAATTCTTGAATAAGTTTGATTAATAATGTAATTAATTAAATTATCAGTTCTAATAAGTTGATCAATTTGTGCTTTAAGTTGTTCTAAAGCACTATAGTCTTTAATTAAGTTAACATCAACTAATAAAGAACTTTTAATTTCATCACTTAAAAATGAAGCTACTAAGTTGTTTTTAAGCTCTTTAATAATTGTTTTTGTTAATGCTTTATAGTAACTAAAGTTTGAATTAATTTCAAACACAGATACATCATCATCTAATAGTGTTAATAATAATTTTTCTTTAGTTTCTTTAGAAATTAGTTTTTCATTATTAATTTGTTCTTTAACAATTGCTTTTAGTGAACTAATTGCTTCAGATTGTTTAACTAATTTCTTAAGTGCATCAACTTCATTTTTAAGTTGATCATATTCTATAAACTCATTGTTTAATAACTTAGTAATCTTAGCTACTAAGTTAGCTTTTTGTTTATTCTTATCTTCATTTCTAAAAGTTAAGTTGTCTAAGTTATTAGCTAAAAAATTAGCTTCATTAACTAAATCATCATATAAACTAATTAAATAAGTATCAAACTTATTAATAGAAGCATAATCTAGTTTATGGTGTAAATTCTTTAAATATTGATAAGTTTGATCTGATTTATAACTATAGTTGTTAATTCTTTTAAAGAATGCTTCTAATACTTTAGCTTGATTAACTACCGTATTAGACGATAATTCTAATTTATCAGTTAATTGATCATTAGAGTTTAAGTTATTTTTATCATATAAAGCAACTAAGTATTTATTAATTAGTTTATTGTTTTGATCAAAGGTTTTAATAATATAAAGTTTAGATAAAAGTTTATTGGTTTCATCTTTTAGATAAGTTTCTTCTAAAAGATTAATTGAATACTTAATCATTGGATTATTAAAACTAACTTTAAATTGATAATTAAGCTTATTAATATCTAAGTTATGATTAGAATTAATAATATATTGTTTTCTTTTAAAGTCATAAATATCAGTAGCATTTACTACTTGATCATTAAATGAAAAGCTTTTGATTGTATCATCAATCACACTGTACATTGATTCTCTTTTAGTTTGTTTATCAACGCCATAGATTTTTAAACCAGCTAAAGCAAATAAAGGATTTCTTCAACCTGCATAATAAAATCGATTATATTCTCATTTAATTTTTAAATATTTAGCTTTAGCTGTATTGAATTTAATAGATAATCAATCTGAAGTATTATCATCATTAACAGCTAGATTGGTTCAGCTTGTTGTACTAATCACATCTTGATTAACTACATCTTTAAAATTAATTCCATCATTTGATGTTTGGATTCTAAACTCTTTTGGTAATAATGTTTTAGCATAAGTTCCTAAAAAGAATTTAAAACCAATTTCATTAACTAATTTAGTTTGATCGAATTTAATTACAATTTGTTTGTGCTTATCTTCTAATTCTGTATGAGTATTAATAATCTCAAAATTGTCTCAATATGATTTATCACTATAATCACTATCAAACAACTTATAAAGATCCTTATTAAAATGAATCTGATCTAAAACAAAATGATCCTTTTCGTTATCTTTATTTACAAGGGGAGTTAAATCGATTCGATTTAAATCAACTGTTTCATTAACATAGTTAATATCAGCTTTAATATTATAGTTTTCATTTAAAAAACTAAAAGCACCATAGATTATAAAACTATGATCAATTTTTAATTTATTATCTAAATGCTTAGTAAATCAATTAATAAGAACACTTGATTGTTTAGATCCATAACTAACTTTGATTCTAGTTGGTAATTTTTTAATTATTGATTGATAAGTATCTTCTTTAGAAGCGACTAAAAAGATATTATCATAGTCTAGATAATGTTTTGTTGTTATTAATTTGACTGTATCAACACTATTATTAATAATATCTTTTTTAATAATAGTTGGTTCTTTTAGTTTAATTGGTTCTCTTTTAGTTGTAGCTTTATTATATAAATCAATCTTATATTCATTTTTAAGGGTTTGATATAAGGTTTTAAGTTCATTATAATAGTGTTCAAATTTAGATTTGTTATTAATGATATTAACATCAGTTGCTAATTGTTGTAAATTAGCAACTTTTTGTTTAATTAGTTGTTGATCTTCAACTTTTATCTTATTATAGTTAATATCATTTAAAGCTAAACTTAAATTCATAGCATCATTAAACTGATTAGTAATCGGTTTATTAGATGAAGAATTGTTATTAGTACATCCAATTAATAAAGAACCAATGATTGTAGATAAAGATAATGTAGAGACTGCAAAATATATTAGTTTAGATCTTTTTTTCATATGTAAAAAAATTCTTCTTCTAAATAAAATTAATTATTTACTTTATTAGCTAAAGCTTCTTTTTTAATAAGAGCAAGTAGTTGATTAATTTCTTCTATTAAAGCATCATACTTATCATCAGTTTTAGCTTTAATATCATGGGCTTGGATAAGTCTAGTTAGAAAAGTAGTAACTTTTGTATATAAGTTAGTGATTTGCTCATACTTTTTAATTAATCAGAACTTGTCATAAGTATTTTGTTGCTGCAGGGTGTTAAAATAGATTTCAAGTTGTTGAAAACTATTTAATACTTGTTGAGCTTTAAGTTCGCGTTGAACTCTTACTCAACTAATGCTCGTATTAATTTTTTGATATGTTTTAAGTAATAAAGAATAATCTTGATCAGCTTGATTATCTTTAAGAAACTTAAGTTTCTTATCAATGTTGTTTAGTTGTGTTTTTAAACTATTATCAGTAATTAAATAGTATTGGTTGATTTCAGTTTTAAGGGTGTCAAATAAATTAGTTAGTGCAATAAGTTGTTTGGTATATTTTAAATCTGATTCTTGTTTTAAATTTATGGAGTTTTTAGAGCAAGAAACTACAACAAAACCAGTTAAAAACATACCAATTGATCCAATTGTTAATCATTTAAACCGGTTTAGTTTAATCTTCTTGTTCATTTTTAAATTTTTTAGTTAATTAACACTCCTATCTAGTTAATAAAATTATATAAAAAATAGCAACATTTTTATGTGTTTTCATTAATAATAATAATAATAATAATAATAATAATAATAATAATAGGAAAGTTTAGAGGTGTTTTAAGCCTTTAAAAAGGGATATATTAACTAATTAATAATTAGTTCACTCTTTCTGAAGCTTTAATATCAAAGGTTAATATTTAAGCAGTAGTTGATTTTTTATACTATAATTAAAAACTTGAAAATCTATATATAAATTATTCACTTATTTTGTTTTGTTAATAACAATAAAGAGGTAAACATTAATGAAATTAAAAAGCAAAGCAATTTTAGTTTTTAGTTCGCTTAGTTTAGTAGCTATTACAACTAGTTTAATTGCTAGTTGTGCACCAAATACTAACTCTAAACCAAAGAATCCAAACCAACCAAATCTATCTAATAATAAAAATAAACTAGTTCAAAAAAATCAACCACAAAAATTAGTTCAAGAACCAATTAATTCACAAGTAGTTGAAAGTGAACTTAAAACTAATTCAGATCAAAAATATACATTAAACCTTCAAGTTAATAAAGCATATGCAAATTACTATGTTTCTGTTAGCTTACTAAAAGAAATGAATACAAGTAATCAAACTGCTTTTGTTTCTAATAAAGCACAAGTTAATGATCAAGGGATAGTATCTGTTTTATTTAGTGATTTAGAACCTAAAACTAAATATTTAATTAAAGATGTATCTATTTATAATAATGAGTCTGATAATAGTCCAATCAAGGTTGAATCTAATAAAAATAATCAAGTTTTAGAAACAAAAGCAGTTGAATCTAATTCTGCACCTAGTTTATCAACTACTCCAATGATTAGTAGTGAGTTGTTTAATGATGGAATTGTATATAAAGATTTAAGTAATCAATTAGTTTATAAGAAAAATGTTGGTAGTGAATTTAATCTTAAAGAAATGACTTTGACTGTAAATGATGTTACTAATAGTCGAATCTATCAAATCTTTGGTGTTGTTAGAGATAATGTTGCCTCTTTTAAATTATCTAATTTACAATCTGGTAAATTTGTTGTTAAGAAATTACAATCAAAAGAACAAGATAAACAAGTTGATATTAAAGAAATTGAATTTGAATATATAGCTAAACCAGAAACTCCATTTACTATTAATAAAGGTAAAACTACCTTAGAAATAAAAGTACCTCAAGCAAAACAAAACGATTATTACTATGCCATTTTTAAGGGAGATGATAATCAAGAATATAAAGTATTATCTCAAACACAAGAAAACAAAGCAAATTACTTTGATGTTGGTGTGTTGTCAAAAATATCAAAAGATCAACAATACCATTTAGAGCGTGTTGAATCTAATGAAATTAATACTCCAACTAAGACAAGACGTGTTGTTATTCAAAATAACGGTTTGAGACCAGGATACAAAACTCAATTCTCTAAACTAATTAGTAAAGCTCAATTAAATGGCAATAATTTAGAATTGGAAACAAATAATCCTGTTCTTGATTATTTATTATCACCTATTGGAATTGAGCAACCAAATAATAAAATAATTAAAAGATATTTAGTAGCTGAATTTAACGATGATTTATTCGCCCCTAAAACAATAATTGGTAAATATGAAAATAATAAGTTTGTGTTTGATACAAGTGAACTTCCAACTAATCACCACTGAACATTAAAGAAGTTCTTTGTTAAAGAAGTAGATTTAGTTGATAAAAATAATAACAAAGATACTTTTCAAAATTTAGATATTAAATTAAACGATCAAGTAAATATTACCAAATATGATGAATCTAAACCAATTGATGAAGAACTACAAACAAAATTAAAAACAGTAGAAATAAACACTAAGGAAGACAAATCAAAAACAATTAAGTTTTATGATCCTAAATTAGTTGGGAAAAAGGTTAAATTACATTTAAAAGTTGATGGTGAAAGTGTTGAAACAATAAAATTAGAAGCCGTTGTTGATAATGGTTTAGTAGCTACTTTTGATGTTGGTAAAGAACAACAATTACAAGAAAACAAGAAATATATTATTGATAAAATCACTAGTGAAGATGAGCAAATAGAATTTGAAACATCTAACCTATCAAATGTTGAAAAGTATTTTTATAAAAATAAATATTTAATTAATGTAAAAACAACTGCATTTGAAGGTGAACATTATAATGATGTTAAAATTGCTTTAGAAAATTTAACAGAATATCTTTCTGATGATGATAAAAAACATTTATTTTTTGTATTTGAATATCAAGGCAAAGCTCAACCACATATCAATGCAAGCAACCATTTAACTGGTGATAAGAAGCTTGATGCTAAAGAACATGAAAAAATTGAAAAAGAAGTTCCATTAAAAGATTTATCTAAAGCTATATCTAATGAAGCTATTGTTAATTTAAATATACCGTTTAATAGACACTTCAAACTCAAGAGAGTTGAACTTAAACTCCCAAATAGAACAATTTTATTATTTAAGAACGATAATGAGGTTTTTAACCTTTGAAATTCGTATGGGATTAAGGGTCTAAATATTAACAAAGAAAATACACACATTCAAATTGATTTAGTTTCAGACAAACCTAAAAAACACATAAATATCAATTATTCAATTTATTTTAAACTCAAAAATAACCAAATTAAAATATTCAATGACAACATTCCTATGGATTTTGATGCTAAGGCAAATATTGTAAATCGACGTATACCGTTATCAAACTTAGGATTTGATATTAGCGGAGCAACTGTTTTAGCAGCTGCATTAAATGATGATTTTCATGAAAAATTTGATATTTTAGGGAAAGAAATTGTACTTAGTAAAAACTAAATAGTGTAAAAAATAAGAATCGTTTATTGCGATTCTTATTTTTTATCTTAAGATAAACTAAATATTTAATAGAAAGTTTACTGTTGATTGTTAGCTCCAAAATCCTTAATTAGCACTAAACTGTCGTTCTTAGTGAATAAAGCAGATGGATCTTCGTAATCAAAACGGTATTGAGATGACGGAGTAACAGCTTTATTATCATCATAAATTCCATCAACAAAAATAGCAATTTTATCTTTCTTTTCCTTAAATTCAGAAATATCGATTTTTGAGATGTCAATGTTATTATTTTCAATTTTATGAATTTGTGTGTTTAATTTTGTACTTGTTGTTCATTGATCTTGATAAAGTTGGAATAAACTAAGCCGAACATATTTATCTTTAATAGGAGTACCAACATCCGTTTGACCAGGAACTGCTGCTAAATTAAGCTTTCCATCTTTTTCTGTTAAGATAAATTTAATAGGAGTTTTTTTCTTTTCTTCTTCAGTTAGAACTTTTTTATTACTTTGAACTTTAACATCGATTTGTTTAGTTGCTAAATTGCTTGGTATAACAACTTTGATTTGTTTGTCTTTTGAAACTTCTCCAAAGTTTCTATCATTCTTATTAACTACATAAACATCGTTAAATGTGTATTTATCATTTTGTTTTAAACCAACAAATAAAAGAGTGATTGGTTCATTTTCTTTTCAAATTTTTAATTCTGCAAAAGCTTTTTTCACTTGTTGATTTTGATCTTTTATTTCAACAATTAAAACTTTATCTTCTAGATTTTGTTGTGGGTTCAATTTATTAATATTAACTTTGAAATATCCAACATCAGAAGCCGGGTCTAAAGCAATAGATTCTTCACCACTTGGTAAACTAATACTAAAGTTAGCATTTTTATTAGCAGATGGTGTTGTTGGTGTTGTATTAGAACCGGAAGAACCGCCATTGTTTTTTGGGTTTTGTGGTTGTGTACCTAATCCATTCATTTGTTCATTATTTTTACTGCTTCCACCATTTCCATTATTTCCACCAGTAGAGCCACTAGTTGTACCACCAGTATTATTACCACTCATTGAACCACTACCTCTACCATTTTCAGTTCCTTGTTTTGGTTTTTCTGGTGTTTTAGATTTGTTTGGTGTACATGAAGCAATAATAATAGAAGATGATAATCCTAATGTAATAAGTGAACTAAAAAGTATTAGCTTTTTATTTATTTTTCTTTTCATACTAAATACCTTATCCCCTTTATTTTCTTTTTTATCTTTATACTATATAAAATACTATTTATAAAACATTATTATTTTATTAATATCAATGTTTAAAAGTTTAACATAAATAATAAATTATATAACTAATATATAGAAGTTATATTGGATTAAGTATTTTAGCTTTTAATATATCCTAGTTTATTAACTTTTCTAAAAACTTAAAATAATATTAATTAAATTCACACTAAAAACTAATAAATATTGTTTATTAAGATAATAAAAACCTATCTTTAGTATGAAAACTATGAACTAAAGATAGGTTTGTGCATTGGTTGATGATTGATAATTTTATGGTGCTCGAAGTGGGACTCGAACCCACATGATTTCTCGGTTGATTTTGAGTCAACTGCGTCTGCCATTTCGCCATTCGAGCCTTTTAAGATACCATAGAATTATAATACAAATTAAAACAGTTTAAAGCAAAAATCTATTTTTGACATTTACTACAATAATAAGTTCCTCGACCATTAACTTTGATCTTAATGATTGGGTTTTTACATAAAAAACACTCTTGTTTAACTCTTGTATGGACTTTTAATAAACTCTGGAAAGTTCCTGATGATGTTGCATCAAATTTAAAAGTATGGATTGTTGTCCCTTTATGTTCAACAGCTAAAGCTAGAATTTGTGTTGATGCATCTGCTAAAAGTTGATATTGTTTTTTAGTAATTTTATTAGTTGGAGTATTTGGTAATACTTTTGCAGCAAAGCAAATCTCATCAGCATAAATATTACCAATCCCAGATACTTTGGTTTGATCTAATAAAGCAGTTTTAATAGCAATTGTTTTATTTTTAAATTGATGCATTAAATACTTAGCATCAAACTTCGGATCTAGAGGGTCAAGAGCAATTTTGTTTAACATCTTTTCATTTAAATATTGATCAGTTCTAAATAAGTGAAAAGTCCCAAATTGACGTGTATCATTATATCTTAACTCCATCTTATTATTGAATTTAAAGATGATGTGAGTATGAGCTAAATTAAAGAATTCACTTTCTTTTTGATAAAAGAACTTCCCTTCCATTCGTAAATGGACAACAAGCGTTAGATCATTATCTAAATGAAAAATTAAAAATTTACCAATTCTCTCGATTCTTTTAAAACTAGCATTAGTCAATGCTTGTTTAAATTCAGCTACAGTACAATTCTTTAATATCTTTTCTAGATTAACTGTGATATCTACAATTGGTTGGTTTAATACTACTTTATTTAAGTGATTAATAATGGTTTGGACTTCTGGTAATTCTGGCATAATCTATTCTCTTATTTAATAATCTTATTGTTTATAATAGTTTGCTACATTTTGAATCTTTAATTTAGTAAAGAATTGATCTAATTGATCAATCTTATATGGTTCTAAAACAAAGTCTTCTAGTTTAAAATCAACTAATAGTTTAGTATCAATGGTAGCTAGTTTTTTACACATCATCGCTTGTTCATAACTATTAATTAATTTATTTTTAGTTGATGGAGCTAAACTATCTATTTGTTCATAGATAGTTTCTAAGTCTTTATATTTAAGAATTAAACTAAGAGCTGTTTTAGCTCCAATTCCTTTAACTCCTGGTAAATTATCACTAAGATCACCAACTAATCCTTTATAGTCTGTGATCTGATTAGGTAATAAACCATCATTAAAATCACTAAAATTAGAAATAGTATTAACTAATATATCATTAACACCCTTTTTAAGTAAACAAACAGATGTATTAGCATTAACTAATTGTAATAAATCTTTATCAGAACTATAAACATCTGTATAAATATCATATTTATTCATTAAACAAGCAAATGAACCAACAAAATCATCAGCTTCAATTCCTGGTTCAGCTATGGTTTTAAGACCCATTAAACTAAATAGTTCATAAATATAAGGTAGTTGGACAACTAGTTTATCATCCATTGGTTTTCTAGTTGCTTTATAGTTTTCATACTCCATTGCTCGTTTTGTTTTTGCTTTTGAATCTAAAGCAACTAGAGCATAATCATATTTTTGTTCGTTTAAGATTTTAAAAATCATAATACCAACTAATTTAATTGCATTAGTTGGTAACATATTATTATCAACTGATCATTCTGCTTGTTTATAAGTAGCATGAAAAGCCCGATAAATTAGTGAATTACCATCAATTACGACAGCTTTTTTATTGTTCATCTTTTATTTCCATTATCAATTCATCAACAACAATGAATTGATTCCATTTTTTAACTTTTAAAACATAGCTGTTGTTTTGTTTTAAGTTAGTAACTAAAACAGCTTTTGAATGAAAAATGGTTAAAGTAATATTAGTACTATTACAAATTCCATTTATATAAAAAATTGGTTTATTAGCTTTAGTGGTTGAGTTATTAATATAATTAATTTTAAAGATAATGTTAATTCCATCTTCATCTAGTTCATCAATGTGATTAATAGTTACTCCATTGATTTCATTAATGATACTAACAGGAGCATTTAAATCAGCTAATCTGATTCCTAATAAATCTTCTTCAAATTTAATTAAATCATCTGCTTGATTAATACTTAGATCATTAGCGTATTCAATTCCATTTAGTGAGGTTTGTAAACCGGATGGTAGGGTTGTGTTTTCGTAGATGATCTCTAAGTTGTTTAAAAGAAATCGTCGATTAACTAAAAACACATCAAAAGCTCCAGCTTTAATTAAAAGTTCAATGTTTTTAACAGTAACTTTAGCTTTTCTTAAAGCATTAACTGCTTCAGTATAGTTGCTTATTTGGTTACGATCATTAATTGATAAAATCTTTTTAATTAATTCCTCTCCAACACCTTTAATCATTTTAAAACCAAATAAAATTGAATAAGTTTTAGTGTTATATCTAAAATCAGCAACTGAGTGTAAGAAATTAGGACCTAATAGTTTAATACCATAATATTTAGCTTCTTTAATATAAGCTAATAATTTCTTTTCTTTTGAACTAGCACTATTTAATAAAGTAGCTAAGAATTCAATTGAGTAGTAATGTTTTAAATAAGCTAACCAATAGCTAATATATGAGTATGCTAAAGAATGGGATCTATTAAATCCATAATTAGCAAATTCTAAAATATTATTAAAGATTGATATTGCTTGGTTTTGGTTAAAACCATTATTAATAGCTGCATTAATAAATTCAGATTGAAATGAAGCAAGTGCTTTTTCATCTTTTTTAGAAATTGCTCTTCTTAAGTTATCTGATTTAGCAGCATCAAAGTTAGCAATTGCTTGGGTAAGTTGAATTACTTGTTCTTGATAAACAATAATTCCATATGTTGGTTCTAAAATCTTTTTAGTTGTTTCATTTCAGTAATTAATGTTTTTATTAGAACTAAACCTGCGTTGTACAAACTCATTAATGTGCTTTTGAGCCCCTGGTCGAAATAATGCAGAAACTATTGAAATATCTTCAACAGAACGTGGTTTAACTTGTTTAAGTACACGTCTCATTCCATATGATTCAAGCTGAAAAATACCTTCAGTTTTAGCTTGTGATAAATCATCAAAAACATTTTTATCATTATAATTAATTTTAGCTAAATCAATGGTTTTGTTTTGGGTTCTTTTAATTTGTTTAATAACATTATCAAGGGTTGTTAAATTAATTAAACCTAACAGATCCATTTTAATTAAACCAAAGCGTTCTAAATACTCCATAGAGTATTGAGATAATAATCGATCATTGATGCCAATTTGAACAGGAATAATACTACTTAATTTTTGTTTAGATAAAATGATCCCTGCTGCATGTGTACTTATATTTCTTGGTGTATTAATTAATTGTTTAGCAATAGTAAACAATTGTTTATACATTTTATTAGCTTCAGTTAAATGTTTAGAATTAACTATTGCTTGATCTAAATCTTCATTATATTCTTCTTTAATGTTTTTACATATGTTATTAATGATCAATTGATCAAAACCAAGAATTCGTCCAACATCACGAATTGCCATTTTTGCTTTCATTCGTCCAAATGTAACAATGTATGCAACATGATCATTTGAATACTTATTAAATAGATATTCAATTACTTCATCACGTCTACTATCCATAATATCTGTATCAATATCAGGCATACTAATTCTTGTTGGATTTAAAAATCGTTCAAAGATTAGATTGTTTTTAACTGGATCAACTTGGGTAATATATAAACAATAAGCAACTAAAGACCCAGCAGCACTTCCTCTTCCTGGTCCTACCATAATATTATTTGATCGAGCATAATCAATAAAGTCATAAACAATTAAAAAGTAGTCTTCAAATTGTTTTTGAATAATAATATCTAATTCATAATCAAGTCGACTAGTATATTCTTCTGGTAAATTAGTTTCTTGGTTTAGTCTTTTAGCTAATCCTTCATAACATAATTGTCTTAAGATTTGACTTGATATAACTGGACTTTTAGGATCATATGTAGGAATATTAATTGGTTGGTTTTTGATTTCTAAATCAATTTTGTTTAATATTTGATTTAGATTATCTATTCCTTTTTCATAATCTTTAATTATTAGTTTAGCTTCTGTTTCAGTTAATAAATAAGCATTATCAATTGAACTATCATCTTCATAATCAACTATTTTCTTATCATTAGCAATTGCTTTTAGTGCAAATGCTACTTCTTTATCTTCTTTATTTAAATAACAAGCTAAATTAACAGCTACATAATTAACTAATGAACTATCATAGCTTTGATAGAAGTTGTTATGATCAAAACTAATTCCATGATTTGTAGCAATTAATATTGTATTTTCTAAATCTTTTAGATCTAAACTAAAAGGTTGATTAGTTAGTAGTTTTGATGATATATCAACAAGTACTAAATAACCTTCATAGTTTAATGCATACATCAAAAGATTAGTATTTAAATAGTTGAATTCAATTCCAACAATTGGTTTTAAATTAGCTTTTTTAGCTTTATCATAGAATTCAATACATCCATACATATTCTCAAAGTCACATAAACTAACATAACTTTGCTTCTGTTCTAAAGCAAAGTTTATTAAATCATTGATTTTAAGGGTAGATTGAAGGAGTGAATAGTGTGAACGAGCGTGTAAATTAACAAACATTAGGCGTTTTCAATTTCCTTAATTAATCGCTTAATAGTATCACGTTTCTTTTTATCTAAAGATTCATATTCAAGAGTGTATCTTAATTCTTCAAGAGTGTATTCTTCAAGTGGTTTAGCATCATTAATATCATTGATATCAAAGACAGCGGTTTGATCTACTTTTGTACGTTCAAAAGTGTTTTGAAAAGTTGGTTGTTTTTTATTGTTGTCCATAATAAATCCTTTTAACTACTTATCAAAATAAAATAGTTACATTTTAAATATTATACAAAATATAAATATTTTTAAATATACTCTTATTTATATATCTTAATCCTGTTATTTTGTTTTAAAACAAAAAACAGAGTAATAAGAGATTATATTTTGTAGTGAACCCGATTTTTTGGACAAATTAATTCTTGTCTATTGTTATAAGGATTGATGCCTGTATTGTACAGGAGTCAATCCTTTTAATTTTACTTGTATTCTTTCGTTATTATAGTAATGAATGTAGTTTGTTATAGCTTGGATTAATTCTTCAACCGTTTTAAATTCAGATTCATGACCATAAAACATTTCGTTTTTTAGTTTACCGAAGAAATTTTCCATAGGCGAATTATCAAGACAATTACCTTTTCGCGACATTGATTGAATAATATTTTTCTCAGCTAGCATTTGGCGGTATTGGCGCATTTGATATTGTCAGCCTTGATCTGAATGCAATATTAACCCACTTAAGTCTTCAAACTTTTGAAAAGCTTCACCAATCATCTTAACTGTCTGTTGAAAGTTAGGGCTTGTTGAAATATTAAAAGCAATAATTTCTCTATTGTGCATATCCATAATTGGTGATAAGTATACTTTGCTATTAGTGATGCGAAATTCAGTAACATCAGTTGTTCATTTTTGATTACAAGAAGTGGTTGAAAAATCTCGTTGATAATAAGTTTTATGAGCAACTTGATCTTGAATCTTGATTAATAGATGACTCTTCACTACCCCATTTAAATCGCCTTTGTATGATCGATATTTAGCTTTAGGAGTTAGAGCAAATAATCCCATTAGTTTCATTAAACGTTTCACTTTTTTATGATTAATTAAAATCCCTCTATTTGCTAATTCTAGTGTGATTCTACGGTATCCATAGCGTTTTTTGTGGTGGTAATAAATTTCAGTGATAAGGCTCATTATTTCCTTGTTTTTCAGATCCTTACTTACCTTTTTAAGGTGGTAATAATAATCACTTCTTGAAATGCCTGGACAATTTGGATTGCTATTAATTACTTCTAAAATGAATCTCAAACTACATAACAATTCTTGCCTTAGTTCTGTGATAGCTTGAGCTATTTCTTCTTTTGTTGGTTTTCTCTTTTCTGAACTAAGGCATCTAATTTTTTTAAGTATTCGTTCTCTATGGTAAGGCGTAAATTCTGCTTTCGTAAAAGTTCATTTTCTTGCTTCAATGAGATGTTCGTCTTGTTTTCTTGCTTTTTGTTCATATGGTTTACGGCCCCTCTTTTTCTCTACAACATTATACCCGTTTTCAAGAAAAGATTTAATTCATGAGTGTAATAAACCAACATTAGATAATCCTAATTCTATCGATACCCTTACATAAGTTTCACCGTTAAGCAAAACACGATCAATTGCTGCTTTTTTGAATTCTTTAGAATATTTTTTATTCCTAGAACGATAAACAATCTTAGTTCCATGCCTTTCTATTAACCGAATAATGTATCAAACAACGGTTCTGTTTAAATTGTATTTCTTTGCAATTTTATTAAATGAAAAATCTTTTTCTTTGTACAAAGAGTAGATCTCTAACTTATCTTTGTATGTTAATTTCATGAAAAATGAATCCTTTCGTTGGTTGTCCAACTTTTAGGGTTCATTTCAATTTGGACGCTTTGAAACATCTTTTTTAGTTTTAAACCAAAGTGCACGGTTATTTTTTTCTAATTCAACATTTATTGTTTTAGTTTGTGAATTAATATCAACTCTTTTTGGTACTTTAATACGATACTCTCGACGAAAATTAGTGGATGCATAGTCTTTAAATAAAAGAACTAATAAATTTTTCTTATCAAAATTAGTTGTAACAACTTTATTTAAATCACTTGATTTAAAAGTTGAAGATAATTCCTCTTTGCTTTTGATTATAAAAAATTTCTTATTATATTCTTCAACTGGCGTTGTTTCTCTTACATATTTAATAATATATTTTTCGGTGTTTTGGTCCAAAATATCAGTCCGATCAGAATAATAAAAATAGAATGTTTTATTATCATTTGAAAGATATTTTAAACCATCTAAAACATAAAGTCGTTCTTTATCTTTTTCATTAGTAAAAGGGTTGGCTTTTAAATTAGTTTTGTATTTGACTGTAAAAATTTGGTTTTTAATTTCATCACTTAATGGGATTGAAATATATTCATCTTTATTATCTTTTTTATCTTTATATTCTTCATTGAAATATTTAAGTTCAACGATTTTATATTGATCATAAACTGAATAGAGATAAAGAAAGAAAAAGTCTTGATTGATATTTTCAATTTTACTTGCTAATGATTCAAATCTTTCTTTAGTTTTTTGGTTTTCAACTACAAGAACTAATTCCTTATTTTTCCATTTCAATAAGTTATTAAGTTTGATTTTAAACTCTTCATAGTAGTATTCAATTAGTTGAGAATTGGTTTCTAGTTGAATATCAGATAATTTAGTAAAAACTGATAAATCATCTTTAGGATTTGAGATTTGATGGTTTGAAGCATTGTTAGAATTAATTTCTTGATAAATAAAGATCTTATTGATTAAATATTCATTATTATCTTCTAAGTTTTCAAAAGAAACTTGAACTGAACCATCATTACTTATTTTAGCTTTATTAGAATTGATTAATTCATCATTGTTATTAGGTTTTGTGAGCTGAACTTGAATGTATTTATCTTGATATGATGAGTCTAATTTAAAGCTTAGAGTATACTTACTATCAACAAGTTTTAAATTCTTATCTATGCTATTTAATAACATTTGTATTGGTTTTGCTGGTTCTAGTGCTGCAAGCGGTCGAGTTTGTTTAACTACTGTAGGATCAGATATTTTTACATTTTCTTCAAGTAATGATTTTTTAGGGGTGCTTTTTCTAGCTGGTTTTTCTTTTTCTTGAGTACAAGAAGCTATTACAACAGGAATAGAAACTAAAAACAATGAACTAAATATAATAGTTGATTTTAATTTTTTATTCATAGTTTTATACCACCTATTAGTAACTAAACTAATTTTTAAGTTTATATTGTGGTTATTATAGCATAGGCAAAAATAATAAATATTGATTTACTTACTTTAATTAATAAGTGAAAAGTTGATGATATTAAGTTATATAAGTGTCTATATTTACTTATCATCACAAAGATCATAAGCGACAAAATTTATCCACATAATACAATTAAATATAATTATTAAATTTATATTTTATATTACTCTAACTAAGGTACTGCGGCAAATTTTGTGTATGACTATATTTTGTAACAAAATCAATTTATTTGAGAATAGCGAAACACAAATCTTGTTTGGTTTTACACCATTTTTTTTAAAAAAATAATAGCAAAAATATGAGCCGGTAACTCATTTAGTTTCTTTTTAAAGTAAGTTTAATTAGAACTTTTGATTGTTATGTTGATAATGATAGCTAATAGTAAAATTACTATGACTATAGTATTTGTTATTGATTTAATTTAATAAAAGTTATTATTGGCTTTTTATTTTATCTACTCATTATTCATTTCAAGGAAGAGAATCTCATTCAATTGTTTCATCTTTTTCTTTATCCTTAAAATCAAATTTAAGATTGTATTCACTTAAATTATCAATTTTATCTACTTCTAATAAGAATATTGGATAGTTTTGAAAATTCGCAGTTGGTATAGTATTTGAACGCTTTGAAACATCTTTTTTAGTTTTAAACCAAGGTGCTTCGTTATTTTCTTCTAATTCAACATTTATTGTTTTAGTTTGTGAATTAATATCAACTCTTTTTGGTACTTTAATACGATATTCTGGACGAAAATAACCGGATGTATAGTCTTTAAATAAAAGAACTAATAAATCTTTCTTATCAAAATTAGTTGTAACAACATTATCTATATCTAAAGCACCTGATTTAAAAGTTGATAATAATTCCTCTTTGCTTTTGATTATAAAAAACTTCTTATTATATTCTTCAACTGGTGTTGTTTCACTTACATATTTAATAATATTTTTTTTAGTGTTTTGATCTAAAATATCAGCCCGATCAGAATAATAAAAATAGAATGTTTTATTATCATTTGAAAGATATTTTAAACCATTTAAAACATAAAGTCGTTCTTTATCTTTTTCATTAGTAAAAGGGTTGGCTTTTAAATTAGTTTTGTATTTGACTGTAAAAATTTGGTTTTTAATTTCATCACTTAATGGGATTGAAATATATTCATCTTTATTATCTTTTTTATCTTTATATTCTTCATTGAAATATTTAAGTTCAACAATTTTATATTGGTCATAAACTGAATACAGATAAAGAAAGAAAAAGTCTTGATTGATATTTTCAATTTTACTTCTTAATGATTCAAATCTTTCTTTAGTTTTTTGGTTTTCAACTACAAGAACTAATTCCTTATTTTTTCATTTCAATAAGTTATTAAGTTTGATTTTAAACTCTTCATAGTAGTATTCAGTTAGTTGAGAATTGGCTTCTAGTTGAATATCAGATAATTTAGTAAAAACTGATAAATCATCTTTAGGATTTGAGATTTGATGGTTTGAACCATTGTTAGAATTAATTTCTTGATAAATAAAGATCTTATTGATTAAATATTCATTATTATCTTCTAAGTTAGCAAAAGAAACTTGAACTGAACCATCTTTACTTATTTTGGCTTTGTTAGAAGTGATTAATTCATCATTGTTATTGGGTTTTGTAAGCTGAACTTGAATGTATTTATCTTGATATGATGAGTCTAATTTAAAGCTTAGAACATACTTGTTATCAACAAATTTCAAATTCTTATCTATGTTATTTAATAAGATTTGTATTGGTTTTGCTGGTTCTAGTGCTACAAGTGGTCGAGTTTGTTTAACTACTGTAGGATCAGATATTTTTATATTTTCTTCAAGTAATGATTTTTTAGGAGTACTTTTTATAGCTGGTTTTTCCTTTTCTTGAGTACAAGAAGCTAATACAACAGGAATAGAAACTAAAAACAATGAACTAAACACAATGGTTGATTTTAATCTTTTATTCATAGGTCAGCCCCCTCTTTTAAAACAATATATTATTATTATTATTATAAGTACTATATCATTTTAAATGGTTTTTAACATTTATTAGAAAAAGCGAAAATGATATTAAGTTTTATAGTTATTGTACATCATATATAATGATTATTTTTTTAATATTGAAAACATAAAATTAATTTTAATTATGCTCGATCTCAATATATAGTTTTAAAATATTGTAAAATTTAATAAGTGAATGAAATTTAACTTTTGTTGCTGTTATTATCTTTATTAAGAATCTTATTAAGGTAATTAAACTTTATAAGTTTATTGATAACAATAAGGTTTGTTGTGGTGTATATTATGAGTTGGAATATTGTGCATTTAGCCCCGTTTGATATTGGTAAATCATTCAATGGAAACAATGATTCTGATTTGCATCAAAAAGAAGTATTTTCATCAACTCTAAAGCAATTTATTCTTGACCAAAAATATGAATTATTGCAAACTAATATATCTAATTGTTTTTTAGCAATAAAGTTAAATAATTCAATTTCTTGCTATCTTTTAGATTATGGAATCGGAGTTTTTGTTATTAAAAATATAAATTCTGTTGATCTAACAGAAGTTAGAAAAGTATTTGAAAAAGATATCCCTTATGCAATATATTATTCAAAACAACATGAACAACATATGATATTAAATCATCAATTATTAGATTCAAAGCTAATAAAACAGCTTATGCAAAAAATTTGAAGTTTAATAACTAAAAAAGAAAGAATTATCTCTTCAAATAACCAATATAAAAAAGAGGGTTTTTCATATATTTTTTCTTTATATCATATTATCTCTAATTGTTATAAATTAGAAAATGATAAATCATTTGATATGTTGATGAATCCCACAATCATTAATAAAATATATAATCAAGAGCAATGAAATTCTATAATCTCAAAAATCCAAATGTATAATATTCATGGATTTCATAATAATGAGTTTAACAATTCATCAAACATAACATCATCATGAGCAGCTGTTGCTGTAGTTGAAGAAAAAGAGTCAGAATCTTTAACTAGAATATTAGATTATGAGATAGAGTTGCAAGCAAGTTGATTTTTGTTCGATTGTTTAATTGAAAATATCAATAAAACAAATATGACAAATTTACAACTACAAAAACAAAAAAGTTTAGCCACTAATATATCATTAAACATTAGTACAATCTTAACTCCAAATATGAGTTTGAGTGAAAAGAATACATTTGAATCTATTTATGAAACTTCTGGTTTTAAAATTATTCAAGATAAATTGTTCTTACTGTTAGAAAATAAAATTGCAATTGCAATTGCTAAACTTAATGAAAAACAATCAAGATATGCAATTATAACTGAAATATTCTTAGTCCTTTTTACATTAGTAAGTATTTATGAACCATTAAGGAATCTTATTAATGGAGAAATAAAAACAAGTGATATAATCCTTGCAACTATCATGTTGATCTTATTTGTTATTTGTTCATATTTCATAGTTAGAAAGAAACAATAATTTATGAAAAACATCTTATTAGTAGTTGATATGCAAAACGGGTTTGCTAGATATGAACAAACCAAAGTTTTAAAACAAAAAATATTTAACTTACTTCAATTAGAAAAATTTGATTATGTAATTGCAACACGGTTTTTAAATACTGATAATAGTGTTTATGAACGATGATTAAAATGAAATAAATTAAAAGATCAACACGAACAAGCAATCGATCATTCATATTTAAAATATATTGATTTTGTGGTTGATAAGAATGTTTACAATTGCATTAATCAACAATTTCTAGATAAGCTTTATGAAATAAACAATAATCAATTACCAGATAAAATCTATATTGTTGGAGCTGATACTGATTGTTGTATTTTAATTGTAGCAACCGCTTTATTTGAGAATAATATCAGACCAGTTGTTCTGCTTAATTATTGTGCATCAAATGGTGGAGAATTAGCACATAATGCAGGAATTCTCTGTTTAAAAAGATTGATTGGTAAAGACCAATTGGTTGATGTAGAAATTACAGAAAAACTAGATTTAAGTAGTTTATAGATTCTATTTGATTAAATCAATGCATTATAAAAACCCATATGAAAAATACAAGTACAATCTTGTATCATTCATTAATGGGTTTTTTATTAATTATCTATTTAATAATTTAAATAGATTATCAACAATGATAATTAAAGATTTGTTACATTAATTTGATAATTATCTAAACTTTGTATTTTATCTACTACAACAAGATGAACTGTTGATGAAAAACTAAGGACAGGAGAACCTGCTATTGCTGTGTTTTCTTTTGGTTTAATATATTTATATTCAAATTCAATATTAATAGTATTATTTACAATAGTTAAATTTTTAATTCAATATCCAACCCCTCTAACTACAGGTCCATATATTGTTCTTGAGTCTAAACCATTAACTAGAAGTATTGATTTTGAACTAAAATCAAAATCTTTAAAATGCTCTTTATATCTTCTAGTTTGTTGTTTATTTAGATCGTTTAAGCTATTAATAAGATAAAAAATTTTATTTTTATTTAAAGCAATATTATTCTTTTGTCAATCATCTGCAATCTTGAATTCAATTTGTTCAATTTTATCTACATTACTTTTTTCTCTGAATCAGAAAATTTATTATAATTTTGATAATATTGTTTTTTTATTTGATCAATCTCTTTAAATTCATTAGAATATTTAGCTTTGAAATTATCATCATTTATATGCTTTTGTTTCAATATGCTAAAAAGGGATGAAGTATCTCATAAACTTTCTGTTGAAAAAGAGCCAAAATTAGGTGAATGTTCTCTTAAAACATCTAACCCATTTTCAGTTTTAGATTTTAAAAGATATCTATCATATGTTAACTCATCACTTCTACAAGAAGCAGCAACTAAAGGAGTTGATATTAATAAACAAAAGCTAGATAAAGGAATTAAAAATTTTAATTTATTTTTTAACATAATTAAATTTAACCCCCTTTATGTATTATTTTTTGAATACTTAACTTATAATAATTTGATAATTATCTAAACTTTGTATTTTATCTACTACAACAAGATGAACTGTTGATGATGTTCTAAAACCTGGACTGGTAATGTGTGGATTTTTTTTCTTTATCGGTATTTCTTTATATTTATATTGAATATTAATAGTATTGTTACTAATAGTAAGGTTTTTAATTCAATATCCCGCCCCAATAGCTGGTGGATCTACGTTTCTTTCTAAATATCCTTTGATAAGTAATATTGATTTATTACTGAAATCAAAATCTTTGAAATATTTTTTAAATCGTTCGGTTTGTATTTTGTTGAAATCTTCAGATTTATTAATAAGATGGAAAATTTTATCTTTGTTTAAAGCTATATTATTTTGTTGTCAATCATTAGCAACTTTACGTTTTAATTTTTCAATTTCTGCATCTAATTGATTGGATTCTTTTTTATTTTCTGTCTTGGCATATTGATCTTGTAATTGGTTAATTCGATCATAAGTTGCTGCATGTTTTGCTTTGAAATGATCATCACGGGGATCATTAGAATTTATAAGATGAGAAACGTACTCTCGATAAAGGTCCAATGGGTTTCATAATCAATCTGTTGAAATTGTTTTCTTTAGTGGTAATTCTTTTTTAGCTCCAAACGGAAGAGTTTGGTGCAAACCTATTGGTGAGTATTCTCTTAAAACATCTAACCCATTTTCAGTTTTAGATCTTGAATAGTATGTTTTTTTAGCTATTTCAACTTCACTACAAGAAGCAGCAACTAAAGGAATTAATGTTAATAAACAAAAGCTAGATAAAGGAATTAAAAATTTTCATTTATTTTTTAACATAAGTAAAAGCAACATCCCTTTTTATATTGTTTTTATCATATCTATAAATTTCAAATTCATAATATCCACTTCTATCTGCTTTAAACTCCACAGTTTCTGTATTTCTTTCACCTTCGATTGAAGAAGTTATTAATCGATTATTAGGATCATAAACTTTGATATCAAAATCAACAACATTCTTGTCATCAGAAAGATTAACAAGTCATGATATATTAGCTCTTATATTTTCATTTTGATGTAAATATACTTTGATTCTTCTAGAGAAGTTTGAATCAGCTTTTTTGAAATATTGAAGATTTTTAACAGCACTATCAACACTATAAAATTGAGGAATCCCAAACCCAGTTTCAGCAGTATAAATTTCGTTTGTATAATTAGGTTTCTTCGAACCTGAAATTAAGGCTGATTTCATGATGATAGAATCATGCCCTTTATCAAAGTAGTATTTATTTCTTTGCACAATCATACTAGATAATGCAGTAATAACTGGTGCTGAAAAACTTGTTCCTGAACCTGTAAAACCGGTTTCATCAGTATTTCAACTAGAAAAATTATAATTACCACCATATGTTACAGCTGTAACATAGTTTATGTTATTGCCAATTTGGCTATAATCAGTTTTTTGTTGATTATAATTATGATTAATTGCACCAACAACAATACTATTTTTAGATAATTGTACTCCAGCTATTTCTTTGTACGGTTTCTCATTTTTATTACCATTAAAAGCGTTTCCTGCTGAAAAAACGTTAATTATTTCTGGGTTTGATTGTATCAATTCATCAACATATTTAGAGTAATAATTATATTTCTGCATCCATTTATTGTTTGCAGGATCTGTAAAAACTCAACTATTATTTATTATCTTAACTCCTCAATAAAGAAAAAAATCCATTTCTCCTGCCATACCGTTCCATTCTGTATTAAGTTCAACGCTCCATAATTTAGCAGTAGGATTTATCCCTTTTTGCCCAACGATAATTTCTCCAACATTGTTAGCGTGATTGCTTCAAGATTCATTATAAAATGGTTCATTTCTTCATCTGGCACCATTTCCGTATTTATTATTTCATATAAATGGTGTAGTTCAACCATCGATAACCCCCCCTCAGCTTCTAAAATTCCCACTTTTAATAATGGAGAATCGATGTAATCATTAAAATGTTTAGTTCTAACTGATTGGGTTAATCCAACCAAGCTAAAAAGCTCGTCATTGTTAGCATATGGTCGTAAATCAAATGCTGATCCAACATTATGTCTTTTATCTTCTTGATTAGATGTTGTTCGAACGCCACTATTATTTTTCTTTTTTAAAACAAAATCTTCGTAAGTATATGATGATTTAAATCCATAAACACTTGATACTTCATTATCATCATATGCGAACAAAGAAAGAGCATTTTTGAATGCGTCATAGTCTTGGTTGTTAGTTATAGCAATAGAGATTGTTTTTAAATATTTACCTAAAATAAAAACTAGGTCTTCTTCTTTAATTTTTAAATATTTGTTAGCAATTATTTTTAATTTTGATTTTAAATCAATTTCGTTATTGGCTTTAAAAATAATGTCAAATCTTTTAACACCTAATGATTTAGGCGTTTGTTTATTAGTTGAATTACCTATTACATCCGCTTCTAGTATTTCAACTAATTTATGTTTGGATTTGTTATTTTTTTGTTCATTATTTAAGATTACTTTTTGATTGTTAGCATTAGTTAAAACACTTAAAGCAAAAGGAATTGCAGTTGTAACAACTAATGATGTAAAAACAATCGTTTTTTAGTTTATTTTTAAACATATTTTTTATTACCTGCTTTCTACAATAATGTAAATTTTGAAAGTATATAAATTATATTACAAGTGGTTTAGTTTATGTAAAATCACATTATTATTTTGCTTGGTTTTTAATAAAAATATGTTGTTTAAAACCTTAATTTTGTATACCAATTTTACTTATTTTGATATTCAATTTTATTAAGAATTAATAATGATTATAATAATGTTAATTATATTTATCAATAATTAACGCGTTATAATAACTTTTATGAAAAAAGTTAGATTATTTGAAATGTTTGCAGGTATTGGTAGTCAATATGCTGCACTTAAAAATGTTTATAAAGATAGCGGTATAGAAGTAGTTAGTTTAGGTAGTTGTGATTTTTATATTGATGCAATTATAAGTTATATGATAATTCACTATGGAGTATTAAAACCAGAAGAGAATTTGTCTAAAGAACAAATGGTAGAGTTATTAAATCAATATCAATTTAGTACTAATTCTAAAGATGTAGTTAAAGCAACCTATTTTAAATCATTGAAAGAAGATAAATTAAGATCAATGTTTTCATATTTATATAGTTATGTAAACAATGATTATTTTAAATTAAGATATCGATCAATTTTTGAGAGAGAGAGAGAGAGAGAGCAGTTTATTAGAATCTAATTCAACCCTTCTTTTAGAGAGAGAGAGAGAGAGAGAGAGAGAGGGGGGACAGATATCACAACTTTTAGTAAACTACCTAAAGATATTGATATTCTTACCTACTCATTCCCTTGTCAGGACTTAAGTCAACAAGGTAAACAAAAAGGGTTAAATGAATCAACAAGAAGTGGTTTACTTTATCAAATCGAACGTATCTTAAAATCTAATCAAGACAGATTACCAAAAATTCTTTTGCTAGAAAATGTTAAAGGTTTAGTATCTAAAAAGTTTATTAATGATTTTAATAAGTGAATAGAAACATTAGATAAATTAGGATATAGTAGTAAATATGCTATTTTAAATGCAACTGATTATGGTTCATCACAAAACAGAGAGCGTGTCTTTATGTTATCAGTCCTTAAAACTGAAAACAAAGATATCACTTTTCCACCGACTAAACCATCAACTAAAAGTACAAATCTAGAAGATATTATTAACAATCCATATGCTAATAATAATTTAGAACACTTACTAAAATACAAGCACACTGATTTTAAGACAACAAGTTTTAATATCACAAAAGCGAAGTTAATTAATTATTCAAACTTTAATTCAGAAAGCTACATTTATAAACCAATCAACAAAGGAGCAACACTAACTGCTTCAGGAGCAAATAGTCGACTTAAATTCTATTTTCAACAAGAAAACATCATTCGCTATATCAATGAAATTGAAGCTTATTTGTATATGGGATTTAGTGAAAATGATGTGCTTAAAATCAAAAGCACTAATCTAATCACCCCCACCAAAATGATTTTTTGTGCAGGTAATTCAATTTGTATACAGGTTTTAGAAGCTATTTTTAAAGAGATTAAAAAAGCTTATGAACACTAGTTTTAAAAACAATGATCTAGTTGTTGTTAAGTTCCATTTTGCTTCTAAAACCTTTTTAAATAAAACAACTAAAGATGTAGCTATGTATGATTTAGATTTATATGCACTTGTAAGTAAATCTAATGGCATTATCTATTGCACTAAATATCATTTTAAACATTTCAGTATCAACTTACTAACAACCCCAAGTTGATTTGAAGATCAAAATAAAAATAATAAAACTAATTATTTACGCCGTAAATTAATTCTTGATCATTGTCTTCTTAATACTGTTCAAATAAAAAGAAGATCTAAAAACCAACAAAGAGTTATTGTTAGTTTTAATGATTTAGAATTAAGTAAACTAAATGATTTAGTAAATAATAATGAACAATTTTATACTACTATTAATAACCTAATAGCTATTATTAATGGGTCTAACCCATCTGGTAAAATCAAAAACAATAAAAGTAGTCAAACAGTGATGTTTGATGATTGTAATAACAATTCTTCATATTATGTTTTAGTATCATTAATTGATAAATTAATCATTAATAAAAAGGATTTATCATTTTTTGTTGATGATGAAGATTTTTTAACTTTTAAAAAGCTTGATATTGATCAACTAAATGCAATTAACATTTTAAATAAGTATGTTAATAAAAATAATGATAAGTTAACATATCAAGCTTTTTTAGAAGATAATCTTGATCCTATTCTTAAGGATCAATACTATAGTGAGATTTTCTTATTATTAGAAAATGATACTATTACTCCTGCTTTAGAAAATAAAATACAATGATCTATTAATAGACTATCAAGACTTAGAATTGCTTGAGTTGAAATTGAAAAATCAGCTAAAGAAAAAAGATCTAAAGTGCAAAGTTGCACACCTGCTTTATCGTTTGATGTACCAAAAACAGAAAAAGCTCATATTTTTAATGTTGAATGAATCAAACAAGAAATATTTAGAAAGTTTATTGATCAATGAAAAGATAAAAGTGAACTAGAAATTAGAGACAAAATAAGAAGAGATAAGATGCTTGATTATATTTGTGATCCTAATAATTTATTTGGAATGGATCCAAATAGACATACTTATTTTGATGAATATTATTGGATCTTTGATGAACATTTATCAGCTTATTTAATTCTTAAAGAAGAGAAGATTAGTAAAGAGCATTTTAACTTTGTTAAAAATGCTTTAGATAATTTTAAAAGCCAAGTTAATATTATTTCTAAAAACTTATCAGAAGAGACAAAAAAATATATTGCTTTAAGAAAAGATAAAGTAATACAAATCCTTAAGAAAAACAATAAGAATAATCAACTAGAAACCAATTTTTTAAAATGAAAGTTAATCTAATTTAGCTAAAAAAAGCTAGATAAAAACTTTCATTTTTTTAATATCTTAAAGTTGATTAAATAAGTAATAGTTTGTTATTTTAAAACTTAGAACAAAAATAATAACCATTTAAAGCTAATGAGTTAATCACAGGTTTAAGCAAAGCTTAAAATGTACATAAAACCAGTTTTTTGTTAGATGTGTTATACTTATTAATACTCAAAAATTAACAACATTATATTTGTTTTAAGGGGTGGTTGTATGATTTTAAAAACTAAACATAAATTATTATTAGTATCATTAGCAACTATTATAGGAACAAGTTCATTAATTGCTTTAGTTGCTGCTAATAGCAAAAGTGAGAAAAGAGCTGAATTAAATAAAGATGTGTTGTTTTATGAAATTAAAGATGATCAACACAACGATTATATTTAAACTAGTAATGATTGAAATAAATACAAAGTATATTTCAAAGAAAATGAAAAGCTTAGAGCTAATATAACTTGGTTAGCTCACAATATTAAACGATATAGTGATGATGAAAAAGATTATAGAAAATTAGTTGATGTAGCACTTACTTTTGTTAGAAAATAAATATTTTCACTAAAACTGATTTCAATTCATAGGAGGTGTTTGTTGTGTCTAAAACAAAAAAGAAATTCAAACTTTTAAGCTCTGTTTTAGTTTTAGGATTGGTTGCTGTTGTGCCAACAATTTTAGCAAGTTGTGTTCAGTTGGGTGATAATGAAAGAGACCCTTATATATCTGTAAAAAATACAGAAAATAATACCAAAGTGATTCGATTTCATCCACGAGACTATCAATATTTAATTGGTTCAAAACCTAAATATCTAATTGATATAAATCATAAGATGTTTAATCTTTTCTCTTATGAAATGTCTCAAGATGAAGAATTCAGAACAAAATATCCACATTTTTTCAAAGGGCGGAATGTAGTTAATAGAGATCAAGCATACAAAGAATGAATTGATTTTATTTATAAAAATCATAAAAACGAAATATTTCTATTAATTAATGATTTTAAAAAATTTAGAGTTGGTGAGTTTATAGGAAAACACGAATATTATAATACTATTAAGCTAAAAAGAGAACTAATTAATCACGTTCAAAAAGTTGATTTTTCTAAAAAATCATTATTAGTTTTGGTCTTGCTAGATTTTCACCCACAACAATCTATATAGAATATAATGCTGGTTTTTGAATAAAAAATATCTCTATTAATAAAGAACAAAAGAAAATTGATATATGACTACAATGAACTAAACCTTTAAAATCGAATGTGGATAGAAAAGTAGGTACAGCAATTTCAAGAGATTATTACGTTTACTTTGTTGAAATCGATAAAATAAATAATTTAGATGATTATGAAATTAATTATCATACTAATTCATAAAATATAGTTGTTTAAACCAAACCATTATTTAAAAATAAGAGATCTAAACCTTTTTAGAAAATCGTTCTATTATGTAAATAGGATATTTTTTAGATATTTCTTAAATAATTAACATACAGGTAAGGATTTGGTAATTATGAATAAGAGTGCAATAATCTTTTAAAAAATCTGCCATTAATTGTTTTAGGTTTAACAATAGTTTTTACATATTTAACATTAAAACTACTTGATAAGAAAATCAATCATTATAGATGAAGTACTACTATTTTCTCTTTTGGATTCATTAGTGTTTTTAATTGCAATTTTCATACGCTTTTAGTTGAGATTACATATTAAAAGATTGATATCTTCAAACAATTTTTACTAATGTTAATTTAACTATAATTTTATTAATTTTCATTAGTATTAAAATCCTTTTTACATTGAACTTTGTTATTGAATATGAAAACAAAAAGAATACTAAGAATTTAAGGATTAATTATCTTTTAAACAAATTTGCTACAGAATTAATGAATAAATAATTAGATTTTATTAATATAAAATAAAAAACACCTACTATGAATGACCTTAGTTGGTCTTTTTGTTTTTGTTAAGAATAACTATTTCTTACCCTTATATTCAGAGTTGTTAGGGTTTAGTTGATTTGAACGATTATCATTGTTTGATTTGTAGTTAGAATTGTTAGGATTCATTACATCAGAACGTTGATCGTTTGGTCGATTTTTGTTCATAAAGTCCATCTCCTTTTTAAAATTCATATAGTGCCTAACTTGCTCTCACATTTATCACTAAAAATATGATAAACCCCAAACATTCTTATTATATATAGAATGTCAAGTATAAAAAACATAATGATCATTTTTAAAGTTAACTGCTGATATAACTTATTTATTTAATTAACATCGCACATAACTAACTGATCAATTTACTCATCTATTAATCTAAAAATTAATTAAATACCACTGATTATAAAAGTTATTCTTAAACTTATATATTAAATTAATAGTAGTTAATTTATAATTATTAAAGTGTTTTAAATTAAATTTAGGAGTTAGTATGAATTCAAAATTCCAAAGTCCAGTTCGTGTTGGTTTATTAGACTTTTTAAAAGATAGTATTAATGCCCAATTAATAGTTCCAATCTATCAGCGTAATTACACCTGATTAGAAGATAAAGAAGTTAAACAATATCTTAGAGATTTAGAAGATATATTAATTAGTAACTGTTCTAATCACTTTTTAGGAATCATTATCTACTTAGATATTCCTTTAGATCATTCAAAACGAGAGTTTTCAATTATTGATGGACAACAACGAATAACAACAACTTTTCTAACTTTATATGCTATAAAAGCAATTCTTAAACAAACAAATAACCAAAACTCTAACATTAATTTAGAACCTTATTTATATACTAACTGTTTTATTAATAAAGATAATCAAGCTAAACTTAAACCACAAGTAGCTGATGATAATGTTTATCAACTTATTGTAGAAGATAAAATCGATGAGATTGATGATAAGAAATCTCAAGTATACAAAAACTATTGTTATATTTTAGACTACATTAAGAAATTAGTTAATAAACATAGTATTGAAACAATCATTAATGCTTTAAATAAGTTACATATTGTCTGTATCCCTTTATCGCAAAACTATGATAATCCCCAAAAGATCTTTGAAAGCATTAATTCAACAGGGATGCATCTTGAATTATCTGATTTAATTAAAAACTACTTATTAATGGATTTAGATAGTGAAAAACAGGATAAATTCTATACTTTATATTGAGAACAAATCTTAAGGTTATTAGATCATAAAAAAGATAAACTTGAAACATTCTTCCGTTTGTTTTTACATGCTAATGATAATAAGAAGTATGATCAGAATGTTATATATCAACAGTTTGTTTTATGATGTACTGAATTTGAGAAAAAACGAAATCGCGAAGATAGTTTTAAAGAAATCATTAAATACATTAAACACTATGCTCAAATTCATGTTCAAAAACTATCAACATTAGTTAATGAACTACAACCATTTATTAATGATTATCGTCAAATCAAAAATGATTGTGCAACTTATTTATTAATGAGTTTCTTTGATCTATTTACTAATAATAAAATTAACAAAAAGCAATTAAGTGAATTAATTAGAATAGTTAATAATTATTTAATAAGAAGAGCATTTTGTGGTTTAGATATAGCTAATTTATATCAATTTTTTAGCTCTGTTCATTCAAAAATTAACCAACAGAAAAACAATAGTTATAGTAATATTGTCTCACTTCTTAAAAAACTATTATTTACTGATAATAAAACCAAAAATGCTCATAGCCCAACTAATCTTGAACTTAGCAACTATATCACTAATGCTAATATGTACAGACATAAGAATATCTTACGTTTATTCTTTGATAAACTAGAACATAATGAGAATCCTGCTCCTGTTAACTTAGATAATCTAAGCATTGAACATATTGCTCCTAAGAATCATTCAACTTGATGATTAAATCATTTTAATACTGATAAAGATACATATAATGCTCAAATCAACCGATTAGGTAATTTAACTTTAGCTAGTAGAGTTGATAATAATAAAATGGGTAATAATGATTGAAAATCAAAAAAGAAAATCTTAGAAAAAACAAAACATCTTAAAATCAACGCTGAAATCCTTAAACAAAATAGTTGAACAACTGATCAAATTGATCAACGAACTAACCAACTAATCCAAGCTATCATTACCTTCTTTTCTTATGAAAAAGATTAATTAAAGAAACAAAAACAACCACTTGATGTGGTTGTTGTTTTTATCTATTATATTTATTATTTTTCATTAACTGATGCTTTTAGTTTTTCTTCACGTTTGCAAATGTCACATTCACGAAGTAAAGAAAGACGAGCCATATAGTTGTTAACAGTTTTATAGTTTAGTTTAATGTTGTATTTAGAACTTAAGATCCGTTGGATTTTACGACACCCAATATGGTGAGTATGTTCATTATAAATCTTTTTAATGATTTCCATATTACGTTGTTTAATAGGACATAGTTCATTAATCTTTTGGCTATTTAATCATTTATAGTATCCAGAGATTGAAATATCAAAAAACTTAACAAGTTTAGTTAACTGCATTCCATGATTTTTAATTAGATCATGCATCATTTTAAATTGTTCTTTTTTGATTTGAATTGTATTAAAGTTTTCAAGAACACGTAAAATATGTTCTTGTTCTCACTCTTCTTTATCTTCAAGTGCTAAAAGTACAATTGCTTCATCACGGTTAAATCCAGTCATTTTCAAAACTCCTTCTTTTAGTAAATAAAAGGTTAAATGATTATTATACCTTAATCCATATTTTAACACATTATTAGCTTAGCTAAAATATAATTTTAGCAATCTTATGATCAACAAAAGGGATGCTATAACTTTTTTGATCTTTTTTGTTGATTGTTTTTAGAATGTATAATTTAGCAAAAAATCCAGCAACAAAAGCTAAATACATCCATAAAAACATTACAAAAGCATTAATAATAAAATGTTGATTAATGATTTTACCAACAATCTCAAACTGAGCAAGTGAACCCTGTAATGGAATCCAATCACCCATTACATATCCAGATGCATTATTAGTTACTTTTCAGAAGTGAACACTAATTGGTACATAAATCATAAAACTAATTAAAACAGCATGAAACAAACTAATATTAGCTACATCAAACCGTCTTAAATTAGAAAATAAATAAAGTCCAAAAATACATAAATAGAAATGCAATCCAAAATAAATTTGGTTTAATCCAACACCAACTGTTACATAAGTCCAGAATTGATCAACTTCAATTCTTTCTTGTCCAATTAACCCTCCAATTAATGTAATAAACCCAAAGCAAAAACCGATTAAACCCATTAAATTAACATATTTTTGCTTGTAATCAAAAATTGCAAACAAAGAGATAATAACTGAAAAACAAGGACATCAATCTAATAAGAAAACCTTAGAGATCCGAAATGATCGAAAATATAATAACTCATCATATAAATTAAATGGATCTGAATAAATTAAATCTTTATGAGCAATGAATTGTTCAACATCTTTACTATATCTTAAACTTATAAAATAAGCTAAATAACCAATACTTATAAGTAAGTTAATAAGATATTTTGTATTAATGTAATAATTCTTTTTTCATCAGTTATACAAATACAATTTCTTAACTCTAAAACAGTTAGTAAGTACTGCTACACTTAAACAACTAACTATTGTAAAACCAATTAAAAACCAGTTGATTCAATTCATAAGATGATCCTTTTTTAATAGTTAATAATACCAAAAAAAGTAATAAAAAACAAACCCAAAGGGTTTGTAGTATAACGCTTTTAAACTATTCGTTTAATCTTTATAAAGAAATATAGTAAGTAATAAAGTAGTCGTGAGTATGAATGATATAGAATAAAACCATTCCAAGCAACTAATTGTGCTAATGCTTTTTGATCTGCAACTATTTCTTGTTTTTTAATATTGTTGATATTAATCACAACACTAATTGAAATAACTAGTAACATAATGATTGAAATAATAAGCTGAGCTACTAATACACCCTCACTGTTTCTAAAAGCTGTAAAGGTTAATATAATAACAATTAAGAAGACAATTAAGAATGCAACACTTAAAATAATGTAAATTAATCTTAAGATTCTAGTTGCTTTTTGTGAAATAAAAAACCCAGTAATAGCTAAAAGTACATAAACTAAAGCACTTAAACCAATTGCAGTTAATAAACTCTGATATCCAACAAATAAAGAAACAAAACCAATAATAATACTTAAACAAATACTATCAATTATATAAAACACAATTGTTGTTGCTAGCTTTGGAATATTTCTAAAAAAGATTAAAACAATTGAAAAGACAAATAAAAGAAGTGATGCAAGCCCAACAGCTGCATACAACCCTACACTTACATCTAATGTTTTAAAATTTAAAACAGTATAGTTATGAACAATAGCAAATTTGTTCATAACAAATGTTGTAATCAAACAAAAGATTAAGAAAACAAATGCTCCAATTGCACCTGATAGTAAAGAGTATTTAAACTGTTTACTTTTTAATCTTTGATCTCATTCTATTTGTGAATAAGTTCTTGATCCGCTATTAAAAAAACTTATATTAATCAACTCCTTTAGTTATTAAGATGAGTCTTGATTTTATCTTCGATCATTAATTTAATTTGATCATAAACTAGATATAGTTCATATTCATTAATAATAGCAATTTTATAATTTAAATCAACAAAAAAACTGAATTGATCATAAACATGTAATAAGTTAAGTTCATTACTATTACTTAGTTCATTTAATACAACTAATAAATCAATTTGATTAGTTTGGTTGTTATATAAAGCAAAATTAACTTTGTAATTACCTATTGTAACATTAAACCAAATACTATGTTCATTTTTCTTAAATTGATTAAGAATATCATAAAGCTTTTGATGACTGTTGTTAAGTTGAAGATAATTAAGTGTAGAGTGAGTAAAGTTATGGTTTGTTTTATTGCTTACATATTGATCACAGTAAGCAATAAATTGTTTGTAGATTCGCATATTTTCATTTTCAACATTGATTACTAAATCAGATGCTTGAATTGATTTAATAACGATCATTTTCGCACTTGCTCTTGTTATAGCAACATTAAGTCGATTAGCTCCCCCATTTTTCATTAATGGTCCATAGTTGTTTTTAAGTACACCAGCTTTATTTTTAGCATAAGTATTACTAATAATAACTAAATCAGCTTCATTACCTTGCACATTTTCTAAGTTAGTGACAATGATCTCTTCATTATTATATCGTTGATAGATCCGACTATTTGGATCTAAACCATTAAGGATTAGGGTTTCGATTAGTTCAGATTGTTTATTGTTAAAAGTAACAATGATGATCTTTTTATAATCTTTTTCATATTGATTTAAAGTTTTAATTACTTGTTCAGCTTCTTTGGTGTTTTTTTGTTCTTCAAATTCACCATCTAAAACATCGATCACTTCAATTCCAGCTTCAAAGAATCCGTTTAATGAAGCATATAAAAGTTCGTTATTATAAATATGATGGTTTGAAAAATCGATTAAATCAGCTGTTTTTGATCGGTAGTGGTTTTTTAGTCAATATGATGTTCAAAGCGAAGCTTTAGTACGATCTAATAAGCTTTCAGCTTGATCAATATCATAATCATCATTTTCAGAATCATTAGCACGTGCAGAGAAGAAATTAGTTGGTTTAAGTTGTTTTTCATCCCCGGCTACTATGTTTAAAGCACATCTAAATAAAATTGGATATGATCTTTCTAAAAACATTTGTGAAGCTTCATCAAAGATCCCATAATCAAATAATTTTTGAGCAAGGGGTAACATTTCACTTACATTCTCAGGTTTACTGATTCAAATCGGAAACAATAATTTAAGTTCATCATAAAAATCATAAACAAACTTAGAAACTGCAGGTTTACGAGCTAAGTTAATAACTCGCATCATTTTCTTAATTTTATTCTTTTGTTCTTCATTTAAATTAACTAAAACTTTATATAAATAGTTAATATAAGATTGATAAATGATACTATCAAGTTCATGAACAAAATTATTATTAGCTTTTAGATAACTATTACATAAACTATCAAAGATAGGATTATTTTTAAAATCAAAATCAATTAAAACTTCTCGTTCAAAATCTAAGATTTTACAAATTGTTTCAAACTGGTTAGCACTCATATTAAAGTTACTAAACTGATCAATTAAATTACTGTTTAGTTGATGATCAAATTGATCTTTATATAAATCTAAAAAATAAGGTTTATTAAACAATTCTTCATTAGCTAAATATAAAATCACATCAGATGCTAATAATTTATCATCAATTTCTTGAAGTTTAAAAATAGTAGCAAATCCTAAACTAACTAAACAAGGATTATTAACATAATTGATTAATAAGTTTTTGATTTGTAAAAGTTCTGTAACTGGTTTATTAGTTTTCTTAAAAACAAATAAACCTTTCTTTTCTAAAATAATGTTTTCATAAACATATTTTTCAACTAAAAAAGGGTGAATTGATTCTTTAGTTTTACTAAGTTGTAAAACAAATTGTTTATGGTTTGTTTCATTATTAATTAAGAAGCTTTTAAGATCTTTTTGTTGGTTTATGATTGGTTCATAACTTTTTAGAAAGTTTGTGACTTTAATTTTTGTTTTTAGTAGATATTGATCATCAACAAAAACTTGGTTATTATAATAAAGTCCACTTTCTTTTAAGAATGTTTCTAGAATGGCGGCTTTGCTTGTAAAGTATTCTTTTTGTTTTAGATATTTACTAATTAATAAGTGTTCAGATTGTAATTTATCAATTAATTGTTTTTGCTTAATTAGATTTTGAATCTGATTAAGTTCAATACAAATATCATACTTACTCATAAATTCACGAGTTTGTTTAATACTTGTTATTAGTTCACTAAAACTATATGACATTTGACTCATATTAGTTTTAATACTATTAATTAGATCTTCATTTTTTCATTGTTTTAGTTCATATTCACTAAATTGAGCAAGTCAATTAATATAGTCTTTAAAAGTATAATTACTTGCACTTTTTGATTTATAAAGGGTTTGAATTAAATATTCAAGGTTTAGAATGTTTTGTTTTAGTTTACTAATTTGTTTATTAGTATCTAATGAATTAATAGTACTTGTTACTAAGTTATCAATTTTATCGTTATGAGCTTGATCAAACCAAAAACGATTAAAATTGCTTAATAATTTTTGCATATGCATATAAAATTTTTCTTTATCATCAATATCATAAAGAAATAAACTAAGTTCAGCTATTTTATTTAATCGATCTTTTAAAACATCAAGAGCTGCTTTCTTTTCAGAAACAATTAAGCAATTTTTATGATTAACAATAACATTAGCAATGATGTTTGCAATCACTTGTGATTTACCAGTTCCAGGTGGTCCATAGATTAATGTGTTTTTCACAAGTGAAGAGTGGATTGCATATTTTTGATAGATGTTTAAGGGTCGGTTGATTTGAACTAAATTTAAAAATTCACGTTCAGCTTTAGTATGATAGTTATTAGCTAAGATTGATGGATCATTAATGATTTCATCAAATGGATCAACACCAAGCTCAATGATTTTTTCAACATCAGCTTTAATTGCTCCACCCATTGGTTCATAAATTCCAATGATTGTTGCATCATATAAATAAAGTTGATCATACTCTTGTTTGATTTCAGAACTATTTAAGTTCAAAAACTTTTGGTTATTTGTTATTGAAAGTAGATTTTGTTTATTAGTTATCTTTTTAACTAAATCTAACATTTCAACAAAACCAAAACTAAAATCAACAGGGAGTTTAACAATGTTATCTTTATAATCTTTTTTTAGTAAATGTAATAGTTTTTCATTACCAATCGGAGCATTTTGGCGTCTTCTTATTACTAAACTATTGTTGATTTTTTTAATTTCAACATCAACTAATACCATTGGAGCATTTAAACTAGTTGGTTTTGCTGTATTACCAACTAAGAAGTTTTTAGCTAAATAAAGTGGTCAGATTCCAGTTTCGTTGTAAATTGATCTAGCTACTCTTGCTAAATTTTCAAACTTCTTTGGCTCAGCTTCAAGAGCTTTAATCACATCATTAATCTTTTTAGCTTTTTCTAATTCAAACTCAGCAGCTAAATCATTAATCTTTTTAGTTGATAAATAATTATTGATATTAAGTGAAAAATCATCAAACACAGAACTAAAGTCTTCAAAATCTTCACACTTAATTAATGCTTTTTCAATACTATTAACATCAACCAAGCTTTTGAATTTGATCTCAAAACTTTGGTTATTAAAAAAACTTTCTAACTCTTCTTCGCTTAAAAGAGCTGATAAATCAAAATGATTATTTCCTGTTCTTGTTTTAATACAACTATCTCGTGAATCCGCACCTAATAAATTAGCTAGCTTTTGAACAATGATCTTATCTTGGTTTTGATTCATATACTACACTACTCCAATCCAATTAGGGCTTTAATATGTTTTAGAACATTCTTTTTAAAGTGTTGTTGTTTAATTAACTTATTAATAACTGATCCTAAATTATCAGGAATTAAACCAAACCGATTTAACATCTTAGTATCAAAGAACTGAATGATATCAATAATGCTAACAACATTTTTAGATGGGTTTTTATTAAGAGCAGTTGAGAATGATCTTTTATTATCACTATGTTGGATCACTAATAAGATATCATTATGTGCCATACTATTTCTAAAGTGACGAATCGATTGTAAAATAGTAATAAATTGATTAATGGTTAAGTGTGAAACATTGAAATATTCAAGAACATGCTTTTGCACATTTAAATCACAAATTCTAAAGAAATTAATGGTTGTATTTAATGATCAAGAAACAGCTAGTTGAATCAAAGGAATTGTTTCTGGGTTTAAATTATTGTTAATTGAATTCAACAAATAACACTTCTTAACATATTCATACATACTATAACGCATGTTGTTATAAATATCAATTGTTGGAAAGCTGACAAATGGTGATGTATCAATGTTTAGAATAAAATCCCGGTTTAGTTTATTAAGATGTAAGAAGTAGTGAATTGTCATTGTGTTTAATTGTTGTTCAAACAACATCGTTGCATCTAAGACAATATTAGCAATCTTGCGATCTAAAAGCACAAACTTCATTAGTTGGCGATCATCAAATTTATCGATGTAGCGATTAGTTTCTTTATCTAAGAAAAAACTTAAGTAACCTTCAATAATTCTAACCACCCCATAATCAGCTAAAAAATCAATGAAGCTACGTTTTTTACGAACCTTAAATCCCTTATTCATCAAATCCTTGATAAAAATCTTACTATTTTTACTAATTGCCATTTTGCTCACCTACATTAGTAATATTATAAAACAAAAAATAACTAGTATATACTAGTTGCTCGATTGCAAGATCAACTGCAACATTATTAAAGTAAAATTTAATGATGGCAGTTGATCTTTTTTCTACTAAATTAAAAATAACCTGTGTTTCCCACTTGTAGATTTTAAAAAAATAATGCCGTTAAATCATCCCTTTTTTGGATGCTCAAGCTAACACTTTTTCATAGATAATCCAGCTGGATTTTGTGCCTTTGTTAACAAAATCAATTTCTTGAACAACCATATTATTAACAATCTCTTTAATTGATTTAACATCATTTACGATTTCAACTAATTTTTGTTCTGTAATTTTTTCTAATCCCTGAGCAACTAATTCATCATTCATTCAATGTAGTATAAATCTTAAGAAAACAAGAGACACAAAACATAAACACAAATATCCTAAAATGTGTTCGTATTTAGATAGGTAAATCGGTCTTAATTCAAGTGTACTTTTTAAAGTTCTAAAGTTCGATTCGATTTTTCATTGTTTAGTATAAATTTCCATTATTTCTAGAATTGATAAATCGAATCGGTTTGTTATATAAACGAAAAAACCATCGTATTTTTCATCTTCTAAAATCTTTTCTTGATCAAGAATATAATAAGTCGTTTTGTCTACAGCCTTGTAGTATCTGCACTTCTTAGCTCCCATTAGTTTTTCTTGTGTAACAACACCTTTTTTGTCCATTTTCTTAGTGAAGTTGTTGATTAAAACTTCTCGATCATGTCGGTCTTTTCTAGCTCTTTCTTCGCTATGAACAACCACTAATCTTTTAGTTGATGCAGCATCTTGACTATCACCATTTGCTGGTTTCAAATCAATAATTTTGTATTTTAAATTATCATTCAATTGAGTATAATCGTCAGAATTCGTAATAGCATTTTTGATTTCTTTTTTAGTTGCTTTTAATCGATAAGCAAACACATAATTTCAACCGTTAGATTCTAAGAATCTAATATTTTCAGCATTATTCATACCCTTATCACCAACTATTGTGATGTTTTTAATTTCGTAAATACTAGCTAATTCTTCTAAAAACGGAATGAATGTTTTTTGGTCTGGTGTGTTTCCTGGGAAACATTTATAGTGAATTGGAATTCCATTTTCATCAGTTGCCATTGCGATTACAATTTGGTCTTCTTTGGTTTTTCCATCCTTTGAATAACCAGGCATTTTTAATCCTGTTCTAGTGAAACTTTCAAAATATGCTGTGGTTGAATCAAACCACATTACACTAATGTTTCTTTCGTATTTTTCGCTAATTTTGTCGTTTAAATTTTTAAGCAATATATGTGAATTTTTTGCAAGATACTCAAGAGATCGATAATATGAATTTTTAGAGAAAACATCTTGTTCTTCTTTTTCAATCGATTTCATTGTACCAAGTATACTTTTAGGTCCTTTGATTCGGTGTGAAAGCAATTGAATCAATATTGTTCTTAAGGTACTAGACTTTGTTTTTGAGCACCCTTTTAAAAGATCAAAATGATCAAATAATGTCTCAAATAATGAAAACATTTTATATTCTTCTTTAACTTCATTTTTAGCCGTTTCATTTGAATCTAAAACAGATTTTACTTCTTGTTTAGTTTTATCATCAAACGTCATAAATGGAAAATCTTGAGCGTTTATTTCTTCATCTCAATCATATTCATCACTAAACATCATCAGTTCGTCAACCGAACTAATTACAATTTTTGTTTCCGACTTTTTAGTATTGGGACCAGTTAAAATAGCAGGTGAACTTTTCACTTTTTTAGTTGTAGTTTTTTTAGAAGTTTTGTTGTCTGTTTTCATATTTTTACTCGTTTTGATATCTTAATTCTTGCATCTTTGTAATTATTATAAACTTTTATATTTTTATAAAAATATAAAAGCAAAATAAAGCATTTTAACTCTTTTTGTACCAAAAGAGAAAAACCCAGCAATAATTTTGAAAAAATCTTGCTCATTACATTCTTTTATAAGTCTTATTTTTATATATAAATATATAAAAGAAAAATAAAAAAACCCTTAACTCGTCATTAAGTTAAGGGTGTAATTGAACAAGTGGGAAACACAGGAAAATTATGTTGAAAATTCCTTTTTAAAAGTTTGGTTTTATTTGAAATATGGAGTGATTTTAGAAACTATTTCTTCTTTTGCAAAAAAAAAAAAAAAAAGGACTTTTGGGTTGGATGTTCCGGTTAAGTATATTTTGTTGTATTTTATCTTTGTTTTTTGGTTATCTTAATCAAAACATTGACACAACCAATTGGACGCAACGAAAAATCGAAACCATTTTATAAAAACATCATTAATAAATATTTATTCATATTGTTGTATGCACAATAAAAAAGAATGCAAAGTTGCATTCTTATTAACTTATTAACCTTACAAACCAACTGTTGTGTATTTTATACTTTAGAATTAATCTTTTGGTTTAGGTACAACTTCATCATACGGTTTTAAAGCATCATATTTAGGATTAAATTCTAAAATCTTATTTTCTAAATTTATACTGTATGATCCATTTTCATCATAAAATTCAACAAGATCAATTGCATAATTTTTATCTTTCATAGGGTCGATATTTCAAGAACTTTGAAATCCAGCTGTATCAAATTGTATTCAATGTCTTTGCGCTGAATAAGTAATTAATCTATCAAAAGATGTTTCAAAATATACTTCATTTGTCTTTGAATTTTTAAAACGAATTCCTGCTTTTTCTTTTTTTCATTTAAAATGTGAAAGTATGTTTCCATATTTTTCTCAAAGACTGAAATTTACTGCTTTCGTATGTTCTCATTGATTGTCATAGTAAATAAAGTTAAAACTTGTAACTTTTATTTTATCAACCATAGTTGAATTTCTTTAGCTTTTTCTTTTCTTGCTGCTTCTTCTGCTTCTTTAGCAGCTTTTGCTACAGGATCTTCATCTTGTACAATTTCTTTCTTTTTCTTAGGTTTTCTTATTTCATCATTATCTTTAGAAGAATCAATTTCTTTTTTAGGTGAAGATTGCAAACTTGAAGGTTCACTAGTTTTTGGCACTGGTTTTGTAGAATCATTTACAAGTTTATTTGGACTTGTTTTAGTATCAGGATCATTAGTATTTGGTATTACAGGATCATGACTATTTTGTGTTTGACTTTGACTATTTTGATTAGGTTTAGTTGGTTTTGTTGTTTGTGTTGTTTTACATGCTGCACTTACACTAACAATACTAATTCCTACCATAATAGCACCAACACCTAAAGCTAGTGCTTTTTTGTTTTTGAATTTATTCATATTTATAAACCCTTTTATACAGACTAAGATCTGTCAAATATGACTTCAGTCAGATTTATTTATATTTTTGCAAAAAAAAAAAAAAAAAAAGCTTTTTTAAAACAAATGTCCGGCTTTCTTCCTTTTTTCTTATTTCTTTGGTTTTAAAATATTGTAATCATGAACATATTGATATAGTTTACTAACATTGTTAATGTTATATAAATGAATATGGTTTAAATTAATATCCTTATTAACAGTATAAAACTTAATCTCTGTTTTCTTTAGATCATTATTAACATTTAATTGATATGAACTAGGGAAGTATCGATCTTCTAAAACAGCTTTCATATTAACATATGGAATTAGTACATTTTGTTCATCTAATAAATGAACAAAATAAGTTAAGAAGTAATATTCATCAATGTTTGAGTATGAAATATATAATAGATGGTTATTATTAAAAAAATGTTCATCATATTTTTTTAATATTTGATCTTTATTTATTTGATCAGCTTCTGTTAAAACTGTTCTTGGTGATTTAACCTTTAATAGTAGTTGTTCTAGTTCTTTATAGTTTCTTATAATATCATAGAAGTATATACCATTAGTTAATATTGTTTTATTTTGTTCAACATCAGGAACAACATAAAAGTTGTTTAAACTACTTACTATTTGATGGTTTGTTTGTCTTAGTTCAAAAACCGCTTTATCAACAAAGTTGATTTGGTTATTGATCACAATGCTGTTAATACTAGGAGCAGCAATGGCACAAAAAGCAGCATAATAACCAAAAATACGCAAAATGTACTTTTTAGTTTTGCGTTTTATTATTGAATTATTTACTACTTCATTATGGAGCTTTTGCATACTTTAATATTTTTTCTTAGTATTCTATTCTTTTTAAAACTGATGATTAAAAATTAGATTTCTTCTTCATAGTTAGTAACAACTCATGAGATGTCATCATCATCTTCACAAGCATTAACAAATCTAACTAATTTTTCTCGATTAAGTGGATCTAAACTAATAAAGCTATCTGGAAGTAATTTAATTTCAGCTGAAATTAAATTAACATTAGCTTTTATTAACTCTTCTTTAGCACTACTAAAATGATCTGGTGTGATTAATAGTTCATAAACTTCATCAGTTTCAATAATATCAATAACATCATATTCAATTAATAGTTCTAATAAACTATCTGAGCTTATATCTTGATCTTTATTAATAATAAATTGTCCTTTTTCAGCAAATAACATCATGACTGAATTAGGTTTAGCTAATTGAGCTTGTAATTTAGAGAAATAACCACGAACTGCACTTATTGTTCGTGCTTCATTATCTGTTAAAGCTTTAATTATGATTGCTAACCCATTTGGTCCATATCCTTCATAAGTTAATTCTTTAATGTTACTTTCATCCTTACTTGCCCCATTGATGTTCTTTTGGATTGATTCTCGACTTAAGTTATTATTTAGTGCTCGTTCAATCGCTACTTTAAGTCTTGGATTACTTTCTGGATTTGTTCCTTGTTTAGCAGCTGCTTTAATTTCTTTAGCACATTTCATTCAGATCTTAGCTTGTTGCTGTTGCTTTTTATTAATTCCACTAGCAATTAAATGTTTTCTTGGCATAATCTATTCTTTTCCTTTGTTTATTTCTTGTTTATTAATTGGTATCAATCATTTTCTGTATCAATCGGGGGTGGACTTGTTAATGTATCATTTAATAAGATTCCATTTAAAAATCTTATATCAATCTTAATTTCTTCATTTTTCTTTTTTAATAAAAGCATTTCTACTAAATTATCATGTAAAGCTTTTCATTCTTTATTAGTTAATAAGTGTTCATATAGATCATAATTAACTGATCTTGAACTATTCTTTTTTTCTAGTTCAAGGGTGATATTTGATCTTGTAGTAATGAAATTAGATAATTTCTTATATTTAATCATCTGTTGCATTCCTTCTTTAGTTAAACCAATATCAGTATGACTTTGATCTTTAAAGATGATTCTAATTGAATGATCTCCATTTAAATCATCAATCTTAATTAGTTTAGCTACTGGTTTGTTAACTAAAAAATATGATGAATAGTTTTTAGTTAGAAATTGATCAACATTAACTTGTTTAGAAATATTATTTTTATCATTTTTTAATTGAAAAATATAATCAGCAAACAAGATTAATAAGTTTAAGTTAATAATACTAATTATTTCTTTATCATATGAAAAGAAATGATCATTTCCTTTTGTTAGAATGTAATTAGCTAAATGGTTCTTTTCTAAAACAGCTTCAGCTATTTGTTTTCTTAATTGTTTTTCATATGTTTTATCAGCTAAAACATTTGAATAAAAAACAGCTTCTTTTTGGTTTTGTTTTAAATTGATTTGACTGTTTTTGTTGTGTAAATGAGTAAATCTTGTTCTTTGATCAATGTATTTTGTTGTTAATGAATTAATTTCATCAGTAATAAATGAAACTGTTGATTTAAGAGCAATACTATCTGGTAGAACAATACTACAACTTGATACAATTGGAGCTACTACAAATAAAAAAGAAGATAGAAGAAGAACTTTTTGATATTTTTTCATCTCTTACCTTTCTTTTTATTTGTTTATGTACAATTATTATATTTTTAAATTTTAACAAATCAAACTTTAATTAGTACCAAGTTTAGTTAACAAAATAGTTATAAATAAACTAAAAGCTAATAAGTAGATTAAACTAATCAACAATTTAGTTGAAATAAGTATTGTTTTTATTAGAATTAGTATTAATAAACTACTAAATTAACTAAGTTAACTAAATTGTTGATAAATCTTAAACAGAAATCTATATAAAAGTAATTAGTTAATCTAAACACTTAGTATTATAAGAATCCGTTAGTTATTTTATATATTGAATAAGTTATAATTAAAAGATAGAAATCAAGATAGTGAGGCAATAATATGGCTAATTGATTAGCAGATATTAGTTCAACATTACACCAAGCAGCAACAAATGCTGCAGCAAAAGGTGGAAGTAATTCTAACTTTTTAACAATCTTGATTATTATCATTCCCATTATTTTAATCATTGTTTTTATTGTTCGAAAAAAACGTCGTCAAAATGGGGATGGACCATCAACTGGGAATAATCAAAACAAAAGTGATACTAATGAAGTATGAACAACAATTAAGAAGTATTTACACCAAATTGATGATAAGGGGAAAGAAGTAATTGATTCATATGTAGTCAAACGTCCTGAACCACATAATACTTCACAAATGACTAAACTTCAAAAACAAGAATATAAAGAAGAAATTGAAAGAATCAAAGCTCTTAAAACAACTGATCCTAATGCTTATAAACAAGAGATGTTAAGAATCAAAAAAGAAAAAAGAGCTAAACCAAAAGAATTATATGTTGTTTTATTTACAACAAGAAATGCTAAAACAAAGGTTGTTGATGAACCACGTGCATTTGAGTGTGAAGTTAAATTAGTTAAAATCAACAAAAAAGAAAACCGTCGAGAAATCGATATTATTAAACCACTTGATTATGATCATGAAATGCGTTGAATCAAAGTGATTAAAGATAAAGATGATCAAGCTTATGCTAAGAAACTAGAAGCTGATAAGAAACGACAACAAAAAGCAATTGAACGAAAACAAGCTAAACTAAATAAAGCACAAAATCAAACAAACTAAAATAACAACTCAGATTAGTCTGGGTTATTTTGTATTAATAAGGAGTAAAAAGTAAAATGAATAAACCAAAAATTATTTTCTTTGGAACACCTCAAATTGCAAAAATAGTGCTACAACGATTATTTAGTATTAAAAACATTGATCTATTAGCTGTTGTTGCTCAACCTGATAGTATGAAAAACAGAAAAGGTGAAATTTTAAATGGTGCTGTTAAACAATTTTGTTTAGATCATCATATCCCTATTTTTCAACCAGCTAAGATTAGTACTATTTTTAATGAATTAAATGAACTTGCTCCTGATTTAATTATTACTTGTGCTTATGGTCAATTTATTCCCCAAAGTATTATAAATATCCCTAAATATAAAATTGTTAATGTACATGCATCATTACTTCCTAAATTACGTGGGGGAGCACCAATTCATTATGCAATCATTAATAATGAAAAAGAAACAGGAATAACTTTAATGCACACCATTAAAAAAATGGATGCAGGGAATATTTTATTTCAACGATCAATTCCTATTAATGATCAAACCACTACTAAAGATTTAACTCTTCAATTAGCTGAATTAGGAGCTGATATGATAGAAGATCATCTTTTTGATTTATTAGATGAAAACTTAGTTGGAGATGTTCAAGATGAAGAGTTAGTTACATTTGCATATAACATTACAAAAGAACAAACGATTATTAATTTTAATCAAAGTGCTTTAATGGTTTTAAGATTTGTAAATGGGATGTTTGATAAACCAATGGCTTTAATGGATTATAAAAACAACTTAATTAAGATTCATAAAATAGCTATTACAACAAACAAATCAAATCAAACTCCAGGAACTGTTTTTATAAAAGATAAAAAACTATATGTAGCAACAGTTGATTTTGATGTTGAATTATTATTAATTCAACTACCAAATAAAAATCCAGCTCAACCAAACCAAATCTTAAACGGTAATAATATTTTCACTTTATAAAGGGGATAGTATGGAATTTAGTGCTTCAAAGAAAAATAGTTTTAATAATCCGTTCCGTATTAATTCTCGTTTTCGTTCTTCACTTTTAGTTAAGTTTTTATATACAGCTTTTTTTGTGTTTACACCAATGCTTATTATTTTCATCTTATTGGGTGAAATTAATGCACTAGGTTTAAATGGGATTGTTGGATCAAATGCTAAATGATATGGATCTGGATTTAGTATTAATAGTGATCAAACAGTTACTTTTGCTACTAATTTTTATAAGTGAAAACCATTAGATTTTACAACTTTAAAAGCACAAACAAGCTCGGTTGATTTTCAGAAGATAATTGAATTTAGTGAAAACTTTAAACATACTAATAACCAGGAATTTGGAGTTGGTCCACTTAGTTCATATCCTGTTTGAGTAAGTATGTTTGTATGCTTGTTCGCATCTGTTTTAGTAGCTGTTATTCTTGTTTTAAAAGTTCCTAAACTAAGATGAGATATACTAACTCCAATTGTTTCTTGTTGATTTGGGATGTTTATTTTAATCATCTCTGGTTTTGTACCAAGTGAAGTATGAGGATATTTAGTTCGTTTTGTAATTATTGTGATTGCATTTATTATTCCAATCATTATTATGGTTAAGATTACTAACTCTTTAATGGCACGTTCAAAACACTTTGCTGATTACACAATTGATTTATATAATGAATATAAAGATTCAGAACAATATTACCAACAAGCTGCTAAAAGCCAACTTGAACTAAAAAGAAAATCTAATCCAAAAACAAAATATAAACTAGAAAAAGAAGGAAAGAAGAAGTAACTATGGCATTTGTTGATAAGTGTACGATTACGCTTAAAGCAGGAAATGGTGGAGATGGAATTGTTTCATGACGTCGTGAAACCCATGTTCCTGAAGGTGGACCTGCTGGGGGTAATGGCGGGAATGGTGGTTCAATCTTTTTTGTTGGTGATCACAACGAAACTTCTTTAGAATCAATTAAGTTTAAAAAAATCATCAAAGCTGATCATGGAACTAAAGGTAATATCAAAAACCAACATGGAGCAAATGCAGAACATGTTTATGTTAAACTTCCTCTTGGAACAGTTGTTTATGATGCTAAAACAAATGAAATAATTGCTGATGTATCTGTTGATAAACAAACTTATTTAATAGCTTCTGGGGGAATGGGTGGATTTGGTAATACCCATTTTAAATCAGCTTTTAATAAAGCACCTAATTTATATGAACGTGGTGAATTAGGAGAAGAAATTGTTGTTAATCTAGAATTAAAAACAATTGCAGACATTGGGATTGTTGGTTTACCAAATGCTGGTAAATCAACCTTAATTAGTTCATTCACTAATGCTAAACCAAAAACAGCTAATTATATGTTTACAACCCTTAATCCGATACTAGGAACAATTTATCACGAAGATCAAAGAATTGTTTTTGCTGATATCCCAGGACTTATTGAAGGAGCACATGAAGGGGTTGGTTTAGGATTTGATTTTCTAAGACACATCGAACGATGTTTCTTATTATTACATTTAATTTCATTAGATCCTAATGATAATGTTGATATTATTCAAGCTTATGAAACAATTGTTCATGAACTATTTGCTTATAAACAAAGTGTAGCTGATAAACCAATTATTATTGTAGCTAATAAAATTGATGCAATTGGAGCAGAAGAAAATCTAGCATTACTAAAAGATCATTTAAAAGATCAAAATGTAATTGTGATCAGTGCTCTTAATTACACTAATATCAAAGAAATGTTAGATCAAGTCATTGAAGCTTATTTAGCAGCTAGACATAAATTTAATATCCAAGCTCAAAATAACTCTTCTGATCAACTATTAGTTTGAAAAGATTACAGTATTAAAGAAAAAGTAATTGATAAAACAATAGTAATCAATCAAGTTGATGAACATGTCTTTGAAATCAGTGGACCTTATTTAAAATACTGAACACGCCGTATCCCTTTAAATACGCAAGACAACTTAATTCGGTTTAATCAAAAACTCCAATCAATTAACTTCAAAGAACAGCTTAAAGAAGCAGGAGCAGTTCCTGGTGATAGTTTAATCATTTATGATATTCAACTTGAATATGAGGAGTAGTTAATGATTAATAATAAAATGTTTGAGTTAATAACTTATTTTAATCAAGTAACTGAACAAATGCTAACTAAATTAGCTACTATGAAATCTAATAAAGTAGTTATTGGAATTTCAGGGGGAGTTGACAGTGCTCTTGTTTATACTTATTTAAAAAGTATTAAACAAAAGTACAACTTAGAAATATATCCATATTTCTTACCAATTGATAATATAGAACTTGATTATGAATGTGTTAGTTTACTTAATGTTGATCAAGATATTAAAACGATTGATCTTAAAAATGTTTATGATCAATATTTATTAGCTTTAGATATTAAAGATAATAATACTTTAGCTTTAGCTAATTTAAAGAGTAGAATAAGAAGTAGTTATTTATATATTATTGCTAATCAAATTAATGGGTTAGTTATTTCTAATTTAAACTATGATGAATACATTTTAGGATTCTTTACTAAATTTGGTGATAGTGCAGCAGACTTTTATTTTTTAATTGGCCTGCTTAAAACTCATATTTATGATCTAGCTAAATATTATAAAGTACCAGAGTTAATTATTAAAAGAGCACCAAGTCCATCAAACACAAAAGATGAAAAAGAATTTGATGAAAACCAACTTGGTTTTAGCTATGATCAACTTGATCAACTATTACTTAAGATTAATCATGATCAACAACTATTAACTAAAATTAAAAATAAAGTTTTAGTTAATGAACATAAACACTTTGACATTTCTCAATATCATTTATTTACTAATTATTTAAAAATTAAATAACGATCTTAGAACAAGGAACTTTTTATGAAAAACAAAACCAATAAAACAACCACCTTTCTGAAAAGTTTAAAAGGTTTTCAGGTCATCACTATTATTGCATATTGTTTTGTAGCAATCTTAATTGGTTTATTAATATGATCAAGTATTGAACTAACTAATGAACTAACTTTAGTTAAAACTGTTTATGAGTATAAATATAATCAATTAGTAATGTTTCAATGGGGTTCAATTGTTGGAGTAAGTGCTTTTTTAATTATTATGATCAATATTAATATATGAGCTTATTGATCATATTCAAACACCTATATCCCTGAACTTAAAGAGAAGGTTTTATTAAGAAATTATTTTAGAAACAAAAATAAGAAAACTGATCAAAATAATAAAAGTAGTGAACAAGAAAAAGAACCGAATGATCAATCTAATAGTAGTGAATCAACTAATCAAGATAAAAAACTAAAAAGAAAAACAAAAAGTTTACCAACTGATATTATTTCCATTGATCATCAAGAATTAGATCAAAAAGAGGATAGTAAGTATGAATCATAATGATCAATTACTTAAAGAACTTAAAACTAGTTTATTAAGTGCTAAAAATGAACGTCAACTAATTGAGTTTAAAAACATCTTTATTAAACAACATTTATTACCAATGTATGATCAACTAAAAAGTAGTGATGATAAAAAAAGCTTAGGATTAGTTATTAATCAATTTAAACAACAAATTGAAGAAGTTTGTAATGAATGCTTAAATGTTATTGAAAATGAATCTGATCAAAAAAGTGCAGATGAATTAATTAATTTATCACTAAAAGAAAATTATTATAACTCAGCTACTTTTCATCTCTTAACAATCATTATTAATGATATTGCTAATTTCTTTAAACAACTTAATTTTGAAATTGTTAGTGGTAATGAAGTTGTTGATATTAAAATGAACTTTGATCAACTTAATATTGATGAGAACCATCCTGCTCGTGCAAATGCAGATTCTTTCTTTATTAATCACATTAAAATGTTAAGAACCCATTGTACAACAACAACTGCAGAACTAATTTATAATGCATCAAACAGAGATATTCGAATTATGTCGTTTGGTAATGTTTATCGAAAAGACGATGATGATGCAACACACTCACACCAGTTTATGCAAGTTGATTTTGTTTGAATTAAAGAAAACTTAACAATTGCTAATTTAAAATGATTAATTGATGCACTAATCAAATATTTATTTGGTGAACAACTTAAAACTAGATACCGTTTAAGTTTCTTCCCTTTTACTGAACCTAGTTTTGAAGTCGATGTGCAATGTTTTAAGTGTGATCTTAAAGGGTGTGCTGTTTGTAAGTATTCAACCTGAATTGAGATTATGGGAACTGGGATGTTACATCAAAATGTACTAAAAGCAGCTAATTTAGATTCTAATCTTAAAGGATTAGCTTTTGGGATTGGAATTGATCGAGTAGCTATGCTTAAGTATGGAATAGATGATATTAGATATCTATATTCAAACAACATTAAATTTAATAAACAAATTAAGAATCGCTAAAAGGAGGTTGTAGAATATGATTATTAGTTGAAAATATTTACAACAACTTCAACCACGATTTAAAAAAGTTAGTTTAGATCAACTCTATGATGCATTAATGGATTTAGGGTGTGAGGTTGAATATACTAAAACATTAGCTAAAAATACTAATTTAGCTATTGCACGAGTTCTTAAAAAACAAAAACATCCAAATGCTGATAAACTTAATTTAGTTGAAGTTAAAACTGAAGATGGGATTTATAATGTTGTTTGTGGAGCAGATAACTTTAATGTTAATGATTATGTAGTATTAGCAAAAGTAAACGCGACACTTGGAAATGGATTAGTTGTTACTAAAAGAGTAATTCGTGATCAAGTATCAAATGGAATGTTATGTGCTTACTCTGAACTTGTTCCAGAGTTTAAAAATTTGTTAGCTAAAGAAGATCAAGAAGGGATTATAGTATTAGAAGCTCAACCTAGATTATTATTAAGTGATCCGAATCAATTACTTTGATTAGATGATCAATTAATTGAAATCAGTTTACCATCAAACCGAAACGATCTAAATGGTTATTATTGATTAATTAAAGAACTAAATGCTTATTTTAATTTTAGTCCTATTGGGTTTGAAAGTATTGATTTAAAATGTGAAATCAACCATTTAACATCTAAAGCTAAGATTTTATCAAATGATGTTAATGCTTATCACTTATTAGAAGTTAATAATTTAGCTAACTATCAAACAAGCTGAGCTACTAAAATCATTTTAATGTATCACAACATTAAAGTTCATAATCATTTTGCTGATCAAATGAACTTATTAAGTTTATTAATAACTAACCCTTTACATGCTTTTGATCAAAGCAAAGTAAATGGTAAGATCACACTTAAAAATGCTGATAAAGATCATGAAATGGTTGGTTTAGATAATTTAGTATATAAAATCAAAAAGAATGATTTAATCATTGTTGATGAACAAAAAACAATTGCTTTAGCAGGTATCATTGGTTCGCTTGATTCTTGTGTTGATAAAAACACAAAGCAAGTATTAGTTGAATGTGCTAACTTTAATGATTTAACTGTAGCTAATACAGCTAGAAGACTAAAAATAAATACAACTGCAGCATCTCGTTTCTCTAAACCATTAACTAATTATTTAACTTATATTGCTTTTAAGAACTTAGTTAATTATTTCTCTGATGATGTTAATATTTTATATCATCAAAATAACTACCATCCAACTACTCTTAAAAACAACTTAAATAATGTAAGTGAGATCATTGGAGCATCTGTTAACATTAAACAAGCGTCTTCTTTTTTAGAACGTTTAGGATATGAAATCAATTCTAAAACAATTAAAACACCAATGCATCGGTATGATATAGTTAATGATTATGATATCTATGAAGATGTTATGAAAATCAACAGCATCAATAAAATCGATCCAGTACCGATTAGTATTGATATCTTAAACTTTAAACAAAATCAAAACTATGATTTTGTTTATAAACTAAAACAACTATTAGTTAGCTTAGGAATTTATGAAGCTAAGACTTATAATCTTAAAGATTATGAACAAGCACTATCTTTTGATGTTTTTAATTTCAATAAAGCTTATGAAATTAAAAACCCAATCTCAAATATAAGAACCCACTTTAAACTAAATAACATTAGTAGTTTATTAGAAGTAATTAAATATAATCAATATCAAAAAAATGAATTAGTTAACTGGTTTGAAATTAGTCATATTAATGCAATTGGTTTAAATCAACAAACAATACTAACAATTGTTTTAGCTAAACCTATTTTTGAATCTTTACTATCTAAGAATATAGTTAGTCTTGATCTAGTAAGTGCTAAAGCACTATTATCTAAACTAATGGATCATTTCTTATTAGATTATCAGTTTAGTTATGATTTTAATGATCCATTAGTTTATAGTAACAATGCTAATGCTATTTTAAATGGCTCTAATCAATTTGTTGGGTTTGTTGGTGAACTAAACAAAAAAGCTAAAAAAGCTTATGATATAGGTTTTGATTGTTATGTTATTAATTTAAACTTAACTAATTATTTAAATCAAAATCATCAAGATATTAAAATTAACAAACCTAGTGTTTATCAAGATATCTTTAGAGATTTAACAATTAGTTTAAGTGATGATTTTGATTTAGAAGTTGTTTTAAATAAAATCAAAACAATTAAATATGTAAGTGATGTTTATATTAAAACAGTCTTTAGAAAAGATAATATAACATCATATACATTTACAATTATCTTAAATGGGTATGATCATACCCTAAGTAGTGAAGAGATCAAAACTATAGAAGATAGTTCAAATCAACTTGTTAATGAATTAGTAGCTTAAATATAGAACTAGCTAGATTTAGCTAGTTTTTTGTTTGATAATAAGTAAATAAAATATTAAATAAAAAAGATGGGTTTGCATTTATTGATGTAATAAGATAAATCTAAACTTATAATATTTATAATTATTGTATTATAGTTATTAATAGGTTTAAAGGATAGGGGTTTTAGATGGAGAATATACTGAAGTTGATTAATAATGAGAAAGTAAAGTGGAAGAGATTAGGGGAAGTAGCAAAGTGCTTTGCAGGCGGGACACCTAAAACATCAGTAGCATCATATTACGATGGAAATATTCCTTGAATAAGATCTGGAGAAATAAACTTTAATTCAATAAAATCATCAGAAAGAAACATTTCTGAAGAAGGTTTAAAAAATTCATCAGCTAAAATTATTAGAGCAAATAGTGTTGTCATTGCTATTACTGGTGCAACTGTTGGTAGAAGTGGTATTGTTGAATTTGAAACTGCTTGTAATCAATCTGTGGCAGCAGTGGAAAATGATGAAAAAGTATTAAACCATAAATTCCTATATTATTTTGTATCTGCAAATTATAAAAACATAAAAAATATGGGACAAGGCGTTTTAACTAGCATAAACCTATCAACTATAAAAAATTTAATGATCCCAATTCCGTCTTTGGAAACACAAGAAAAAGTTGTAAAAATACTTGACAAATTGACAGAATATGCTACCGAATTACGGGCCGAATTACTACTAAGAAATAAACAATATAATTACTACAGAAACCTTCTTCTTAACGATGAATACTTAACTAAGAAGACGCTAGAACTTTGTGGGGAAGATGCGGAAGTAGAATTTAAGCAACTAAGGGATATTTGCAAAATTGTTCGTGGAACTCGAATTACAAAGAAGGATTTACTTATTGATGGCTTATATCCTGTAGTTTCTGGAGGAACTGGTTATATGGGATATTTAAATAAATATAATCGAGAAGAAAATACAATTACCATCGCACAATATGGTATGGCAGGATATGTAAATTGGCAAAATGAAAAATTTTGAGCAAATGATGTTTGTTTTTGCATAAACCCTAATCCTAATATTAATAAAAGATATTTATATTATTTCTTAGTGAATAACCAAGATTATTTATATTCAATTTCAAATAGAAGTGCAATCCCATATAGTATTTCACGAGATAGAATATACGATATTCAAATTCCAATCCCACCATTAGAAGTCCAAAACCACATTGTTTCAATCCTAGATCAATTCAATACACTAACCAACGATCTTACCCAAGGTCTTCCTAAAGAAATCGAACTTCGTCAAAAACAATACGAATACTATCGAGAACAACTATTATCATTTAATCATCATTAATGACGATTTTTAAACTAAATATTTAGAATCAAAAAAACTCCTTAAGTTATACTGCTTAGGGAGTTTTTATATTATTGATTATTTATTAAGCACCATCTTTAAAGATAGCTGTTTTATTAAATTCTTTAAATTCAGAATCACTTTGTTCACTTAATCATTTTAAGTTTTGACGGTATGATTTTTGTTGATTTGGGAATTTCTTTCTATCAGTTCCATCAATTAAATTGTGTGCAGGACCTTTTTCATTATCATTATGAACTTGAACTAAGTATGTGAATCCACCTTTTTTACTTACATCAGTTTCACTATTTACTGAGCTAATACTTGAATAAATACCAATTGGTAAACCGTATTCATCAACAACTAATGAACCAGAAGCTCCAAAGTAAATACTACTATAATCAACAAAGGCATTAAAACCAAAACCACTAGCCTCAGAGTTAGCATCTAAAACAGTTTTTAATGGTTGTCCTATTGAAAAACTAGTTCCTGTGAATGCATCTTGTGGAATATCAGAATTTTTAGGGTAATTTCTCCATAACATTTGTTTTCTACCAATTGTAGGGAAACCAGCAATATATGCACTTTCAACATTTAGAGATGTTGTATTTTCATCAAGATTATAGGTATTTTTATCTAGTTTTTGTTCTTCAGATTTTTGTTCATCAATTCATACAGATGGATGATCAATACTTAAATAAGGAAGTGAACCTTTATCATGGTTAGGATACTTCTTTGAAGAGAATTTAGTGATATCAGCATCAATTGATTTCATTGCAGCTTGAATATGTTCTAATAACAATTTGTATTTATCGTTACTATTAGCTTTGTCTTTTAATTTCTTATAATTAACTTTTAAGCCAAAAACAGCAAAGTCCTTACCACTATATTTTCTTTGAGCATTATTATTAGCTTTATCAATTAGCTTTTCATTGTTTTCTTTGTCAAAAATATTTAAAGCCACAAAAACTGTTTTTGGGTTTTCAAATACTTTATCTTCATCATATGTAATTTGTTTACCTTGATTATCAGAACCAAATAAAGCACTATCATTTTTTCTATTAACAAAATATTCAAGATCATTTTTACTATCATAACTTTGTCCAGAAAGAATAGCTTCAAGACTAGCTTCTTTTTTAGGAACAGCCAAAATAAAACTATCAATTTTTGCTTGTTTTTGAGCTTCTTGTGTAAAGTACTCAGGGAATTGTTTCTTATATGGTTCACTATCTTTCATAGCGTTGAATGCACGACTATAAACATGGGCATTAGTTGCCATATAAAGCATTAGTTCATCTGACTCGCTATTTCCATTCTTTCAAGCATAGTCTAATAATCAACCTGTTCCTGTTGGGTTAAATGGAACTATTGATTCATTAATCTTATTACCATTTGCTTCTTCAGGAGCATAATCAATGCTGTTAAAACCAATAGCAAAAGATCTATTTTTTATCTTTTGATATGCATCTTTTTCATCTATTTTTAATTCTTTAACTTCTTTTGAGGCTGGTCTTCTATTTGCTAATTTCTGTCTAAGTTCATTTTGTTTTTTAATATGTTCAAGCAATGCACCAAGATTAGCGTTTGGATCAAATGGTTGATTTTGTCCTTGACCAGGATCAAAACCATTATTAGGGTTAGAAGAACCATTTGATGATCCAACACTGTTTGATCCATCGCTATTAGCTGGAGTTTTAACAACTAAAGTTTCAGTTGTATTAGCAAAATATGAGTTAGATACAATAGGAGTAGTTTTTCTTAGATCTTCATAAATATTAACTGCAGAAACATAATAGCTTTTATTGTGTTCTAAACCACTAAATTCAACTTTTGTATCACCTTTAGTATCACTCGCTACTTTAGTCGATTTAATAGATGATCTAATTGAGCTAGAACTATTTGGTTTTAGTTCAACTTCAACAACTTTTCGTGCATATTGAGAACCAACATTTAATCTTAAGTTGTGTTTTTGATTATTATAGCCTAAAGTATCGGATTGTAAAGTAACAGTAAACTTAATACTATTTTTAGAACTATCGTTTCTTATTACAGTACTTCCAGAACCACTTTTAGTATCAAATTGTTTTTGGCTTGGTTGGTTTGGTTTTTGTTCAGGTTTTTGTTCTTCTGTACAAGCCGCAGCAACTGCAATAATACTAGTTGCAGCTACAAAAGAGACACTGCTCATTAAAAATATTTTTTTCTTGTTGTTCATATCGACTCACTAATTTCTATTGGATTTCTTTAAATAAAATTAAGTTATTGTTTAGATCAATTGTAGAAGTATTATCTTCATAATTAAATCTATAATCCATTGATTTTTTAACACCTTGTTCATCATCGTAAATACCATAGACTTTTATAACAATTTGATCATATATGTTTCTATAAGATTTCACATTTTCTAGATCACTTATTACCAATTGCCCATCTTTAACCATTGATAATTCATTAGAAGTTTCACTTGCAGTTGTATAAACTTTAGATGATTTTTGAAGTCCAAATATACCATACCTTAGATACTTATCTTTTAAAGGCATTCCATCTTTTGTTTTAACACTCAAGGTTAATTTATCTCCTGTATTTTCTAATTTGATATCAACAGGCATTTTGTTCATTTCTGTGTCAGGAACAGTTCTATTTGACATTGCTTTGCTAACAGATATTGTTTTATTTTTATCATTTTGTTTAAATACAACATTAACAATATTTTCAGGTTGTGGTCGATTATTCATTTGTTGATCATAGATACTAGCAAAATCTAATTTATATTTACCAGAATCTATAATAGGGCGAAAATCTAGTTCAATATTGATTGTATTTGAATTTTCTGAAATCTTTTTAGGAATTGATAAAGCTTCACCTTCTCCATCAATTCTTTTTAATTTTACAAAAATACTTTTATTTTCTAAAGAACCGTTATAATCTTGTTTACTTAATTTGATTGACAATTTACCTTCATTAGAACCTGGATTGAGCGAAATAAAAGGGTTATCACCATTTAATTCTAATAATGGTTTAGATTTATCAATTTCTTCTTCCTTAGGCATAACTTGTGGTTGAGAAGGTGATTGAGTTTGGGGTTTAGTCCCAGGTTGTGATTGAGTTTCGCCTTGACCTTGACCTTGTGGTTGTGGTCGGGTTTGTGAATTAGTTGGCGGAGTATTTTGCGGTTGCATCTTGCCCTCATCCATTTGTTTTTCTACTTCACCCTTTTGACTACCGCTACCTTGATCAGGTTTTGCTTCTTTTTCTTTATCTTTTCCAGTCATAGAACCAGACTGATCATCATCCCTTGGCTCATCACCTAACATTTGATCTGGTTTCGGAGATGCTGCTGGTGGTTGTTGTGGACTTGGTTGTGAATCCATATTTTGTTTTTCAGGTTGGTTAACTTTAGGAGAAGAACTAGAACCTGGTTTCGTTCCAGAACCAGATGATGATCCGCCACCATTATCAGGTTTTGCCATTTCATCTTTTTGTTGATCTTTTACTTTCTCTTTATCCTTATCATTATCCATCTTAGCTTGTGGATTTACATCTTGTTTTTGTTCCTTAGAATCTTTATCTTGTTTAGAACCATCAGCCATCCCATCTTTCTTTGAATCTTTTGAATCAGCTTGATCTTTTTGATTCATTTCATTGTTAGGATTTTGTTGTTTTAATGGTTCTTTTTGATCCTTATTCTTTAAGTCATTATCCTTTTTATCTTGCTCTTTTTTAGAGTTAGATGGATTAGTTTGATTTAGTGGACTTTTATCTTTATTATTTGTGTTCTTATTTGGATTAGTAGGGTTATTCTTTAATTGATCAGTTGATTTATTAACTGGATTATTACTCTTTGGTTTAGTTGGTGTTGTTTGTTTAGTTGAATCACCACTTTTAGGAGTACAAGAAGCAGCAACTGCTACTATACTAGTTGCTGATAATACTACTAAACTACTAATTAGTCATTTATGTTTATATTTATGTTTCATAAAATATCCCTACATTTCTTTTTGACTGTTTAAGGCGTATAAATTCTATAATATTTTTTTCTAACTAATTAAATTCAAATACAAGATAATAAATTAATGTTGAAATAATAAACACATTCAATAATAAACTTTAATCATTATCTTTATTTTTAATTATTATTGATTAATTAATAATGTCCCATTAATAGTTCTAAATAAGCAACAAATAATTGATTCTTTTTATTTCTTGTTCCTTATATTATTTATAAGTTTAAAAATAATAAAAATTAATATTTATAAATGAAAATCCATTGTTTAAAATCAATATAATACATACTAAAATACAACTAAACAGTTAGTATTAGTAAACTTATTTGTTGCTTATTAAAATAATTAAAAAAGGACTTTTAAAATGAAAAATAAAGCTAAAAAGAAATTAATTCCTATTTCATTAGTTAGTGTTCTATTAACTCCTTTTTTATTAACAGCTTGTTATAGTACTAAATCAGTTCAAAACAATAATACTACATCAGTTAACAATGATCGATTAAGTTTTGCAACTCAACCAACTACAAAAGCTTTTTTAGAAGATTTCTTTAATAAGAACAATGAACTATTAAACAATGAATTATTTATTCAACAAAGTATTAGTGATCAAAAACTAGTTGAACTTAAATATACTCTAAAATCATTCCATCCAACAAGAACAATTATTGAAGATGGAAGTGCTATGGCTTTAGTTGCTGGAGTTAGTAAACAAGTCTTATTAGATGATGTTACTACTAATTGGTATTGAATGCTTAATAACATTGATCTATTTGATTATTTATTTAATCCTTATAACACTAATAATTATAAGAAGTATGATAATGAAAAAGCTGATTTTAATGCTCCAATCAATGAGTTAAGCATTAGACTTAAAAAAGAAATTAATCAGTTTTATAAGATTAGCAAAAAAGCTAATCCTTATGATCATTTTGAAAACACAACAGTTTATTACTTATTGTTTAATGATAAATATGTACTTAGAATTCACCGCTTTAAAGAAGATCAAGCCTTTAAAGCTAGAGTTGATTTTCATATCTATGAACTTATGAATAAGCAAACTGATTTAATTACATTTGCAAATCAGTTTGAATCAACTCTAGATAAAATCCAAAATGAACAATTAGCTAATCAACTAAAAAATATTGAAGACCCATCAGAAACTTCTATGCAAGAATATGAAAGAGAAAAGAAGTTTTATACAGAACAATATAATGACTATAGTAAATATAATATTTATTCAAATGATGTCTATTTATTTTTAGAAGATAAAGTTTATAATCAACTTAAAGCTGATCTTAAATTAAGAAGATTTACTTTAAGAAATGTTGATAATAAAGTTTTAAAACCAGCTGATTTAATTAAGTTTAATGAAATTAATCAACAATTTACTAAGCCACATCAACAATATTTAAAATTCATTAATAAAGATGAATTAATAAATATTAAAGACTTTGATACAAAAGCATTTGTAACTGATAAAATCATTCAACGCTTATTAAAAATAGCATATGAAAACCCAGTAGATGCTTTACATTTTATTAACCAACAAAAAGATCCTAATCATATTGCTTTAATTAAAGCCCAATTATTAGATTATCGAACTAAATTTATTAATCCACAAAACAACAAAGTAAAAGTTGATCCTAATTTATTAGCACAGTATGCTAATTTTCTATCAGCTAATTGGTATTTTGTACTAACTAATTTAAACCTATTTGAAGGTTTATTTTATGAACTTTACCAACTACCCACTAAAACAACAATCGAAAACCAACAAGAAGTTTTACTATCTCCTTCACAGCAATATAAAGAAGCTATTGAAAAAAGAATTAGTAGGGGATATGAACAAAGAGTAGTTAATATTAATAACTATCTTGAACAAGTTCAAGAAGGAGATAGTTCAAGAGGTTTTTTAGGACATAGTGATTACTATATTAAAAAACAGAAAGAAATCTTTAATATTCGTTTTAGTAAAGAAGATAATAAGATTAAAACAATTTTTAATCCATTAGTTTATTATTTTCCACAAGCTAAGGTTCAATTATCAATTAATACCATTACAACAATCTTCCACCATGCTATTTATCACCATTCAAAAGCAGCTTATGATGGATTTGAAGATCTAGTGTTTAAATTTGGTTATGGGATTCCACAAATGATGTTGTTATTAATTAAAAAGGAGAATGGATAATAATGAAATCTAAATTTCTTAAAACTAGTTTAATGCTATTACCCTTATTATCAATTGCTCCAATTAGTTTAGCTATTTCATGTACACAAACTAAATCAGAAACACAATCAAAAATAGTTGTTGACAACCAACAAATTAAACAGAATCAATGAGATCTATTCTTAGCTAATCAACACATTAAAAGTTTATTGAATTTAGTATTTGAAAACGAAGCTGATAAATTAGCTTATATTAAACAACAACAAAATATTGATTCAAAAGCATATCAAGAAAAGATTGCTTTTTGATTAAACTATTTTAGTGTGCTATTACCAACTTGGGATGGACTATTTCGTGATTCGATACCACTTGCTTACAGTACTGCAGATCAACTTTATACTGAAATCTTTGAAAAAAACTGGTTATGGTTTTTATTTAATCTTGATCAAATGGTATTTATGATTCAACCTAAACATGAATTATTCCAAGAAACATCAGAAGAATCACTAGAGCGAATAAGAAGTGAATCAATAGATAATGGGATTTTCTTCAAACCTAAATCAAACATCTTCTTAGATGCTTCAATAACTTATGGAGATAATGGAATAGTTGATGAGAAAAATGATTTATTTAACATTTTTCTTTTACATAAAGATGGTTTTATTTTCCAATTTGAAGTTGAAAAATTTTATACAGATAATACTAAAAAAACATTAACTAAAAAAAGAACAAGATTATTTTCTTTTGTTCATACCTATCCATTATTACAACAACATCCTGAACAACTATTAAATAACTTTAATATTCGTAAATACACAGAAGTTTCTCAATTTATAAGAAGTGATAACCCAGCAGTTTCATCAACTGCTCAACTAATCTTTAATGATGAGTATGGGGGAAACTTTATTACTTATAAGTTTGCAGATCTTAATAAATAAAAAGAGTTAGCAGAAAAATATCTGCTAACTTTTATTTTTAAAATGATTGGTTATGGTTAATTACAATACTAAAGTCTTTTGGATTATCTATTTTATTAACTACTACAAAGAAGACTTTAGTAGCTTTATATTTCTTTGATCGTTTATTAAAGATTGATTCAAATAAACTATATGATTCATTATTGTTTAAATATAAATCAATTTGTTTTTTAGCTAAATTGATTTTAGCTGCTTCTAAGTTTCATCCTGATAAATGATTACTATTATTATCATTTTCAGGTAATTTATCATTAATGCCATTTATTACTAAAATTGATTGTTTACTAAAATCAACTGTTTGCATTAAATTAGTTTTAACTAAATCAATGTATTTACTATTATTAATAGCAAACTCTTGTTGTTCAAAAGTGTTTCAATCATTAATTAAAATAAAATGATCACTAGTTAGATTTTGTTTAGTTTGTGACTTAGTTAATTGGTTAGAGATTTTTTGTAATACATAAACTGGTTGGTTGATTTGATTAGTATATGTGTATGCTTGGTATTTGTATTTAACCTTGTTTTCGTCTTTTTGGTTCTTTTGGTATTTTTTATAATCAACTACTTGTTCTGATAAATAAAGTGTAATTGCTTTAACTTTAGGTTCATAGTTAAAGTTTTGAGTTAATATCTTTTTGTAAGTTTCTAGTTTTGAATGATCTTTTGGATAAATAATAACTTCGTTTAAAGTTGGATTAAGAGCATAAGCAATATCATTAACATGGTCCTTAAAACCAACTTTAAACATAGCAAGAGCTTGTTTTTGTAATGATTCATTATCATCTAAATCAAACCTAATTACAAACCGAAGCACTCCAAGTGATTCATCATTATTTTTGTTTTCAATGATGTTAATAGTTTTATTAGGATATAGTTGGTCTGATTGATTAATAAGCTTGTTTTGGTTATTATTTGGTTTAACTACTTGATCAGTTAAAAATAAAGTAATCTTTTCGACTAATTGACTCTTATTAAAATAAAGTGTTAATAGTTGTTTGTAATTATTAACAGTTAACAGATCTTTAACATAAAGTACAATTTCTTGATTATCTTCATCTAATTGATAATAAAGACCATCTAAATGGTTTTTAAGTGTAGTACTAAATAATTTAGCTGCTTCTTTTTTAAGTTCTTCTTGATTAGTTGCTTTAGTTTTAATACTAAATCGTAATTTACCAAAATTAGGATCATTATCTTGGTTTTGAATTACTTCTACAGTTTTGTTAGGATCAAGTTCTAGTTGGTTTTTAGGTGGATTTGGTTTAGTTGATTCTAGTTTAGGAGTTGGTTGGTTTTGATCTAAATCAATCTTATTGAACTTAATCTTATCAAAGTTAATCTTTAGTGGTTCATTTTCTTGATCATTACTATTAGCTTTAGGATTAGTACTACTTTGATCGAATAAATCATCTAAGCGTTTAATACTATTTGTATTTTTTTGCTTAGTAGCTTGATCTTTTGATCGATTAGCTTGATTATTACAACTAGCTAAAATAATTGGAGTTAGTACAACTAAGCTACTAATTAATGTAGCTATTAATAATCTTTTTTGCTTACGCATAATAATCACCATCTTATATAGTTTTAAATTATACTAGATTATTAATAGCTATATATAAATTTAAAAAATTCAAAAATCAACCCTTCTTTACTAATTAAGCTAATGAAGGGGTGATAACATGTTAAGTTACATGATATTTAAAATTATTTATAACTCAGCTAATTTAATAGTTGGAGAACACAATTATATTGGTTATCAAATTAAAGTTCCTAAAGATTATGAACTAGAGATCAATAAATATTCTCGATTATATTTATATGAACATATTAATACTATTCCACATAAAAACCAGATTCATAAAGAGCTTTATGGATTTAGAACATTAGCTGAAAAACTATTGTTTGCTGATTTATTAAGCATTAATGGAATTGGTACAAAAACAGCACTAAACTTACTTAAAAACGATATTGAAGTAATTCAAACAGCGATTGGGGTTGGTGATTATGAGACACTTACCCAATTTAAAGGAATTAGTTTAAAATATGCTACTTTAATTTGTGAATACTTATCTAGTAGATATGCTAATAAAATTAATGAGCAAAAGAAATGAACTAAGGAATTATCTAATGGATTAAGTAATCTAGGTTATGATAAAAAAGACATTGATTTAGCAATTAATAAACTAAATAACATTAATGATGAAATTGATATTAGTGAACTAATGTCGCTTGCTATAAGAGAGATATCTTTATCTAAAAATTAATAATGAAAACAATTGAATTAAGACCACAAAAACTAGCTGATTTCATTGGTAAAAGTAGTATGAAAAACAACTTAGGGATTTATTTAAATGCTGCTAAGAAACGATCAAGTTGTTTAGATCATATTTTATTTTATGGAATGGCTGGGGTTGGTAAAACATCATTAGCTTTTATTATTGCTAATGAATTAAATGTTAAGATCCATATAGTACAAGGGAATGCACTTAATAAACCAATTGATATCATCAATCTATTATCTTTAGTTCAAGAGAATGATGTAGTGTTTATTGATGAGATTCATGCTTGTCATAATTTGGTGTTTGAAACACTTTACAGTGTCATGGAAGATTTTGCAATTGATGTAGCAATTGGAAAAGAATTTAATGCTAAAGCAACAAGAATTAAACTTCCTAAGTTTACTTTAATTGGAGCAACAACAGCCCTTGGTAAAATTCCAAAACCACTAGAAGAACGGTTTGGTTTTAGCTTCTTTATGAGTGAGTATGAAGTAGGCGAAATTATCCAACTAATCAAAATCAATGCTCTTAAAATTGATTTAGAGCTAAGTGAGGATGAAATTAGTTTAATTGCTTTAAATGCAAAAGGGATACCACGAATTGCTAACCGATTATTAAGACGAATCTATGATTTTAAAACAACCAATAGTAGTTGAGATGTTGAACAAATTTTTAAACAGATTAAGATTTATGAAGATGGACTTGAAGAGTGCGATTTACAATACCTTTTAGCTTTATATAATTATGAAACAGATATTGGTTTAAAATCAATTTGTCAAATTACCCAACTTGATCCATTAACTGTTGAAACTAAAATTGAACCTTTTTTAATTAAAAGAAACTATATTACTAAAAGTTTAAAAGGAAGAAGGATTACATATAAAGGAATTGAGTTTATTAAAAACAATGCACTTGTTTAATCAAACAATAAGAATTGTTCATTAACAAGCGATTCATCAATTAGATTATTTAAACTAATTCCAATTAAACGGACTCATTCACCATCATACCAATTTCTAAAAAGTTTTAAGATCTTATTAGCTATCACATCATAATCATTACTAAAAAAGCGTAAATTTTGTGTTTTAGTTTTAGTTTTAAAATCAGCATATTTAATTGTTAAACTAATGTTATTAGTTCATAAATGAGCTTTTTTAAGTCGCTTGATAGTATCTTTAATTAATATTTTTAATTCTTTAACTATCGTTGCTTCATCATTACTATCAAAAGCTAAGGTTGTTGAACGTCCAATTGATTTAGCTACTCTGTTTACTGTTAAGTCATTATTTTCATGATGAGCTAAAAAGGGATTAATGGTTGAATAGTATGAAGCACCTAATATATCTTGAACAATAGATTGGTTTTGTTCATTTACTAGATCTTTAATTGTCTTGATATTTTGTTTATATAACAATGAAGCTGTTTTAGGTCCAATATATGGAATTGTAGCTACTTCTTTATTGTACATAATTGGTTTAATATCATCTGTATCTAAGATAAAAATGCCATTGAGTTTTGCTAACTCTGTGGCCATTTTTGCTAATAGCTTTGATTTAGCAATTCCAATTGATACTTTAAGATCTAAACTGTTATAGATGTGTTTTTGGATTTTAATAGCTAATAATTTAGGGTTGTTATGATGATCTTTTAATAAATCAGTAACATCAATAAAACATTCATCAATGGAAGCGATTTCACAATTATTAGTATAGCTTTTAATGATGCTAAAAAATTGTTTGGAATATCGTTCATAAGCTCAACCAGTATGTTCAACAATTATTAGTTTTGGACATAGTTTCATAGCTAAAAAACTAGGCATAGCTGCTTTTACACCAAAACTTCGAGCAATATAGTTAGGAGATGAGATAATACCTGTTCTTGAGTTTAGTGAACCAACAGCTAGTGGTTGGTTTTTGTATTTTGGAAAAACGATTTCAGCCACTGATGCAAAAAAGGCATCAATATCAATATGAAAGAAGATCTTATTCATAACGTTTAAAATAAACCATATATTCTTGGTTTTGTTTTTTCGGATCAAAAATATCAACAGGGGTTGTATGTAAACATTCAAAACCAGCATCTTTTGCAGTTGATACTATTAAATCAACTGCCTCATTTTGTAAATTTTTATCTTTAATAACACCTTTATATTTAGATGCAATTTTCTGACCTAATTCAAATTGCGGTTTAACTAAAAGCATTACTTTAGTGTTTTTAGATGCTAGATTATTAATCATATAAAATACACTTTTAAGTGAAATAAATGACAGATCACCAACAATTAAATCAATTGGTTCAGCAAACATATCAACACTTAAATCTTTAACATTGGTTTTATCATAAACTACTACTTTAGGATTATTAGCTATTTTAGGATCTAATAAATCAACTCCTACATCAATACAATAAACTTTGCTTGCATTAAATTGTAAACAAACATCAGAAAACCCACCAGTTGATGCTCCAAGATCAACAACAACATGATCTTTAATATCAACATCTATTTCATTTAAAAGCTTAAGGAGCTTATAAGCTCCTTTTGATACAAAACTATATTGATTATTAATTTTTATTTGATCATTGTGATCTACTAAAAAAGCTGGTTTATTAATAATTTGATCATTAACACTAACAAAATTACGCTTAATTAAATCAATTGCTTTTGATCTTGTAGCTATATTTAAATTATTAACTAATCAGTGATCTAATCGACTTTTTTGCATAACTATATATTATTTAATCCTTGTTAGTAAAACAATTAATAAAGCAATTGATACAGAACTACCAATTAAACCTGAAAGAACAACAAAAAACCACCTTAGTGGTTTATGACTAAAGTATTTTTTAAATAGGATTTCAAAATGAAAAGGATCAAAGTAATCAGATGAATTAACACTAGATAAATAGATGATTAACTCTCGTTTGATTTCATCAATAATAAGCCCTCTTCTATATTTATTATTAAAAGGTCATAGGTATGTAAAAAATCATTTTCTTTGTAATTTTTTAAACCATTTTTCATTAACTGAATCACTAAAGAAGTTAGCTACATAGGTAGTGTTAGATAATCTTTTGTTGATATTATTTGTTTTTTTATTATCGTCCATTAATTATTAATACTCTTACTTATTAATGTAAATTATATGAACTTTAGCTTTGCTTTTGTTAATTAATATTAATTTGTATTATCGCTATCTTGTGGTTTCTTATCAGTTTTCTTCATTTTGTATTTATTAAATGATTCAATTTCTTTTTGTTCTTCTTCATCAATTTGTTTAGATTCTTCTTGAAGTTTAGCCATCTCTTCTTTACGTTTGATGAAGTAGTCTTCAGGTAGTTTGAAATCAGTCACTGAAACTTGAGGGTATTGTTGTTCTTCTTTGTTTTTGATGATTAGTGCATCAACACCAAATACTTCTCTTAATAGATCTTCATTAATAACTTCTTTTAGTTTACCATACTTAACTAAAGTACCATCTTTCATAATCATTACTTTATGAGCATACTTAAGACCATTGTTAATATCATGGATAACTAAAACAATTGTTTTGTTCATTTTGTGGTGTAGTTTATGTAAAAGTTCAATAATTTCTAATTGACTTCTAATATCTAAGTGGTTAGTAGGTTCATCAAGAACAATTGTATCTGTATCTTGAGCTAATGAAAGAGCAATTAATGCTTTTTGACGTTGTCCACCAGATAGATCTTCTAGATTACGATCTTTTAGATCATAAATACCAACTTGTTTTAAAGCTGTTTCAATGATGTGACGTTCACGCTTTGGATTAGTGTTAATACCAAGAGCGTTAGATGATGGGAAACGACCCATTTTTACGAAATCATAAATTGATGTTGCTTCAGGGAAGGCAGCTAACTGAGGAACATATGCAAGCGTTAGAGCTAATTCTTTTGATTTATAAGCTTGAATGTTTTTGTAGTTTTTAATATGTCAATCAATTGTTTTAATTGCTTTTTCACGGTTCTTTGTGAAAACATTAGCAATTTTATGACCAATTTTACTTAGTCATAAGAAAAATAGTGGTAAACGAGAAATTAATTTACCTTTGTATTTAATGTGTCCACTACTTGGTTGATTAATACGACATAAACCTTTGATTAATGTTGATTTACCTGAACCATTTGGTCCTAGTACAACAACAAAATCATTACGGTAAATCTTTGCACTTAAATCACTAATAATGGTTTTTTTACCATAACCTAATGATACTTCGTTTAATTCAAAAACAACATCATTATCATCGTTGTGTTCATGACAACTAAATTCATCATCATGATAAGATAATACTTCATCTAAGTCAATAGTACTTACATGTTCGTGGTGTTTTTGTTCTTCATTTTTCTTTTTATTAAAAAAACTCATAATATGTTTATCTTTCATCAAGACTAAAAATTACTTTTAGCTATATTAAAACTTAAAGTTTTATTAAACTTGTTTTATTATACATTCTTTATAACAAGCTATTATTAAATACATATTAAAATCAATAAGATAGTGACATTATTGGGGTATTTATTTAAGAAATAGAACTTAGTTTATGTTCTAGAATATTAATTTATTAATAATCTATAAGCTTTTTGTATAAATATTGATCTATATTATTTTGTCCTAATTTGTGTATAAAATTAGTTCTTATTTACTATTTTTAAAGGTTGGAATATTTTAATTAATATTTAATTGATTTTGTTTCAAAAGAATGTAGAAAATAAATCTTAAATTGATATACAAAAATAAAAACACCCTAAGTGGTAGGATGTTTAGAAGTTAATAATAGATTGGGTTTTTTAGATTTATTACTCTTTGTTTGAATCAAATGATAAAAGAAGTTCTCTGTAATATTCGTATTGTTTTTGTCGAAGTTCGATTTCTTTGGGTAGACCTTGGGTAAGATCATTGGTTAGTGTATGAAATTGATCAAGGATTGAAGCGATGTAGTTTTGGACTTCTAATGGCGGGATTGGGATTTGAATATCGTATATTCTATCTCTTGAAATACTATATGGGATTGCACTTCTATTTGATATTGAATATAAATAATCTTGGTTTTTTACCAAGAAATAATACAAATACTTTTTATTGACATTATCAATTGGGTTTACACAAAAACAAACATCGTTTGCTCAAAATTTTTCGTTTTGCCATTTTACATATCCTGCCATGCCATATTGTGCGATGGTAATTGTATTTTCTTCTCCATTATATTTATTTAAATATCCCATATAACCAGTTCCCCCAGAAACTACAGGATATAAACCATCACTAAGTAAATCCTTCTTTGTAACTCTAGTTCCACGAACAATTTTGCAAATATCCTTTAATTGCTTAAATTCTACTAATGCATCTTCCCCGCAAAGTTCTAGTGTCTTCTTAGTTAAGTATTCTTCACTAAGAAGAATGTTTCTGTAGTAGTTATATTGTTTATTTCTTAATAGTAATTCATTTTGTAATTCGGTAACATATTCTGTTAATTTATCAAGTATTTCGGCAACTTTTTCTTGTATTTCTAAAGATGGGATTGGGATCAAAATATTATCAATATCTTTTTTATATAAGTTGGGTAATCCTGCTGTTCCTTTGGCTAATGAGAATAGGTACGATTCATTACTAAACAAGAAATGAAATAAAAAGCGATTATTTAAAATCTCTCTCTCTCTCTCTCTCTCTCTCTCTCTCTCTCTCTCTCTTAACCAACTCTAATATATTCTCCATCTTAAAATACCCCATCTAAACTCTTTCTTAAACTCAACTAATTAACAAATCTATCTAATAACTAATATTATAAGTTTAGAACTATTCTAATAATCCAAAAACAACATTAAATATATCAATTTAATAGAACTACCTACTTAAAACCAACCCGTCAAACCCATTTTTTTCAAACCACTACAACCACTAAAAAACACCAATTCAATAACCTAAATGAAATGAACCCTAAAAGTTGGACAACCAACGAAAGGATTCATTTTTCATGAAATTAACATACAAAGATAAGTTAGAGATCTACTCTTTGTACAAAGAAAAAGATTTTTCATTTAATAAAATTGCAAAGAAATACAATTTAAACAGAACCGTTGTTTGATACATTATTCGGTTAATAGAAAGGCATGGAACTAAGATTGTTTATCGTTCTAGGAATAAAAAATATTCTAAAGAATTCAAAAAAGCAGCAATTGATCGTGTTTTGCTTAACGGTGAAACTTATGTAAGGGTATCGATAGAATTAGGATTATCTAATGTTGGTTTATTACACTCATGAATTAAATCTTTTCTTGAAAACGGGTATAATGTTGTAGAGAAAAAGAGGGGCCGTAAACCATATGAACAAAAAGCAAGAAAACAAGACGAACATCTCATTGAAGCAAGAAAATGAACTTTTACGAAAGCAGAATTTACGCCTTACCATAGAGAACGAATACTTAAAAAAATTAGATGCCTTAGTTCAGAAAAGAGAAAACCAACAAAAGAAGAAATAGCTCAAGCTATCACAGAACTAAGGCAAGAATTGTTATGTAGTTTGAGATTCATTTTAGAAGTAATTAATAGCAATCCAAATTGTCCAGGCATTTCAAGAAGTGATTATTATTACCACCTTAAAAAGGTAAGTAAGGATCTGAAAAACAAGGAAATAATGAGCCTTATCACTGAAATTTATTACCACCACAAAAAACGCTATGGATACCGTAGAATCACACTAGAATTAGCAAATAGAGGGATTTTAATTAATCATAAAAAAGTGAAACGTTTAATGAAACTAATGGGATTATTTGCTCTAACTCCTAAAGCTAAATATCGATCATACAAAGGCGATTTAAATGGGGTAGTGAAGAGTCATCTATTAATCAAGATTCAAGATCAAGTTGCTCATAAAACTTATTATCAACGAGATTTTTCAACCACTTCTTGTAATCAAAAATGAACAACTGATGTTACTGAATTTCGCATCACTAATAGCAAAGTATACTTATCACCAATTATGGATATGCACAATAGAGAAATTATTGCTTTTAATATTTCAACAAGCCCTAACTTTCAACAGACAGTTAAGATGATTGGTGAAGCTTTTCAAAAGTTTGAAGACTTAAGTGGGTTAATATTGCATTCAGATCAAGGCTGACAATATCAAATGCGCCAATACCGCCAAATGCTAGCTGAGAAAAATATTATTCAATCAATGTCGCGAAAAGGTAATTGTCTTGATAATTCGCCTATGGAAAATTTCTTCGGTAAACTAAAAAACGAAATGTTTTATGGTCATGAATCTGAATTTAAAACGGTTGAAGAATTAATCCAAGCTATAACAAACTACATTCATTACTATAATAACGAAAGAATACAAGTAAAATTAAAAGGATTGACTCCTGTACAATACAGGCATCAATCCTTATAACAATAGACAAGAATTAATTTGTCCAAAAAATCGGGTTCACTACAAATACTATACCAACTGTCGTTTTTGAAAACTATCCAGTATTCTTATTAGAAGTAGATAAAATTGATAATTTAAGTGAATACAATCTTAAATTTGATTTTAAGGATAAAGAAAAAGACAAACCAATTGAATGGGATTCTTTTCCTTGAAATGAATAATGAGTAGATAAAATAAAAAAAACCAATAATAACTTTTATTAAATTAAATCAATACCAAACACTATAGTCATAGTAATTTTACTATTAGCTATCATTATCAACTTAACAATCAAAAGTTCCAATTAAGATTACTTAAAAAACATCCTTCTCTTTTTTTAGTAAGGATGTTTTTTGATACTAATTATAATTAATCTTTTCTTTGAAAATAATCATTCTTTTTCTTATTTCATTTAAATCGATAATTGTTTTTAAATAAGAAAGTATTGTTTTGTTTATGGTTGATTTTAATTTGTTTAATAAAGATTCTTCAATCTTTAATTAAGAAATAACTAAAGCCAAAGATCCCAACAAAAGCGCATAAATATAAACTAAACATTCTTCAAATAAAAATAACTTCATTAATTAGTTGATCATTAATTTTAGCTTGATGAGGATTATTAAAAGTAAGGAATTGTTTAAGAATATATTGCACACTACCTTCAGATCCTGGGATAGGGACAAAGTTAGTTGCTGTAATTGATATGTTAGTGTAATTAAACATATCAAAATAAATTAGGGCCGGATCTTTACTAACTAATAAATAACTTATATAAGTTAAACTATAAAAACAAAAATTAAACCCTAAACCAATCAAAAGTGCTGTTATGTTTAATCAAGGTAAACGCATATAGTAGTGATAAACTCTTTTGAAGTTTTCACCTCCTTTATGCTTAATTAATAATTGTTCATAAGTATCATATTTTAGTTTTAAGACTTTTTTGATTTTATTGTAGACACGGTTAATAAACAAATGTACCTTAGAACTATATCCTAAAACAAAATATAAGGATGCAATTACCATATCAACAAGTGTTCCAACTACAGCTAATCAAAAGAAATAAGGAATTGGTTGATTAAGTGCTGTATAGAAAATATGGATATTATAAGATACATAAAATAAGGAAGGTAAAGTAATTAATAACTGTCCTAGTTCATAATAAGTTGAACAAGCTAAAAGAAATGCTGAATTATGGCGAATATGGTTTACTTTATGTTTTGTAAGAAAATAAACACTAAATGGTTCAGATCCAATTGAAAAGGGAGTTGATGCTGTTAAAAACAATAAACTAAAAGCATACAAAATCCATTCATACCACTTAATTGTTTTTACTTTATTCCTTTTTACATAAACATAATGTAACAGTACAAAAATAAAAGCACGAAATAAACTAAAACCAATTAATAAAAGTAATCATAAAGTAGCTAAATTATTACTATTTAATGATGTTTTTAAACTAGTGAATAAGTTTTTAAAGTCAATGTCTAGAATTAATGAAATACTAAACCCAACCATTATTGCACTAACAATAACACCAATACTTAGTAAGATAATATTCCTTTTTGTTCAAAATGATCCGTTCATATTAGTTAATTAATACCACAATTAGATTTAATAATTTAGTTAATAATCAAAAATAATCCTAAATTAAAATAAAGTCAACTGATCTGTTTCACTTAGTTCATCAAGTGCACCAATTTTTGATAAATTATCAAGATCTTTTTTTGATAGTTTAGTTCTAGCCTTTAGATCTTCAATGGTTGCAAATTGTAATTCATCTCGTGCACTTACAATACTATTTGCAACAATCTCACCTAATCCAGGAAGCATTGTAAAAGGTGGGATAATACTATTTGTTGCTCGATCGATTAAAAAGTCAGTTGCAGCTGATTTTTTAATATCAACATTATTGATTTTAATTCCTCTAGCTAATAGTTCAACCATAATTTCATAAGTGTTTAATGATTCAAGTTCAGCTGTTGTTGGTTTTGGTCCATTACCATTTTTAGCTTTATTTTCTTTATCAACAATTCGTTTATATTCTTCTTCAATTGCTAATTTCCCTTTTTTAATAATTAACATATCAACTTTTTCAGCTCGCACACTTAAAAAAGCAGCATAGTATTCAAGGGGGTAATAAAGTTTAAATCAAGCAAATTTATAAGCGTGCATTACATAAGCAGTCGCGTGTGCTTTTGGGAACATATATTTAATCTTATTAGCTGATTCAATATATCATTGTGGAATTTGTTTTTCTTGTAAGATCTTTTGATGATCTAATTTAATTTTCTTACCTTTTCTTACATCTTCCATTACAGCAAAAGCAATTGATGGTTCGATGTTTAAAGCGATTAAATAGGTCATAATATCATCCCGACAAGCAATTACATCTTTTAGTACTTTACCTGATTTAATTAATGATTGAGCATTATCTAATCAAACATCAGTTCCATGAGATAAACCTGAGATCCGTATCAAGTCAGCAAATGATTTAGGTTTGGTGTCAACTAACATTTGTCGCACAAACTTAGTACCAAATTCAGGAATACTAATAGCTCCTGTTGTCTCGTTTAAAACATCACGTGGTTCTAGATTAAAAACAGATATATCACTAAATGATGCAATAACTTTTAAATCATACATTGGTACATCACGATCATCAATGTTTGTTAATTTTTTAATAAGGTTTAAAATCGTTGGATTATCATGACCTAAAATATCAAACTTTAATAAATTATCATGTAAATATTCAAAAGCAAAATGGGTTGTTAATCAGTTTTCTTCTTTTTTATTAGCTGGATAGTTGTATGGTGAGAAATCAAAAATAGATAAATCTTCAGGAACTACAATAATTCCTCCTGGGTGTTGTCCTGTTGTTCGTTTTGAGTTAATACAAGCAAGTGCATATAACATAATTGTTGAATCACGAACTTTAGGATCTAGTTTTTGTTCTTCAAAATATTTTCGAACCATTCCAAAAGCTGTTTTTTCAGCAACTGTTGCGATTGTTCCAGCTCTAAAAGCGTGTGAAGATCCAAAATATTCCATAATAAAGTTATGAGCTGTTTGTTGATAAAGTCCAGAAAAGTTTAAATCAATATCAGGTACTTTATCAGCATTAAAACCTAAGAAGGTTTCAAATGGAATATTATGTCCATTTGTTGTTAAAGTAAGATCACAATTTGAACAATTCTTAGGTACTAAATCAAACCCATCATCAGCATCTTCAACAAACTCACAATATTTACATTTAGTACACAAATAGTGTGGGGGTAGAGGGTTAACATCAGTTATATCTAAAAATGTTGCAACAAGTGAAGAACCAACCGATCCCCGACTCCCTACACCATATCCATCTTCTAAAGATTTTTTTACTAATAAGTGTGAAATTCAATAAACAACAGTAAACCCGTGTTCACTAATTGCATTTCATTCTCGATCTAATCGTTTTTGAATAATTGGGTGTAAATGATCTCCATAAATCCGGTGGGCAGTTTCATAAATATAAGCCTTAGCTTTTTCATTAACACCTTCAATTTTTGGAGCATATAAACCACTTTTAAGCGGGGCAATACTATCATCAATTAAATCTACTATTGCTTGGGGGTGATTGTAAATAATATCATTAATTCAAGTTTCATTATTTAAATATGAAAGTTCAAATTCAGCTGCTTTAGCATCATCTAAATAAAGATCAGGTACATATTTTTCATGACTAAACCGGTGTGATTTCCCTTCTAGTTGTTTTGAATGAACATATACATCATAAAACTTTTTATGATCAGCATCTAAAAAGTAGGGAGTATTTGAATACACTACTTTTTTATTTAATTCATAACTAAAACTAACTAGTTTAACAAAAGCATGTTTAAGATCTTCTAAACTAATTTTATTTTGTTCATATGTTAAATGAGCTTGGGTTTTAAGAGATGGTAATGTAATAAAATCATACGACTGTATAATACTTTTAATTTCTTGATCAGTTTTAGAAAATAAAGCTTCAATTAGATCAGATTCATGAACTGCATTAGTTGTTAATAAACCATTTTCTCTTTTCTTTTCAATTTGTTCTCTATAAAGTGTTGGTCTTGAAAAAAAGTTATCAGTATGAGATAGTGAAACTAGCTCATACATATCTCTTATATTTTCTTGTTTTTTAACATATAGATTTAATCATTTACCAAAGATTCTACTTCTTAGTGTATCGTTTTGTAATTTATCATTAATTTCATTTAAATTAGTTATTGAATACTCATGAAATAATTTATCTAACATTACTTTAAAGACTTGATTTAATACTTCTGCATCATAATCAGCTCTATGCGCACTGTCTTCATTATAATCAATTCCATACTTTTTACATACTCATCCTAAACGGTGACTTTTAAAATCTTTATTGATTGCTCTTGAGATCATTAATGTATCAATCACAGGGTTATTAAGTGGTTCTAGATTATGATGAACTGCTCTAATATTTAAGAAGTTAATATCAAAGTTAATTGCATTATGAGCAACTAGTACACTGTCTTTGAAGAATTCAAAGATTTTTATTAATCCTTCTTTTTCAGAGATTGCATCGGCAATATCAGAATTAGTAATATTAGTTAATTCTTGAGTAGCTAAACTAATTTCTTTATTTGGTTTTAAAAAGAAGCTAAGTCTACCTAAAAGTTCATTGTTTTTGATCTTGATTGCTCCAATTTCAATGACTCCATCATAGTTTGGAAAAAGTCCTGTTGTTTCAATATCAAAAACAACATATGTAGCATTATTTAGATTTTGATCACAAGGATTTAGAACTAGTTCAATATATGATGGAATTTTTTCAGTTTCAATTCCATATATTATTTTTAAATCACTTTTAGTTTTGTTTAAATAAGTAAAAATTTCCGGATATGCTTGTACAACATTTCGATCAGTAATACCAATTGTTTTTAAATTGTTTTTAGTAGCAAAATCAATTAAGTCTTTGGGTTCAATAATTGAATCAAGTGCACTCATTTTTGTATGGAAGTTGAATTCAATACGGGGTGAGAAAAAAGCTTGATCAATTTGTTGTGGTTTTAATAATAGTTTATTAATTTTACCAACAAAGTTTTGTTTAACTCCATCGTTTCGTGTTGGTAGAATTGTAATAAGTGCAACGATTCAATCATTCTTTTTGATTTTTTCTCGTTCTGGATTTTCGTTTAAAGCAAATTCAAAAATTTCAAGAGTATTAGTATCATCTAAAATTCTAAATCGATATATAAATCCGTTTCTTCTTGATTCTTTTTCAACATGAAAAACTTGTCCTTGAACCCATACTTGTTTCATTTCTTCAGTTACATCATTTAGTGGGATCGGATTCATGGCATTGTGAATTGAATTAGTATATTTATAATCATTAATTGCTTTAGTTTGAGCTTCTTGTTGAGCTTTTATAGTTTCAAGTTTTTGTTGTTGAGCAATTAATTCTTTTTGAGTTCGTTCTTGGTTTTCTAATAAATAAGTACTACTGTTGTCAATGTATTCAATATCAATTGTGTTTGTATTAATTGATCAATCTAAAAGTGTTTTTAATAATTGTTCTTTAGCTGCATTAACTTGTTGGACAAAATTTAAATCATCAGTTTTAAAACTAAATGATGCTTCACTAAAACTAACTGAATGAATAGTTTCTAGATTTGAATTAATTTTTAAAGAACAATCAGCTACAGCTTGATTTCAAAATAAAGCAAGTTGGTTTTGATCAACATTTTCTCAAGAGTTTATTAACTGGATTTTAACACCATCAATTTTTGGTTTAATTGATTTTAGTTTTTGAATTGTAGCAAAATCAACAAATGATTCAAAAAGAAGTGTAAGCGTTGCTGTAAATCTATCTGTTTGATTCATTTTGATTTTAAAATTAGGTAATTGGTCAACTAAAGCTTGATCAATTTCAGCTATTTGTTCTAATTTCGCTTTCATATTTAAACACTCTTTCAATCAATATCATTATTTAGTTTTAGATCATCTTAATATATATTAAAAGTAAGTTTTAATATCAATAATGATTTATGCAGTTAAGATCTAAAATAATCATAACACTAACAACTATAGTATTAATTTTAATAACTTTATAATAATGTTATTAAATATTTAAAAAAGTCTTTAAAGCTACTAAAAATTACTTAAAAATGGTATTAAAAGGATTTTTATTATATTATTCTAAGTATTATTAAAATAACAAAAAACTGACCAATTTGTGGTCAGTTCCGTTTTATTTAATGTTTTTAAGTAAAGTATCAACTTTATTTGTTTTTTCTCAACTTAGATTTAAATCATCTCTTCCAAAATGCCCATAAGTTGCTGTTGGTTGATAGCTTGTTTCTAATAAGTTTAGATCAGCTATAAAGTCTTTTACTTTAAAATTAAAACTTTTCTTAATTGCTTCTAAGATTTTAGCTTCAGGATATTTGTTTGTATTGAATGTTTCAATAAACATTGCAACAGGAGCAGGTTGACCAATAGCAAAAGCTAATTGGATTTCACAACGATCTGCAAGTTTAGCTGCTACTACATTCTTAGCGATTCATCGTGCAAAATATGAAGCACTTCGATCAACTTTAGTTGGATCTTTTCCAGAGAATGCTCCCCCACCATGACGAGCAATCCCACCATAAGTATCAACAATGATTTTACGTCCAGTTAAACCAGTATCCCCAATTGGACCACCAATCACAAATCGACCAGATGAATTGATGATTTTAATAAAATCAGTATTTAGATGATATTTTTTAGCAAGATCGTCCATGATTGTTTTAATTTTATTTTCAAAGTAATCACGATCATAATCTTCATCATGTTGAATACTTGTTAAAAAAGTATGAATTCTTAGATTTTGACTATCTGTATAATCAATTGTAACTTGTGATTTCATATCAGATCTAATACCAACAAATTCACCACTTAATCGTTGTCTTTCTATTTCAGCTAAAAATTGATGAGCTAAAACAGTGGTAAGTGGCATATATTGTGGTGTTTCATTACATGCATACCCAAACACAATTCCTTGATCTCCAGCCCCAATTTCTTCAGTTTTTTTGTTAACTGATTGAGCAATATCAACAGATTGTGAATTAACATTTGAGATAATTGTAAAATCATTTTCAGTATATCCTAGTGGTTTAATAATCTCTCAAGCAGTTTTTACTACATCAACATATGCATCAGTAGTAATTTCACCAGCAATTACAATTAAACGATTACAAGCTAATACTTCACAAGCTACACGTGAATTTTTATCTTGTTTTAAGCAAGAATCTAAAATTGCATCACTAATTTGATCACAAATTTTATCTGGATGTCCTGCTCCAACACTTTCACTAGTAATTAATTTTTCAAATCTCATATATTCCTACTTTTTAATTATTTAACTAAAATTGATTTTTTATTATTTTTGATTAAACCATAAGCATAAGCACCGATCATTGCAGCATTATCTCCAGTGTAAAGAAGTTGCGGAAGATAGACTGTTGTATCTAATTTTAATAATTCAGAACGTAGTAAAGAATTAGCAGATACTCCCCCACCAACTAATAAATGCTTTAGATTGGTTTGGTTTAAATAATATTGTACTTTTCTAACAATTTCATTGATCGCAAATTTTTGAAAACTTGATGCAATTTGTACAGCATTTATTTTCAATTTCTTTTGACTATGGTTATGAATATAGTTGATGATAGCTGTTTTAAGTCCACTAAAACTAAACATTGCATCAACAGGAGCTTGTTTAATGAATTGTATATCAGCTTGTTTAGGATCATAATTCTTATCAATAATTGGACCACCAGGATAAGCTCATCCTAAAGTTCTTGCTACTTTATCAAAAACCTCACCAACTGCATCATCTTGCGTTTGGTTTAAAACTTTAATTTGATCATAATCATTGATCTGATAAATCACAGTTTCCCCACCTGAGACAACAAGGGCTAAAGCTGGTAAATGGATTGGTTGATCAATGATTGCTGAAAATGCGTGAGCATGTAAATGATTAATTGGTACTAATTCAGCGTTTAGTAAACTTGCTAATTCTTTAGCAAATACTTTTCCAACGTGTAAACAACCAGGTAAACCTGGAAATGCAGTATAAGCAATGTGAGTGATAATAAATGGATCAATGTTTGCTTTCTGAATTGCTTCTAAATAAACATTAACAATATTTTGTTCATGATAACGACTTGCTAATTCAGGGACAACACCCCCATGAGCTGCTTGGTTTTCACTTGATGAACTAATAACATGAGATAATAGTTTTTGATTATTAAAAATAGCAACAGATGTTTCATCACAACTAGTTTCAATGCTTAAAATAAAATAATTTTGTTCCATAACTATTTTTGTTTTTGCATCACTTCTATACATCTTTTTGAAACTTCATCATTATACATTTCTTCATCTGGATAATGGTTTCAACAACGTAAACATTTTTTAAAATTAGCATTACTTACAGCTAATTGATCACCAAATTCAACTTTTGCTACATTGAATCATTTCTTTAATAAACTAGTGTTATTAGCTAATTCAGTATCTTTAATCATCTCTTTAGATAAAACTACAAGTGCTTCATTATTCTTTTTGATTAAATTTTGTTTTCGTGCTTTTTCTAATTCATTAAAGACAACATCTTTAATTTCAAAGAAAGCTTGCATTTGATCTATATCCCCACTAAATTTAAAATCATCATCTACTAAAAATTCTTCTAGTTTAACTGATTCTAATTTATCTGCATTTAAGAAAGAATAAGCTTCTTCAGTTGTATGTGGAATAATTGGAGTTAATGCAATCAATGAATGTTTAAGAATAAAATAAACAGTTGATTGAATTTGTCTTCTAGCTACATTGTTTATTTCTAAACAATATAGATCATCTTTAATGTTTTCAAAATATCAAGAAGATAGTTCAAGTACAAACTTATTAAATAAACGAATTACATCCATAAAATTATATGTTTCATAAGCTACTTTAACTTGATCCATTAAATCTTTAAATTGCTTTAGAACATATAAATCTTCTTGTCTAACATTAGTTGTATAATGTTGTTTAAAATCAAAATCAGCTAAGACAGATAAAGAATATTTAAATAAGGTATTACGGATTCTTCGATAGATTTCTGCATTCTGTTTTAGAATATCTTCACTAATTCGTATATCACTACTATAATCAGAATTAGCTATTCAGATTCTTAAAACATCAGCTCCATAAACATTACATACACTTAGTGGATCAACAACATTTCCTTTAGATTTAGACATCTTCATTCCTTCACCATCTAATACCATTCCATGGGCTAAAAGGAATTTATATGGTGCTTTATTATTTAGAATAGTTCCTGTAATAATTGAAGAGTTAAATCAACCACGATACTGGTCTTGACCTTCTAAATATAGATCAGCTGGATAGTTTAAATTATGATGTTTTAAGATACTATAAGAACTTCCTGAATCAAATCAAACATCCATAATATCTTTTTCTTTATAGTATGTTTGATTTGTGTTTAAATATTTTTCTGTTAAAAATTCTTTAACATCTAATTCAAACCAAGCATTTACTCCTTTTTGATCTAAAACATTGATGATGTGATTAACTAATTCAAGATCATTAATTGGATTATAGTCTTGATCAAAGATCATCGGGATTGGTACACCTCAAACCCGTTGACGAGAGATACATCATTCTTTTCGATTAATTACCATCTCTCTCATTCGCTCTATACCCTTAGAATTAGTTGAAGAAACATCATTATCAAGTGTTTTTAAAATCGCTTCTAAGGCATTTTCTACAGATACAAACCATTGTTTAGTAGCTCTGTACATAACAGGTTTTTTAGTACGTCAGTCATGAGCAACACTATGTGTTATTTTTTCATGGTGAATAATTAAATCTTTGGCTTTTAGTCGCTGTATAATAACTGGATTAGCATCTTCATAGAACATATTTTCAAGTTCAGGATCATTAACTAAACTATTATATTTTCCATAATTATCAATGTTAACTAAAGCATCAATCCCATATTTTTTACAAGCATAATAGTCTTCTAAACCAAAACCAGGAGCATTATGAACAAGTCCTGTACCATCAATTGAAGATACATAATCATCTAAAATAACAAAACATTCTTGATTGTTAATTGGTGAAATATATGCTTTCTTTTCAAGTTCTTTTGGATCTAAAGTTTTTATAATTGAATAATTTTCTATTCCTACTTTTTTAGTAAACGATTCAACTAAATCAGTAGCAATAATTAATTGTGAACTATCTGTTTTAATTAATGAATAGCTAATGTTAGGGTTAATAGCTACTGCTAAGTTAGCTGGTAAAGTTCAAGGAGTTGTTGTTCATATTACTAAAGAAGTATTTTGATTGTTAAATAAAGCATCATCTTTAAGCATTAATTTAACAAAAATAGCATCTGAAGTTCGTTCAGCATATTCGATTTCAGATTCAGCAAGCGCAGATTGAGATGATCAAGATCAGAACACTGGTTTAAAATCTTGATAAATATAACCTTTTTCTAAAAGTGTTTTAAAAAGGTTAAGCTGATCAATTTCAAATTGATGATCAAGTGTATAGTAGTTAGTTTTAAAATCAGTTAAAAGTCCAAGTCGTTGAAATTGACCTTTTTGAATAGCGATTTGTTCAAGAGCATATTCTTTACATTGATCTCTACGCTTGCTTACACTATCATTAGCTAGCTTTGTTTTCTTAGCTAAAGCAACTTCAATTGGTAAGCCGTGTGTATCTCAACCAGCAATAAAAGGAGCATAAAAACGGTTCATGTTTTTATATGTAACAATAATATCTTTTAAGATTTTATTTAAAGCATGACCGATGTGAATTGATCCGTTAGCATATGGTGGACCATCATGTAATACAAAAGTAGGGTAGTTTTTGTTTTTAGCTAATAATTGTTCATAAATTTTATGATCATCTCAAAATTGTTGAATTTTTGGTTCTTTTGTATTTAGATTTGCCTTCATTTCGAACTCTGTAAAAGGCATATTCAGTGTGCTTTTATAATCCATAAGTTTGCTCCTTTTTATATTGATTTTTTTAAAAAATCATATTCTAATATTTTACACTATTTTAAAACTAAAAAAATAAAGCATTGCTAAGTATTAAAGCAATGGTTGGAAAATGTTAACAAAGATGGTTTCAACAACCTGTCTTGCGGTTGGTTTTTGTTCAAGATCTTGAAGCGTCACTAATTTTGAATTATTAGTCATCTCTAAAAATAATTTTTGAATCTGATGATTTGTTTTTTTAGAATAGATGAAAAGTAATGATTCAAAATTAATAACAAGAGCTCTATTATCTAAGTTATATGAACCAAGTAAAGCTGTTTCATTATCAATTAAAACTGCTTTAGTATGCATAAACCCAGAGTATTCATAAATTTTAACCCCTGAACTAATTAACTTCTTATAACTTAATCTATTCATTGATAAGATAAAAGGTGATGAATCTGTTCTTCCTGGCAACATAATTTGCACATCAATCCCTGCATTTGCAGCAGAGCATAATGCTACAATCAACTCTTCAGTTGGGAAAAGATAAGGAGTGAAGATACTAATTGATTTTTTAGCATTAGCAAATGCCATTGATAAAATTTCAATTAATGAATTAGTTGATTGATTTGGACCAGTATGCATTAAACAAGTCATTGTACTTTCTTTAATATCATTAATGCTTGGTGTACTATAATCTTTGATCTCAAACTGATCAATACCCATTTCATTAATTAATTGATCGAAATCTAATTTATGTGATCGTGGTACATAATAATATCAATCATGAATAAACTCAAGTAGCATTGTATGAACAATACCACCAGACACAAAGTAATTAAGATCCATTCAGTGACCAATACTTCGATCAATGTTTAAGTATGAATCACCAATATTAGATCCACCTGTAATTGCATACTTCCCATCGACAATTAAGTATTTTCGATGGTTTCGGAAATTAATTGTACTTCGCATCTTTAAATCAGCTTTAGCATGGAACTTAGCTACTTTAATACCATTAGCTATTAATTTAAGTTTTGTTTCTTTTTTAAACTTAAATAAACTACCTACTCAATCATATAGTAAATAGATTTTAATACCCTCTTTAGCTTTTTTAATTAGTTCATTTACAATAACATCTAATCAACTTCCATCTTCAATAATAAAGTATTGTAAATAAATTGATTTTTCTGCTTTACGAATCAATTTAATTGTTTCTTCAAACATCATAGTTGGTTCTTCAATTAAGCGAATCTGGGCATCATTATAAATTGGTGTTCCATATAAGTTATAACTATATTTAACAACCTTAGCAAACAACTCTAAACCTGGTTCTGAACTATAGTTATAGCTCATAAAATCGTGAATAAAACTGTAGTCTTCATATTCAAATAAGATTTTTCTTTTTTGAATAATATCCTTCTTTTTCTTTTCTTTAAAAGCTTGTTGACCAAATAATAAGAAAAGAATAATAGCAATCAATGGAAGAATTAAAAAAGCAAATAACCAAGTTTTTTTACTTCGATCATTTCTTTGTTGAGAAGAGAGAATATAAAGACCAAGTGTGATGTTTAATAAATAAGCTGCTGATAAACAAGTTGAGACAATAACAACTGTTCGATTAAAGAAGTGATAACTTACTAAACCTACACCAATTACGATTAAAGCAATTATTAAGATAACAATAATTTTTTCTAAGATTCGATTCTTGATCATACTAAAAAGTAAACCTTCTAACTATAAAGAATTATAAACAATTAATAAGGGTTAAAAATAAAAAAAGAAAAAAGCAGGAAGAACCTACTTTTTTATAAACATTTAATGGCGGAAACAGTGGGATTCGAACCCACGCGCCGCAGAACGACCTAACACCTTAGCAGGGTGCCCTCTTAACCACTTGAGTATGTTTCCAATCTTTTAAGGAATTTATATAACCTTAAAATTATAATCAAAAAAGTAATAAATTACAACAATATTTTTAATTCTTGATTTGTTGTTCAGCTTTTTCTGCTTTATTTTTTAATTTAGAACTTAAATAAGTTTTATTTTCAGTTCTTAGAATTAATCGTTCAATATTCTTTTTGTGCTTTAAGATAATAAAGCCAGCTGATGGAATTGTATAAATTAAAAGATATGAAGTACTTCTTATACTTGGATTTAATGCATAAACAAAATAATTGATATCTTCATTAATATATGGACTGTAATTAATTCCAGGAATTAAAACTAATACAGCACAAATTGATGCAGCTACAATTGAAGCTAAAGACATATAATGCTTAGTTGCTAAAATAATTAAAATAATAATGATCCCAACTAAAGCAACAAAGGGGTTCATTACAATTAACAATCCCCCATAACAAGCCACTCCTTTTCCTCCCTTAAACCCAAAATAAATCGGAAAACAGTGTCCTAAAATCGTAAACAAACCACCAAAATAAACTAAGATAGCTATATTAAAACCATTACTAAAATCAAATGGTGATCGTAGTTGATATTTATAAATTAAGAATGTAATTGAGACTGTTATAATTGGTTTTAAGATATCTAAAAACATTGTAAGAAGCCCTAATTTCTTACCATGAACACGCAACATATTTGTTGCCCCTGCATTCTTAGATTCTTGCTCTCGAATATCTCTTTTTTTAAAGATTAATCCTAAGATAATACTAGCATTTAAACTTCCAATTAAATATGAATAAATCGGTGCTATTATCAAGGTTAGAATATATCCAAGCATAACCTGGTAAATTTGATTATCCATAATCAACCTACAATCTAAATTAGCTTAAAAGTATTAATATATATTATATAATACTAATAAACTTAATCTTAATCAATAATTAGACTAAAACAATTAAATAAAATGCTTTAGCTTATAATTTTTTAAAATATACTATAATATTGTCTTTATTAAGGAGTGGTTATGAAAGTTAAAAAACGATATATCAACCGTTCTTTTAATGAACAAGTTAATCGATATTGAAATAATCAATTAATGCAAATAGTACCAAAACTATTAAATCAGATCATTATTACTAATGCTTTTTTGTTGATCTTTATTATTTGTTTAAGTGTGCTTTTAGCACACGATCAACAATTCTTAAAATATCCGATTGATTATACAATTTCAAACTATTCATATTTACCCCAACAACAAGCTGGAGCTGTTGGTTTATATAGTATTATTTGGTATTGTTTTGTTAATGTTTTATTCTTTTTAAATATTTCTAAAAATAAACATTTTACAAAAAAGGAATTTGTTAGTTTAGTATTTGCTTCTATATTATTTAATCCTTTTGCTTATTATCAATTAATTAAACATATTAAAAGCAAAGCTTTTTATTGATCAAAAACATTTTATTGAATCTTAAGTGATAATAATAAAATTGAATTTAATATTAAAAATAAATTATCAATAGCTGCATTAATTGCTTTTATTATCTTCTTACCTTTTTGTTGTTTATTCTTATTAGATTACTGACCAGTTGATTTAAATAACATTAAACCAGATTATAGTGATATTAATCTAAAAACTAAGATCTATTATGGATCTAACTCATGAATTGGTAATTTACACTATTTTACAGTACAAAGTAACTGAATGGCGATTGTTGTTTTATTGATTTATTTAATTAATCCAAAAGCAAGAATTGTTAAAAACAACACTTATTTAATTACCATCTTAGTTTATATATTAATCGTTGGAGTAATTTGAACAGGAGTTTTATATCCATTTAATTCACGTTCACCATCTTGATCTTGATTTAACTCTTTAACAGGTTTTTATCATCATATAGTAACACCAATTACTTTTTTAGTGTTTGCTTTATATGTACTTTTTAACAACAAAGTAGCTACTACAATCAAATATAAGCACATTATTTGCTGCACTACTTTCTATTTTAGTATTTATTTATTGTATGCTATCTTTTTACCAATTGTAGCTAATGTCTCTGTTTATTCATTAATGACTAATGTATGACCATTTCTAAATGGTGATCCAATTATGTTATTAGTATTTATTGGTGTTTTCTTATTAATGATTGCTACAACATCAGCTTTTTGAGCAATCAATAATAAAATTGTTAAGAAGTTTAATAAACAACTTATTCATAATCCAATAATTAAGGAAACTAATTAATGATATTAATACTTAACTTAGGGGGCGAATCATTAAAGTTTAGTTTATATGGATCTAAACATAAACTTTATGTTAGTGGTAAGATCAAAATGATCAAAAACCTCAAGTTTATTGATTATAAAATTAAACAAAAACACACTAAATTAAAAATCAATGAACCAGTTGATAATTATGTAGCTTATTTATTAAGTTTCTTAGTTAAACAAAACTTAATTAGTACAGTTGATGATATAAAACATTATGTACTAAGAATTGTATTTTGTGATTATGTAAATAGTCCTGTTGCTTTGTTAGATGATCAATTATACGAAAACATCAAAGCAAATATAACAGTTAGTCCTATTCATAATGCCTTAAGCATTGCTTTAATCGATCAAATTAAAACTAGTGTTAATAACCCTAGTATCATTTGTGCTTTTGATTCATATTTCTTTAATAAAATAGCAAATAAAAAATTACCATTAAACCAACGTTTAGCTAATAAACTAAAATTATACAAGCGGGGGTTTCATGGTATTTCTTATGCTTATTGCTTAGAAACCTTTATAAGAAGTACAAAGATCAAAAAACCAAATTTAGTAATGGTACATTTAGGTTCTGGTTGTTCAGTTTGTTTAATTAAAAATGGTAAAGTAATTGATTGTTCAATGAGCTACTCACCCCTTAGTGGTTTATTAATGAAAACTAGAAGTGGAGATCTTGATCCAACTGTTCTTCTTAAAATTAGTGAACATTATCAATGAGATCTTAAACAAACCATTGATTATTTAAATAAACAGAGTGGATTAAGTTCATTAGTTAAAGATGATATTAATAAATTAATTAATTTAAAGACATTTACTAAAAACCAAAAACAAACTTTAGATATGTATACTAACAGTATTATTAAATACATCCTATTATATTTAAATCAATTAACTAAAGTTGATGGGATTGTATTTACTGGTGGGGTTTGTGAGTTTAATAGTCAAATCATAAGATTAATTGTTGATCAAATCAAGCTAATTGATTTAGATCTAATCAATACTAAATTCATAGCTTCAAATCAATTAAATAAGATTTCAGTTGATTCATCAAAGTTTGATCTTTATTTACTTAAAACAAATGAAAACTTAATGATTCTTAAATATACTAATATGATGTTAGAAGCAAACAAAACTAAACTAAAACAAACTAATCAAGAAGATATTGAACAACTAGAAGGAAATTAATTATGAGCAAAGAGTATAACTTAATTATTGGATCACATGTTAGTTTAAAAGCTAAAGACTTCTTTTTAGGAAGTGTAAAAGAAGCTATTAGTTATAATGCTAATACATTTATGGTCTACACTGGTGCTCCACAAAATACAAAACGTCAACCAGTTGAACAATTTAAAATTGATGAAGCATTTGAACTACTTAAAGCTAATAATATAGATCCTAAAAATTTAGTAGTTCATGCCCCATATATCATCAACCCTTGTTCAGCTAAAAATGAAACAAGAAAATTAGCAGCTGATTTCTTAATTAAAGAAATAGAAAGAACAGCTGCTATGGGGATAAAATATATTGTTTTACACCCAGGAAGTGCTCTTGGTCAGGATTTAGAAACAGCTACTAAACAAGTAGCTTATGCTCTTAATAATGCTTTTAAATTAGTTGATAATGATGTAGTAGTTTGTTTAGAAACAATGTCAGGTAAAGGGAGTGAAATTGGAATTAATACAGCCCAACTAAAAATGATCATTGATCAAATAGAGAACAAGGATCGAATTGGTGTTTGTTTAGATACTTGCCATTTACATGAAGGTGGAATTGATTTAACACCAGCTAGTTTTGATCAATATCTAGAAGATTTTGATCAACAAATTGGTTTAGAATACATTAAAGTTTTACATATTAATGATTCTAAAAATCCAATAAGCTCTCATAAAGATCGTCATGAAAATTTAGGGTATGGATATATTAGTTTTGATGCATTAATTCATATTCTATATCACCCTAAACTTAATCATTTACCAAAGATCTTAGAAACACCTTGGTTTGATATAGATGATCAAAATAGTGTTCCTATTTATAAATATGAAATTGAAATGATCAAAAACAAACAATGGTTTGATATTAAAAAACAATTAACTAATAACAAATAAGCATTGATTAGGTATAATAATTATAATGTGCTTTTAAGCACATCATAAGGAGTTTTGTATGCATACGATTATTAACCATCCGCTTATTAAAGATAAACTAACAAGAATGCGTAAAGTAAGTACTGATACAACTTTATTTCGTACTAACTTAGAAGAATTAACGCAACTTATGGTTTATGAAGCAACAAAGGATTTAAAATTAAATGAAATAGAGATCCAAACCCCAGTTGTTAAAAAAGCTAAAGGTTATAAATTGAAAAACAAAATTTGTCTAGTTCCAATCTTAAGAGCTGGAATTGGAATGGTTGATGGAGTTAAGAATTTAATTCCAACAGCAACTATTGGTCATATTGGTTTATATCGAAACGAAGAAACACTTAAACCAGTTGAATACTTTAAAAAATTCCCACCACACATTGCTGAAACTGATGTGATCATTTTAGATCCAATGCTAGCAACAGGGGGAAGTGTTGTTGAAGCAGTTAATATCGTTAAAAAGTTTAAACCTAAATCTATTAAATTTGTTTGTATTGTAGCAGCTCCTGAGGGTTTAAATGAGATTCAAAGAGTCCATCCAGATGTTCATGTTTACATGGCTGCACTTGATGAAAAATTAAATGAAAACGGATACATTACACCAGGGCTTGGGGATGCTGGTGATCGTATCTTTGGAACTAAGTAATTAGTTATTAATCATCAATAAAATACTAGTGTTTAACTTTTATATTAAAGTCGCTAGTATTTTTATATCTATATATTTATAATTAATTTAGTAGTTGTATAATCAATTTATAAATCTAAAAGTGATTGTTACTAATAATAGTTAAAGGGGGTGTGAGATATTGAAATTTTTTGATTTTTGTTTTGGGATTGGAGCAGGAAGAATTGGTTTAGAAAATAATGGTTTAGAATGTGTAGGACATTGTGAAATCAACAAAGATGCCCTTTATACATATCAACTCTTTTTTTAATGATCATAGAAATTATGGTGATCTAGTACAAGTTGATATAAATCAACTACCAGACTTTGATTTGTTGATTGCTGGATTTCCTTGTCAAACATTTTCAATTGCAGGAAAAAGGGCTGGATTTGATGATCAAAGGGGTTTAATCATCTATTCATTAATCCAGATTATGAAACATAAAAATGTTAAATATTTCATCTTAGAAAATGTTAAAGGATTAATTAATCATAATCAAGGATCAAGTTTTAAAACAATCATAAGTGAACTAGAAAGCATTGGTTATAATGTTTATTATAAAGTTTTAAATAGTATTGATTTTGATGTATCACAAACTAGAGAAAGAGTATATATTGTTGGTTTTAAAAAAGAATATGATAATAATGTTTTTAAATTTCCAGATAAGATCATATCTAATCTAGTTTTTGATCATTTTATTGATCCTGACAATGATCTTGAATTTAATATTTATGATCCCATATTCCAAAAGTATTTAGCTAATAAATATAATAACAATCAATTTAGTAATGAACAAATACTAAGTTGAAACAATTATGTTATTGATTGACGACAATCAGATTTAAGAAAATATCATCAATATTTTCCAACACTAAGAGCTAATCGTCATGGTTTACTTTATATTAAAGATAACAAAATTAAAAAGCTAAGTGGGTATGAAGCATTACTGCTTGAAGGGTTTGAAAAAAAGGTGACTTCTAAAGTTAAAGAATACAAACTAAACAACAATAAGATATTATCTTTAGCTGGAAATACTATGACTGTTAATGTGATTGATGCTATAGCTAAAGAGATGATTAAGAATATGAAAAAACACTAGTATGATCAAAAGTACTAGTGTTTTTTAAGTATAGATAAGAAGGAATAAATCAACTACTTATTTATTACTTTTGTAGTTTTTAATGCTACATATAAACTCAAAACAAACCACTTCTTTAAAAAGGCGGGTGCATCATTTGAAGTTTCAATAACACTTACTGCTGTTAAAATCCTAGAAAAAGATATGCATCATCTAAACTTCTTGCATTAACAAAATAGTGCATTCTTCATTACTATCAAACCAAACAACAACTGGTTAATTATTAATGGGTTCTTGATAAACATTAAATGAAATATTATGTTCTTATCTATAAGGTTTAATTTTATTATATCTATGATTAATAATCACAAATCTTTTTTAAGTTTTAGATTAAATTGTTTTTCAATTCGTTCAACTTATTGTTCTATTTCTTGTTGTTGACCACTAACAAGATTTCGCTCTTCTAATTGCTTTTGAATAATAGAAATATCTTTGATTTTTAATCTTATCCTAACAAAATAATTTGGATTTAGAGTTGCTTGATTAATAACCCTTTTGTTTCTTTTTAATCAATCATCATACTCCTCTTTAAAACAACTATTATTAATTCATTCAACTAATGATTCATTATCTTCATATGCTTCTTTGAATTCTAAAAGTTGTTTATCATCTAATTTACTGAAAAAATGGTTATGTTGATTATTTTTTAATTTTTCTGAGTTGTAGTAATATTCATCTTCATAATTTAAATTAGTTTTTGTTTCGCCTCAAGAAAGTGTAAGACTTTTTCAAATATCAACATCAGATATTACATAGTTTTTAAAATCAACATTATCTTTCAATTCTATTTCAACCAATTTAATAATTTCATAAACACTATATCCCTTATCTAGCAATTGTTTATCATAAAGCAAATCGTAAATTGGTTTATTAATTCTAGTATCATCAAATCATTCTTTAGCAAAATCAATAGCACTTGAAATTCAATTCAATACAACAGGTTTGTATCATTGATTCTGATAATTATTATAAAAATTCTTAGCTCTTTCAAGAGTTTTTGAATCAGCATTTTCTTCTAATTTCTGAATTCAACTACTTTCTCGTTTAAAACTATCTTCGCTTGCATACAATAGTTTTGGTTCAATGATAGGAGTAATTTGTTTGCCATTTTCAAGAGCTTTCTCACACTCATCGAAATTTTTAATTTTTACATCCATTGATGAGATGTCTTTTTTCTAGGTTTTTTTCGATTTTGTCAATTATTTTTATAACATATGGATAAGGAAGTAGTTCTACATCTAGTGGATCGTTATTTCCATAAAGAATTTCAAATTCATACTTGTTCATTCGAAAAATTTGAGAACAATCTACTAAACTATCTTCATAAAATAAAACTTTTTTTGATGTTAGAATTGCTGGAATTAAAGTTTCAGTTTCAAAAGGCGGTATTTTTATTCCACTTTTTGTTGCACTTCTTGCTTTAACAAAATAGTACATTCCTTCATATTCGTTATATCAAATAACAACAGGGTGTTCATTAATTGGTTCTCCGTAAACATTGAATATTATTGTGTATTCTTTAAAACAAGATGGGTAATTTTTAAATTCAGACATAAAAACTCCTACTAATTTTCTTATTGTTTCTTATTTAGATTCTTTACTATTCTTTAATAACATTTATTTCTTTAGTGCCTAATCAATTATATTGAGATCGTCAATGTTGTTTATTATCTATTTTAGCAAAAAATAATCTTGTTAAGATTTAGCAAACGTAGTGCAACACTACTTCAAACATTTGTATTGTGCACTTATTATCCTTTAAATTCTTCTTTATTAAAAACATTTTCTTAAATAAATTTAATAATTTCAGCTACATAATAATTTTTATTTAATATTTAATATTCATATAAAAGTTATAAACAAAAGTATTAGCATTATCTCTTAAATATTTTCTTACAATATAAACCCTATCATTAATAGAAATTAATTCAATAGATCTATTTACTTTATTAAGATAATTATTTTTAAAAGATTTAATTCTAACTAAGGTTTGTAAATATTAAATGTAATATTATGTTCTGATGTGTAAGTACTAAATTTGTTATTATCCATAATTAATATCCATGAACCCTAAACCATTATTTTTATCATATCTAAAAACAAAAGAAAGATGTTGTATTTAATACATTAAAAGCTTTAATGTAATTAAGAATATACCAATTTATACAAGTTTAATACTTTATTTATAAAGCTATATCTATTCATTAATTAATCCTATTTTCTAACTCATTTAATAAAGTTAGAAAATGATAAAACTGATCTACCTTTTTAATAATTATGATTAATGTAATTTATCTATAACTACTTTAGTTAACAATCAATTAAATAAGTTATTAAAACCTTTGTGTTTTAGTTTATCTACTAAATGATAAAAGCAATCCTATCAACAAAAGAATCTACACTAAAAAGAGATTAAAAACTTTAACTTTAAAAAAACTAAAAGGTTTATAGAGTTTAATTTTATGGTTTATTATTATTATTATTATTATTATTATTGTTGTTGTTGTTATGATAGTAGGATAACTACAAAACTAAATAAGTGTGTACGCAAAAAGCAAATTCTAATTTTAAGACAATAAAAAAACAAATAACACCCATATAAAGCAGGTTCATTTGTTTTTTAAATTTATTGTGTTTTTAAGAATAAAAGATTTATGATGGCTTATATTGTTGAATTAATACATCAAGAAGCCAAGATGATAATCTATCTTTAAATCTTTCTTCATTCTTTATATATTTTCTAAATAGTTCAGGATCACCATTATTTAATTCTTTTTTTAATACTTTTTCAAGTTCAAGCATAATATTTTCACGATCTGAATTTAAAATTGCATTTCTTAGTGTAGCTTGTTTATATAAATTACTTTGTAATTCATATATATGTTGATAGACAGTATCATTATCACCAAAGAAGTCATTAAAATAAGAAACTAAGTTGTCAAGAGTATCTGTTACAGGTTGTATTTTATAATCATAATATTTGTAATTTAATGATATTTCAGATTGTTTATCTTCTAATACAATATGTGTTTGATCATTTTCTTCTAATCTATAATTTTGTAAACTAATTATCTCAGGAATTGGTATTGATAAATTATCTTTTTTGGATTTAGGTAGTCTTTTAACTAGTTGATTAAAGAAAAAATATTTTTTAGTTCATTCTTTTGGGGTTTCTATAATATTTGCTAAAAAGTTGTATTCTTTAATAAATTGTTTAATTCCAATTTTAAATTTGTCTTGATTATCTTCTGATAATTTATTAAATAAATCTACACAAGTATCTAATGTAGGGTTTATTTCTTTTAATTCCATATTGCGCTTCTTATATCAATTAACAACTAGTTCGATATCTTTATCTGTATAGATCTGTTTATTATCTAAATCACTTAATAGTTTATACATTTTATTTGGATCTAATTCATCAATTAGTAATGTTTCAGAATAATAAGGTTGAAAAGCTTTTTTAATTTCATCAACATCATTATAGAAATCTAATACAAAAGTATCATCTTTTCCTTTAAAACATCGGTTTAATCTAGATAAGGTTTGAACAGCTCTTACTCCACTTAATTTTTTGTCAACATACATAGCGTTAAGAAGCGGTTCATCATACCCTGTTTGATACTTATCTGCAACAACTAAAAATCTATATTTATCTTCTTTAAATTTTTTGGCTGTTAAATAATCAGAAAAACCATTTATATTAGCTTCAGTACGTTTAACACCAGAATCTTCTCATTCACCTGAGAATGCAATAAGAGCTTCATAGTTAGTTCTTTTTTCTTTTAATAATTTAGAGATATTTGTGTGATATTTATAAGCGGTATCAATATTTTTTGTAACAACCATTGCTTTAGCTTTATTTCCAATTTTTCAAGAAACATTAGTTATAAAATGATCTACTATTATTTTTGATTTTTCTTTAATTGGGACTTCATGTCCATGTGTATATGCTTTTAATTCTATATTAGTTCTTAAAGCATCAAGTTTAGGGTTCTCTTTGATGGTTTTTATAATCTTGTAATAGTTATTATAAGTAGTGTAGTTTTTTAAAACATCTAAGATAAAACGTTCTTGAATTGCTTGCTTCATTGAATATAGATCAAACACTTTTTCTCCAAACAATGTTAAAGTTTCAGCTTTTGGTGTTGCTGTAAAAGCAAAAAAACTAGCATTTTTAGGCATTTTTTGTGCTTTGATAAAATTGTAAATATAATCATCTAATTCAGGTTCTTCAGTATCATTATTTGGATTAATTGCTCCTGAAATAGCAATATTTGAATTTTTCGAATATTCTCCTGCTTGCGAAGAGTGAGCTTCATCAATGATGATTGCAAAATTCTTATTAGCTAAATCACTTGTATCTTTATCTAAAATATATGGAAATTTCTGGATGGTTGTAGCAATAATTTTCTTTCCATCATTTAAAAATTTAGCTAATTCATTTGAATCATTAGCATGAGCAAAAATAGTTCTAAGATGACCGAATTGATCAAGATTGTTTGAGATTTGTTGATCAAGATTGTTTCTATCTGTTATAACTACAACTGAATCAAAAATTGGTTTTTTATCTTTTTCTAATCCTACAAGTTTATAAGAAAGTCATGTAATAGAATTAGATTTTCCACTACCTGCACTATGTTGAATTAAATATTTATTGCCTACTTTATTTTCGTAAGCATCTTTTACTAATTTAGTTACAACTCTTCATTGGTGATATCTTGGAAAAATTAATTTTTCATTATTTTTTTCATCTTTGAGAACATAACAAAAATCTTTTATTAAACTAGTAAGGTTCTTTTTATCTAAGATTTCTTTTCATAAATAATCAGTCATATACCCATCATTGGATATAGGATTTCCTGCACCATTATCTTTTCCTTTATTAAATGGCATAAAGAATGTTTTATCACCATCTATTTTAGTACTAAAAGCAATATCATTTTCATCCATTGCAAAATGGACAATACATCTTTTAAAACTAAATAATGTGTCTAAATTACTTCTATCATTTTTATATTGTTCCATAGCATCAACATATGATCAATTTGTTGAAGATGATCTACTTTTTAGTTCAATAGTAATAATTGGTAAGCCATTGATAAAAATGCATAAGTCTAATTCTAGTTGTTTATTTTTATCACTATAGGTTAGTTGGTTACTAACACTGAAAATGTTTTGTTCAAATTTTATTTTAGTATCTGGGTCTTTTTCATCTAATAAATGATAAAAAAGAATTACATTTGATGAAACCTGATATATTTTAATTCCATTTTTTAGTACACTAATAATTCCATCTTTTTTAATTGCTTTATCTAAATTATATAAAAACTTAGATCTAGCTGATTGATCTGCTAGATTAAGAACATTAAATACATTAGGTTGAGTAGTTTCAATAAATGAAAAAAGTCTATCTTGATCGATTGCATATTCTTTATTAAAACTATTTTTAATATCAGATGGTTTTATGTATAAATAACCATGATTAGATAAATAATTGATTATTTCTTGTTCTAAAGCTGCTTCAGGATTTAAACTTCTATTCATTATCTTCTATTTCCTTTTCAACATCATCAGAAACTTCTAAAGTAAACTTTTCATACTCAGGTATCACTACATCTCTTACATCAATTTGTCCTGTAACAACTTCAGTGATTAAAGATTGTTTTAAAGATTCTAGATTTTGGATTTGTTGGTTTGTTTTATTAAATAGGTTGTTGATTTCATTAATGCTAAGATTAATTTTTTTAACAATTTCTTTTTGTTTTTCTAGATTAGGCACGGGTATTTTAAACTCTCTTATTTTATTAAGATGCAAATTAGTTATTGTTCCTGTTTTGCCACCATAGGAAATTTCCCTTTCTGTTAAATATGTTAGAAAGTAATAATATATCCATTCAGGAATCACTAAATTGTTTAGCTTAAGTAAACATAGGCTAACGAAAATACTAACTTCTTCATCCCAATCTACTATTTTCGGAATTCCAATTGTTCCATTTTTAGATACAAGTACATCATTTTTTTCAGGATTACATCTTTTATATAATTCTTTATGTTCTTCCTTACTAATAAAAGCTACATTATCCCAATTTATACTCTCACCATATTCGATTTTTGAAATATCCGTTACTCTCAAAAACGGAATTCCTTTAGATGTGTATTGTGGTGTTTGATGCGTTCCATCAATTATTTTATAACATAGCTTCTTTAAAGGAAAAACTTCGTAATACTCAGGTATTTCTCCTATCCATTCATATTTACTAGCTATTTTATTAGTATTTTCTTTTTTTGACATGAATATGTCTGAAATAACTATCTTTTTTAAATAATTTAACTCCCTTATCTTCTCTTTTTCTTTAGCAATCAACTTATCAATTTTATTGATTTTCCAATCAAGGAAATTGGCGATTTGGATTTGTTCTTGTAAAGGTGGTAATGGTAAAGATTCGTTTTTAAATGTATCCATAGGAACTCTTAATCTATGATCTAAAATACCCTTACCAAGAATTCTAAACGATTCATAAAAAATAGAATTTTTAAAAACATATTCCATATAATTTATGTCCATTTGATTGCTTTTAATCAACTTTAAAACATAATATACTTGGCTTAAAACTCCATTATAATTTGATTTCCCTAAAGATCCAACCATCATATTCATAGAGTTTAAAACAATATCATCTTTATGTACTATTTTATAATTCTCGATATTTTCAGAAGCTTTATTACCAATATTACCTTTCTCGCTGTATGGTATAACACCAATCCCTTTTAGTACAGACAAAATAAATTTCTCTTTGGCATTAATATTCTTTTCTTTTCTTTCTTCAAAAACATGGCGAATTTTTTCAACTTCCCAATGACTAGGCACTTCCTTTAATCAAGGTAAATTAATCTCTTTATAACTATTATATTTCTTCATAAAGACCATCCAATATCTTAGAAAGTAAACCATCAGTTTCAGCTTCTAGTTTTTGAATTCTTTTAACAATATCTTCAACTTTATCAAGCTTTTTAGGTACATAAAAATGCTTACTAAAGCTGATTTCATAACCAATTTTAGTATCTTTTTCACTTACAAATGCATCGTTATGATATGGAAGTACTTCATCTATCATAAATTGATTAATTCCACCATTATAGTTTAATGGCACAATTTCTGTATCTCTTAAATCTGGATCTACAATAATATTTCCTTTATTATCTTTTTGAATAGCTGCATTTTCATTCTTTTCAATTAAAAGACTAATAAATCCTGTTTTTTCAAAAGAAGAATAATTTAATCCTTTTATTTTAGTTTCTTTTGCTAAATTATCAAACTTAGTTGTAAATTCAACTAAATCAAGATAAACTTGAGATGAAACTAGTTGTTTTAAAATCTCTAAATAAGCTAACATTTTTTCAGAATTTGATAGCTCTAAAATTGCACCTTTTGAATCTTTTAGACCATAATCTGCTAATTTTGATTTATTGATGTTTTTAGTACCTATCTCTAATTCAGAATAAATTGAATTAATTTTTTCAAAGTTTTCTTTACTTAAATTAATAGCTACTTTTAAAGGTCTATCAACTGTTATTTTATAGTATCCAAAATCTTCATTATTAAATATTTTTGAATACTTATCTTCTCTAAAGTTTATGTATAAATCTAAGATCTTCTTCTTATCATCTTCAGAAATTTCACAATTTTTCTGACCTAGATTTTTTCTTAGAGTTGTTTTAAATGAACTTGCATCAATTAATTGAATTTTACCTTTTCGTTTTTCTTCTTTTCTGTTTGATAAAATCCAAATATGAGTTGTTATTCCTGTATTATAAAAGATGTTTTCAGGTAATTGAATAATTGCTTCAATTAGATCTTTTTCAATCATATATCTACGTGCATTACTTGCGCCATTTCCAGCATCACCTGTAAAAAGTGCTGAACCATTATGAACTTCTACTATACGACTGCCAAATTGTGTATCTTTCATTTTAGAAATATTATTCAACAAAAATAATAATTGCCCATCACTAACATCAGGAATCATTCTATATTCAGATTCGCCTTTGAAGTTTACAACAAATCTTGGGTCATTAACATTTTCTTTTAGATCTTTTGAAATACCACCCTTTGCTAATAAAGCTAGATCGGTTTTTCATGTTTTACCATAAGGTGGATTTGAAAGCATAAAGTCAAATTTCTTACCAGCTGTTTGATCATTTGAAATAGTTGAACCTCAAAAAATGTTTTCAGTCTGTGCTTCATCACCTTTAATTAAAGTATCAGCTTTTGAAATAGCATATGTTTCCGGATTAATTTCTTGTCCAAACATATGAATACTTACTGTTTTATTGTTTTTTGCAGCATATTTTTGCAGAATTTCAGAAGCTACTGTACACATTCCAAGCGTTCCACATGCTCCATCATAAAGTGTGTATGTTGAATCTTTTATCTTATCGATAACTGGGATAATAGCTAATTCACCCATTAATTCAACAACATCACGTGGTGTAAAGTGTTCTCCAGCTTCTTCGTTATTTTCTTCATTAAATTTTCGAATAAGCTCTTCAAATAAAGTCCCCATTGAATGATTATCAAGCCCAGGTTTGATAATATCCCCATTATTATTCGTTATAGGATATGGACTTAAATTAATTTCACTAGATACAAACTTTTCTATAACTGCATCTAAGATTCTAGCTTCACCCATTTTATCAATTTGTTTATCAAACTCAAATTTAGCAAGGATATCTCTAACATTAAATGAAAAGCCTTTTAAATAGTTTTTAAACTTAAGTATTAGATTTTGAATATTTGTTTCATTCCTTAAATCACTTAATGTGTATTCTGATTTATTGTAAAATGGTGTATCAGAAACAGTTTCAAGCGCTTTATCAAGTTCATCATTTTCAAAACCTTGATCTTTGAATTCTTCTACTTTTTTTAAAAATCAGCTTTATATTTTTCAAAAACCGCATCAAATCGCCTAATCACTGTCATTGGTATAATGATGTCTCTATACTTACCTCTTACATACACATCTCTAAGACAATCATCAGCTATTGATCAAATAAAACTTATTAGTTTATTGTGTTCAAAAGAAAGTTTCTTTTCCATATTTATAAGCTCCTATATATTTATATTTAGATGGGTTTATATCTTAATTGGTTTGTTATTTTTAAATCATTACATTAGTGGTATTGTTATATTATTAGTGTTATTAATCTTATTTCTTTAATTCATTTATTTATTAATAATAAATGGTTCTTATTATAAATAGTCTCTATTTAATTAATCATACATTAATATAATTATAAATAAGTTCTTAAAAATCTAAGAAATTACTTTACTTATACCTTATTTAAATAGGCATTTTATTACTTAAACATTGTTGGTAATTAACTAGTTTATGTCTAGTAATTGAATTATTTAAAGAGATCTGTTTGTAGATATAAAACTTAGATCGGTTTAATTTTCTAATTTTATTAAGGTTTTTATACTTAATGTTAATTAATAACTTTTAAACTAAAGTAAATAAAAAATACTAGTGGGGTTAAAATCTCACTAGTATTTAATTTGTAATTATTGGTTAGTTTTAACAGGAATAACAAGAGAGTTAGATTGTCCTTTTAGTATATTTTTAGTTGAGTCACCCTCTAAATATAAACCTATAACTTTGTATGTTCCTGATTCATTGTCATTATATGGTTGAGAAGATAAAATAGTAAAAGCAACAGATTGATCTTCTTTTTTAACATCTTCATGATATATTGTTGTATTATTAGCACCATCAAATGTTGCTGATGTCTCATTAGTAGTATTTTTACCGTCTTTATCAATTACCATGACAAAACGTTTTTTCATAATTTTTTCGTAGTTTTCTGGAGTTGTTTTTACTCTAAAATATAAATAATTATTACTACCATTACTATTGTCAAGTTTTCTTGTAAGAGAGCTTGAACCAACAGGGGTAACTTCTAGCTTAGATGCAATAATCTTAGCTTCTTCTTTTCTTGCTTCTTGAAGAATAGTTTGAATATCATTGGTTTTAGATATGTCTTCAACTTTATCTAACATTTCAATAAATTTATCTTTTTGATCTTGTTGAATATTTTCTAATGCATTAACTTCTTTTTTAGCAGCTTCTTTTTTGTCATTTAGCTCTTTATATTTATTATCTTCTTCTTTAGCTTCATCAAGAATTTTGGTTAATTTATCAGATTCAGATGGATTCTCTATCTTGTCAATATTTGCTTTAATTTCATTTAATCTTTTATCTGGAATATAAATTAAATCATCAATTTGTGCTTTAACACTTATCTTCTTATATGATAGCATTTTTTCAGCATCTGCTTTTTTCTTCTCTTCTGCTTCTTGTTGTGCTTTTAGCTTTTCTTCATCGCTTTGCTGTTTATTATCTTCGCTGCTTTGAGAACCATCGCCACTTTTGCCACTTTGTTCTTTATCAGTAGATTCTCCTTTATTTTCTGTTCCTGTTCCATTTTCTTTAGGTGATTCAGTTACTTTTGGATTTTGTTCTGTTGTAGGTGGTGTTTGTTCAGTTTTATCTTTAGAACCAGATTCAGTACCAGAACCTACACTTGGTTTATCATCTTGAGTTTTGGGATCTTTAGGTATAGTTTCAGGAGTTGAAGAATTAGTTGGTGGAGTTGTTGGGTTGTTTTCTGTACCTTGGCTTCCCGGATTTGCAGGGTTAGTTGCACCTGGTGTAGTATTTGTTGAACCACCTGATGAATTTGCAGATCCGCCATTGTTTGAACTTTGACCACTTGGATTCGTAGCACTTCCACTACCTGGGTTTGAAGATTCGTTACCACCTGTTTGCGGTTGTTCTACTTTCTTTTCAGTGGGTTTAGCTGGTTTCGCTTTCGTTGGTGCACAAGCTGCAACTACTCCTATAACACTAACCCCTGCCATAATAGCACCAACTGATAATGCTAGTGCTTTTTTGTTTTTGAATTTACTCATATATTAATAAATCCTTTGATAGTTAAAATTATGTTGAAAATTCCTTTTTAAAAGTTTGGTTTGAGAAATATAGAGCAATTCTAAATTCAATTTTTCGTGCTGCAAAAAAAAAAAAAAAAAGGACTTTCTAGGCGAATGTTCCGGTTAAAAGTGTTTTAGAAGAAAATGTTTATTGTCGCTTTTCTTATATATGTTTTGCCTAAAAACAGCTCCCCCTTTAAAAATCTGTACTTATTTAAAAATTTTGAATGGGGTTTTGTCAAACTATATTGATTACAAAAGGAAGAGTTTTTTAGCTATATAATGAATGACAAAAATTAGAAAAATAGTAAATATTTTTAATATCAGAAGACGATGTTAAGTATTTAATAAGATAAATAGAATGATATTATTTATAGCTATTAAAAACGGTAGGAATAGAAAATATTCCGATGAACAAAAATAAATAATCAAAAATGGCTTTAGCCAGAAAGACTAAGCTTGAAACAATTACAATTAAACACAATTCATCTACAATTTCTTTAAAAAATAATTTGAAGAATAAATTATCAGAAAACCCTTATAACTTAATAAACAAATTAAAAGATAAAGACAACGATATAGACAAGAAAATCTATACCAAATAAAAGTTAAATTGTTTAACTTTAAAATAAACTAACAAGATAATTCAAATACAAAAGATTGAGATTGCCTTTTAAAAAAGTTAAAGGTGCTTTAGAATTTAATATTAGGTTTTGTTCAGTTGGTTAAATATGAATTTACATCCAAATAGCACAAACTACAAAAACAAGAAAAAATCCATTTTGAACTCAAAACATTTAAGTTGTTTCAAGTCATTATGGATTTAATTTTTGTAATATTTAAAGCAAGTTTTAATATTTTATTTTATTTAACATCAACTGTATTGCTATTTCCAATTAATAAATTTTTCTTAGTTGTATCACTTGATAATCAAACCTTTGTAACTTTGTATGTTCCTTTTTCTCTCGGATCAGTACCGTACCCTTGTTCTGAAGAGATAGCAAATGATACAAAGCCATTTTGTTCATCTAAATAATTTAAATAGTATGCATCATGCCCACCTTGATTAATTTTTGATGCAAATTCTTCAAATACACCGTTTCCTTTATCTAATTCAAACTTAAGTCTGTCATTTTTTATATTATTATCAAACGTTGCTTTAGATGTTCTTAATCTCAAATAAAAATATTTATCTTCGAAAGTAAGTTTAATAGGAGTTAATTTTGATTTTAGCTCCATTTCTTTTTGTTTCTCAGATTCGCTAGTATCAGAATTTTCAGTTTTCTTACCAGCTTGTGGATCTGGTTGTTGTTTTCCAGTTCCTGTTTGACTATTACCTTCATCAGCTTTCTTACCAGGTTGTGAGTCAGGTTGTGGATTTTCTGTACCACCAGTTTGAGGGTCTGGTTGTGCTTTTCCAGTTCCTGTTTGACTATTACCTTCATCAGCTTTCTTGCCAGCTTGTGATTCAGGTTGTTGATTTTCTGTTCCTGCTTGACTATTACCTTGATCAGCTTTCTTACCAGGTTGTGATTCAGGTTGTGGATTTTCTGTACCACCAGTTTGAGGGTCTGATTGTGCTTTTCCAGTTCCTGTTTGACTATTACCTTCTTCAGCTTTCTTGTTAGGTTGTGAGCCAGATCCTTCTATTGGCTGTTCAGTTTTAGTATTTTACATCTTACCATCACCAGATTCTACTTTAGGTTTATTGGTTTTGTTTGAATCTGCATCAGGAGCATCGCTTTGTTTCATATCATCTTTAGGCTTATTAGTGTCTTTATTATCACTAGAAGTTCCACTATCATTTTTAGGTGTAGTTTCTGGAGAAGTTTTTGATGAACCACCTGTTGGATTAGTTGTTCCACCATTATTTGAACCTTGATCAGTTGGATTAGTTGTCCCACCATTGTTTGAACCTTGACCACTTGGATTTGTAGCGCTACCACTTCCTGGGTTTGTAGATTGAGTTCCACCAGATTGAGACGGGTTTTGAGTACCTTGAGAAGGTTTGCTTGGTTTCGCTTTCGTTGGTGCACAAGCTGCAACTATTCCAATAACACTAACCCCTGCCATAATAGCACCAACTGATAAAGCTAGTGCCTTCTTATTTTTGAATTTACTCATATATTAATAAATCCTTTGATAGTTAAAATTATGTTGAAAATTCCTTTTTAAAAGTTTGGATTGTGAAAT